>UQSV01000022.1 GCA_900543875.1 uncultured Coriobacteriaceae bacterium | reverse complement strand
GGGCGGGCGCCCACGGCCACGTGCCAGCCGTCCCACTCGGCGGCGCAGACGTTGAGCACCGGGAAGTCGGTGGCGCTGCGGCGTACGACCTGGAAGCTCGCGCGGTAGTCGTGCTTGCGCACGATCACGTGGGCGAGGACGTCGCGCTCGTAGCCCATCTGGGCAAAGGTCGCGAGGCTCACGGTGCCGGCTCCCACGAGCTCGACCTCGGTGTCGAGGGCGAGCAGCGCGGTGAGGACGTCGGAGAAGCCAAAGCGGCCAAAGACGGAGCCGCCCACGGTGGCGAGGTTACGCATCTGGGTGCCCACGATGTCGCGCACGGCGCGCTCGAAGACGTGGCAGGTGGCGTCGTTGAAGGCCTGGTGGCACTCAAGCTGGCGCAGGGTCACCATGGACCCGATGACGAAGGCGTCCTCGGTCTCCTCGATCTTGTCGAGGCCGCAGGAGGACAGGTCGATGACCGTCGAGATGCGGCGGTCCTGGAGGCGAAGCCAGACGCCGCCTCCCATGATGCGGTTCATGCGACCCTTGCGGACAAGCTCGTACGCCTCCTCGACCGTGTCGGGGCGTGCGTAGTTCTTGAACTGGAGCACATTTCTCCTTCGGATATCGGCCGCGCCGCGCACCCGCGTGCGGTCATCTGTAGGGCCCACATGACAAGGCCTCGCGCCACCACCCGGGCATGGGCAGCAAGTGCAAGGCCAATGGCGCGCGGCGCCCCCTCTTGAATCCTTACCATCCAATCCTAAAGGAAAAGGCCCTCGAGGGGGCCTTCCTGCAGGAAAAGTTCAAATCACGCGTTCGACTATCTTCTGAACAACGCCCGCATGAAGACACCTTCGCCGTGTCGCGGGCCATCTTGAAAGATAGCGTTTCCGTTTTCCTGAAGCTAAATGGTCGACCCCAAGTAACCGGCGTACACGCGTCAGCAAAACCCCAGATAAATCAAATGCCCGCTCGTTGGCCATGTTCCAACCCAGCCAGTTAGCTTCAGAAAAACGAACTTACGTCGCCAGAACGGCCCACCCCATTTACGTTTGTCTGGGTCTAAACAGCTCATCCGCGGGCAGCCAGGACCGCAGCAAGTGAAAACCCGCAGTTGGCGAGCGTTCACGCGACCCGCTACTCACCCACAAGCCTTTTAGCCCCAGACTATCGCTAGTGCCGTCCGGCTCGTCACCGCAACAGAGACGTAACTTGCACGCGTTACTTTATCTTGCTAAAGTGAGTGCCATCGACTTTAGCAAACTAAAGTGGCACGCACGGCGCAGCCGCCCGCCACCACCACCAAGGAGGATCCATGAACGCCAACGCCCAAATCTCCCGCCGCCAGTTCCTCTCCCTCGCAGGCGGCCTCGCCGCCGTCTGCGGCCTCGGCCTCGTTGGCTGCGGCGGCTCCGGCAGCGCAGCCAGCACCACCGCCGCCGCGAGCACCGCCGCGGCCGACGACTCCGCCAACATCACCGAGCTCACGCTCGGCTTCGACCAGGCCTACCCGCCCTACGGCTTCGTTGGCGACGACGGCAACTTCACCGGCTTCGACATCGACCTCGCCGGCGAGGTCTGCAAGCGCAACTCCTGGGAGCTCAACCTCGAGCCCATCGACTGGGACGCCAAGGACACCCTGCTCAACTCGGGCGCCATCACCTGCATCTGGAACGGCTTCACCATGGAGGGCCGCGAGGACGACTACACCTTCTCCGAGCCCTACATGAAGAACGGCCAGGTCGTCGTGGTCAAGAAGGACTCCGGCATCTCCTCGCTCGCCGACCTCGCAGGCAAGGCCGTCATCACCCAGACCGACTCCGCCGCCCTCGAGGTCCTGCAGGGCGACCAGGCCACCCTCGCCGCCACCTTCGCCTCGCTCGACACCATCGGCGACTACAACACCGCGTTCATGCAGCTCGAGAGCGGTGCCGTCGACGCCGTCGCCTGCGATCTCTCCATCGCCCAGTACCAGCTCGCCGCCAAGCCCGACGCCTACGCCCAGCTCGACGAGGCCCTCTCGAGCGAGCGCTACGCCGTTGGCTTCAAGAAGGGCTCCCAGCAGCTCGCCGACAAGGTCACCGAGACCCTCAAGGCCATGGACGCCGACGGCTTCGTCGCAGACCTGTGCGACAAGTACGCCAGCTACGGCATCTCCTACGAGAACTGGCTGCTCAAGTAGCCGGGGGCGCGCGCCCTCACCAACCACCTGACCCACCCCGCTACATGCCGCGGCCCGCACCCCTTCGCAGGCCGCGGCACCCCTAAGGAGACACCCGTGGACCTCACCACGATGACCGGCATGCTCGTCCAGGGCTTCGGCACGACGCTCGCGCTGTTCGCCCTCACCCTCGTGGGAGCCATCCCCCTGGGCATCCCCGTTGCGCTCGCGCGCATGAGCCGCTTCCGCCCGCTGGCGTGGCTCGCCCGCGCGTTCATCTCGGTGCTGCGCGGCACGCCCCTCATGCTGCAGATGTTCGCGATCTACTTCGCGCCGTTCTACGTCTTTGGCATCGAGCTCACGCCCGCATCGAAGTGGCAGGCCTGCGTCGTGGCGTTCATCGTGAACTACGCGGCCTACTTCGCAGAGATCTATCGCTCGGGCATCCAGTCGATCCCGCGCGGCCAGTACGAGGCGGCCGAGGTGCTGGGCTACTCGAGCGCGCAGACCTTCGTGCGCATCGTGCTTCCGCAGGTGGTCAAGAAGATTCTGCCCGCGATGGGCAACGAAATCATCACCCTCGTAAAGGACACGTCGCTCGCCTTCTCGATTGGCGTGGCCGAGATGTTCTCGACCGCCAAGGCCCTCGTGGCCTCGCAGGTGAGCATGGTGCCGTTTGCCATCGCGGCCGTCATGTACTGGGTCTTCAACTTCATCGTCGAGCTGGCGCTGGGCGCCGTCGAGAAGAGGCTCGACTACTACCACGACTAGGCGCGCTATAAGGGCGAGAAGGACGAGAGGAACGAGACGGCATGGAACCCGTGATGAAGATTGAGGGCGCCCGCAAGGCGTTCGGGCAAAACGAGGTGCTCAAGGGCATTGACCTCGAGGTGAGCTGCGGCGAGGTCGTGGCCATCATCGGCCCCTCGGGCGGCGGCAAGTCAACGCTTCTGCGCTGCGCCACGCTGCTCGAGCGCCTCGACGCCGGTAGCCTCTCATTTGGCGACGTCGCAGTTGCCACCAACGAGGGAGGACGCGCCGCCTACGCCAAGCCCGCCGAGCTTGCCCGCGCACGCTCGCGCTTTGGCCTGGTGTTCCAGAACTACAACCTGTTCCCGCACATGAGCGTGCTCAAGAACATCATGGACGCACCCATCCACGTGCAACGTCGCGACCGCGCCGAGGTCGAGGCCCAGGCCCGCGCGCTCATCGCCAAGATGGGCCTCGCCGGATGCGAGGGCAAGGTCCCCTGCCAGCTCTCCGGCGGCCAGCAGCAGCGCGTGAGCATCGCCCGCGCGCTCGCGATGAGGCCCGAGATGCTCTTCTTCGACGAGCCCACGAGCGCCCTTGACCCCGAGCTCACCGGCGAGGTGCTGAATGTCATCAAGGACCTCGCGGCCGAGAACATGACCATGGTCATCGTGACGCACGAGATGGCCTTCGCGCGCGACGTGGCAAACCGCGTGGTCTTCATGGACGGCGGTACCGTCGTCGAAGAGGGCTCCCCCGAGCGGGTCTTTGGCAACCCCACGCAGCAGCGCACCCGCGAGTTCCTCAGCAGGTACAACGGCTAGTTGGGACATTTGCGCCCGTAGCCTTTCTGTCCCACTTTTCCTGCGGTTTGGGACAGAAAGGCTACGGGCAGTAATGTCCCAAGCCCCTACTCCTCGGACATCACGTTCGAGAAGAGCGTCTTGACGCTCACGCCCGGCAACGCGCCCACCTTGCCGGCAAGTGCCGAGATGGCGTCCTGCTCGGCGTCGAGCACCACGCTGATGACGCTCACGCCGCGCTGGCGGTACGGAATCCCCATGCGCCCCACGATGTGGCGACCATACTCGTGGAGCAGCTCGTTGAGCGCGCCCACGCTCCCCAGGTCCTCCACGATGATCCCCATGATGGCAACCCTGCTCATGCGCTCTCCTCTCTCGCTTTTATCCAACTATAGCAAGGCATCCCAAACGCCCACGGTCACCGCCGGCGCCGCCCACCTCGACCGCGCTTTTGTCCTATCCTGAAGGTGTATGTGCCTAACCCGCCGCACCGCAGCTCACGGCTGCCGCGACATCGCCCGAGGGGAGCCCAATGGAGGCCTACAAGCAAGAGTTCATCAAGTTCATGGTCGAGTCGAACGTCCTCAAGTTTGGCGACTTCACGCTCAAGAGCGGCCGCAAGTCCCCGTTCTTCATGAACGCCGGCGCCTACGTCACGGGCTACCAGCTCAAGAAGCTCGGCGAGTACTACGCCCGCGCCATCCACGACAACTTTGGCGACGACTTCGACGTCCTCTTTGGCCCGGCCTACAAGGGCATCCCCCTGTCCGTCGTCACCGCCATCGCCTACCACGACCTCTACGGCAAGGAGGTCCGCTACTGCTCCGACCGCAAGGAGGCCAAGGACCACGGTGCCGACAAGGGCAACCTGCTGGGCGCCGAGCTGCACGACGGCGACCGCGTCGTGATGGTCGAGGACGTCACCACCTCGGGCAAGTCCATCGACGAGACCTACCCCAAGGTCACCGCCGCGGCCAACGTCGAGATCCGCGGCCTCATCGTGAGCCTCAACCGCATGGAGGTTGGCAAGGGTGGCGTCACCACCGCCCAGAAGGAGATCGAGGCCAAGTACGGCTTCCCCGTTGCCTCCATCGTGAGCATGGCCGAGGTAGTCGAAGTGCTCCACAACCACGAGGTCGAGGGTAAGGTCGTCATCGACGACGAGCTCAAGGCCCGCATCGACGCCTACTACGAGCAGTACGGCGTCAAGGAGTAGCCAGCTCCCTTGGCCGAGAAGGGCGCAGCAACGCCACGCCTAGGCCACACACGGGCGGCCGCATCGCTCAGCAACAGTAGTCACCGCGGGCGTCTGCCACCTGGCAGGCGCCCTTTTTCTTCTCGTGGGCACCGCGCGCCAGCGCGCCAACCGCGAGGCAACCGCGGCTCGCCCCACCGCACCAGCCCACAGCGCCTCACCGCGCTGCGGCGCCGCGCCCGCGCGTCTCCACAGCGCTCCACACGTCACCGCATCGCCACGCCGAACCCCAAGCACCCCGGAGTCCCCATGATCATCGCGTCGAACCTCGCCAGCTTCCTCATCATTTGTGTCGTGTGCTTCCTTGCCTCGACGCTGGGCCCCCTGTGCGGAATCGGCGGCGGCGTGATCATCAAGCCAATCGTCGACTCGCTGGGCGTCATGGGCATGGCCACCACGAGCTTCCTGTCGAGTCTCACGGTGCTCACGATGTCGCTCTCGACGCTCGCCCAGCAGGCGTGGGGCACACGGCACCACCCCGAGCGCGCCCGCACCCCCTACCCGCCCACGGCCATCCCTCTCTCCATTGGCGCGGCGCTCGGCGGCGTGGCCGGCAAGGTCGCCTTCAACGCCATCCGCGGCTCGCTGGGCACGCCCGAGACCGTGGGCGCGGTCCAGGCGGCGGTCCTGTTCGCGCTCTCGGGCGCAACCGTCATGTACACGCTGCTTCGCTCGCGCGTGCGCACGCTGCACATCACGGGCATCGTGGCGAGCGCGCTCATCGGCGCCGTCACGGGTGCCATGTGGGCGTTTCTCGGCATTGGCGGAGGCCCCTTCAACCTGGTGATCCTCACCCTGCTGTTCTCGCGCGAGACGCGCGACGCCGCCCGCGAGTCCATCCTTATCATCGCGTTTTCGCAGGTAGCAAGCCTCGCCTACACCATCGCGTCGGCCAGCGTTCCCGAGTTTAGCCCGCTCATGCTCGTTGCGATGGCCACGATGGCGGTCGCAGGCTCGGTCGCGGGCAAGCGCGTCGCCGCGCGCATCTCGAGCCGCGGCACCGACGTCCTCTACGCGCTCACCCTCGTGGTCGTCATGGCCCTGTGCGCGCGCAACTTCCTGGCGCTGCTGTAGCAGGGGCGCGCCGGCTCGACGCATCGCGCACTCGCACCGGTCTCGCGCCCCACGCATACGCCGTCCCTCGCCCGCTCCAGCCGTAACGCAGTCCTTACAAGCACGGGCCAACGCTGTGCAACATGATCCCTAAAAGCGGGTATAACCCCAGAACAGGTACGTAAAACTGCGCATTCGGGGGTCAGGCATGGATTTCTCAGTCGTCTTCTCCAGCAAGACGGGCAACACCGAGCTCGTTGCCAAACGCATCCGCAAGCTCATGGGCGAGCAGGACTGCACCTACTTTGGCAGCGCCGAGAACGCGCCTAAGGCTGCGGGCAAGGCCAGCGTCGTGTTCGTGGGCACCTGGACCGACAAGGGCAGCGCCACCGACGACGTCATGGCGTTTATCCACTCGCTCGACGGGGCACGCGTGTTCCTCTTTGGCACGTGCGGCTATGGCCAGGACGAGGCCTACTTCAACACTATCCTGAGCCGCATTCGCGAGGGCCTGGGCAAGAACTGCGAGGTCATCGGCTCGTTCATGTGCCAGGGCAAGATTGCCGAGGCGGCGCTCGAGCGCTACCATGCCATGCTTGCCGCGGCCGAGCCCGCGAGCCCCGAGGCCAAGCGCGCCCAGCTGTTCATCAAGAACTTCGAGGAGGCCCGCAGCCACCCCAACAACGACGACCTGCGTGCCCTTGAGGCCTCCCTGCGCGCCGCGGGCCTCGTCTAACGCCTCGCGGCGCCGGCAGATCCGCCGCACATCGCCCAACAGCACAGCCAGCGCCGGGCCGGAGCCACCTCCGCCCGGCATTTTCATGCCGCGAGGCCACCTGCTTCGCCTCGCGCCAGGCACCTCGCACAAGGCAACCAGCCGCGCCCCACACAAAAGGGCCGCCTCCCGCATAAGCAGAAGACGGCCCCTATCAACCAATGTCTCAGGCGCTACTTGCCCGCAACGCCCTCGGCGCCGGCCTCGCCGGTGCCAGCGGCCTCGGCCTCGTGCACGCCCATCGCGGCAATCTGCGCGGCGGCAGCCACACCCGCGGCGCGCTCGCGCTCGACGCGGCGCTCGGCCCACACGCGGTTGGGCAGGCCAAACAGGTCCATGAAGCCCTTGGCGGCCGTGCGGTCAAAGGTGTCGCCCTTGTCGTAGGTGGCCAGGCCAAAGTCGTACATCGAGCTGTCGGCACGAGAACCGGTGACGGTGCAGCTGCCCTTGTAGAGGTGCAGGCGAACCTCGCCGGTCACAGTCTTCTGGGTGCCCGCAAAGAACGCGTCAAGGGCGTCCTTGAGCGGCGAGTACCACAGGCCGTTGTAGACCTGGCGGCTCCAATCGTGCTCGAGCTGCAGCTTGGTGTGCAGCACGTCGCCCGGCAGGCACAGGCACTCGAGCTGCTTGTGCGCCATGATGATGGCCAGGGCGCCCGGCTGCTCGTAGCACTCGCGGCTCTTGAGGCCCACGAGACGGTCCTCGATCATGTCAATGCGGCCAAAGCCGTGGCTGCCCACGATCTTGTTGAGCGCGGCGATGAGGTCGTAGAGCTTCATGCGCTGGCCGTCGATGGAGACGGGCAGGCCGCCCTCGAAGCCCAGGACCACGTCGCGAGCCTCGTCCGGGGCGTCCTCGGGGTCAGCGGTGATGGACCAGGCGCCCTTGGGGGCCTCGTTCCACGGGTCCTCGAGCACGCCGCACTCGATGGCGCGGCCCCACACGTTCTCGTCGATCGAGTAGGGGTTCTCCTTGGTGGCGTCCACGGGGATGCCGCGCGACTGGGCGTACTCGATCTCGCTGGAGCGGGTCGTGAGCTCCCAGCTGCGCACCGGGCCCAGGATCTCGAGGGTGGGGTCGAGGGCCTTGCACTCGAGCTCAAAGCGCACCTGGTCGTTGCCCTTGCCGGTGCAGCCGTGGGCAATGGCCACGGCGCCCTCGGCCTGGGCAACCTTCACGAGGTGGCGGCAGATGGCCGGGCGCGACAGGGCACTGAGCAGCGGGTACTTGTTCTCGTACATGCCGTTGGCAAAGATGGCCTTGGCGATGAAGTCCTCGGCGAACTCATCGCGGATGTCAACGTCATAGGCGGCGACGGCGCCAAGCTTCTTGGCCTTCTCGTTCACCGCGTCGATGTCGGAGCGCTCCTCGGACGGCTGGCCCAGGGCGGCGATACAGGAGACCACATCGTAGCCGTCGTCCTGCAGGTACTTGAGCAGGCACGAGGTGTCGAGGCCACCGGAATACGCGAGAACGACCTTACCCTTTTCGGACATGTGGGTCTCCTTAATATCAAGGCTTGCTAACGGTTTGGGGTGGTGCGAGCGCGGCCGCGCGTGGCGACCGACCAATGCGAGAAGCGCGAGAGGGGCAAATGCCTACTCGCGCACACCTCGCAGCTTGTTGACGAGCTGCTCGAGCGAGGCGGCCTCGGCATCGGTCATGCAGACGACCATGATCGTGTCGTCCCCGGCGATGCAGCCGGCGATGTCGGGTAGGCTGGCATCATCGATGGCGGCGGCGACGCCCTGGGCGGTGCCGGCCTGGCTGTGGATCACCACGATGTTGTTGGCGCGAACAACGTTCGTGACCAGCGTCGACACCATGGTCTGCAGGTGCAGGTCCTCGGAGAGCACGTAGACGCCCTCGGGAAGCTTGCGCAGCCCCATGTCGGCGATGTCGCGCGAGATGGTGGCCTGCGTGCACACGAAGCCGAGCTTCTCGAGCTCCTCGACGAGCGCGCGCTGGGTCTTGATGGACTTGTCGCGAACGATCTCGCGAATGGCGTCCTGCCTGTTAAAGCGCTTCTTCACCTGGTTGCCTTTCTGGCCGTTATACTCTCGTTGCATACACAAGGCGCAGCGACGGCGCGTGCAACCCTGCATTCACAACGGAATGCATATTAGCACGCTTTCATACGCATTTTTCGCAAATATTCGAATTTTTAAACATCTCTATGCGAGAAAGAAGGCCATCCCCATGCAAAGCCATGCAGGAGGCAGGCATCGGAGGACGCGAGCGAGGGGCAGGTGAATCAAATCCCCGCTAGCGAACGTTGCGGCACGCGATAAGGGCCATCGCCCGCGAGGCATTCGCGGGCACCAGATACGCCTCGGCGAGCTCGGCCTTCTTATACGCAAACGGCGTGCCGCGCGTAAGCTCAACAAGAAGGGCAGCAAAGAACCGCTCCCAGGTTGCGTAGCTCACACTTTCGATGTGGGCGCTCGGGTCCTCGAGAACAGCGCCGAGCCCCTCCGACTTCACAATTCCAGACTTCAGCAGCAGCCATTCAAAGGATTCGGGCAGGCATACGGTGATGTTCTCGGGGTGCTCACGCTGCAGCTTGAGCACGCGGTCTGCATAGGGGCCAAACGCCGCGCCGTCGGCAACGACAAATACGCGCTCGTCCGAGTGGTCGAGCAGCCACGTCATGATCTTAGAGTTGGACGCAGACGTCTCAACGCGCAGTTCCTTATCCTCAAACCTATGCGAGAAGAACTGCAGGCCAGACTTTGAGTCCTCGGTGAGCAGCACGTCAAAGTCAGTCTTGGGCGTTACGCGAGACAGACTGTAGCGCTCCCCCTCCTTGCGCTTGTACAGCGGCTCAAACGTGTGGAACTTGCCACTCGTCTTGATGCGGTAGACCTCGTTTACGCTATAGGGAAGATTGGCCAGCTCGCTACGGCTAAAGATCACGAAGTAGTTGTCCGAACCAAACACCGCGCGAGCGAACGCCTCGGAGGCAAGGGGCTCAAAGCCCTCGTCCACGAACACGATGGAGTCGCGCGTCTGCTCAAGCTGGTTTTGCCAGTCAATGTCCGTGAGGGCAACGCAGGGCTTGTCGCACTGGATGCTCACGCCCGAGGCGTCGCCCAGGCGAGTGTGGTCTGCGACCATCTCATAGAGCGTCGTTTTGCCCGTGCCACTGTCGCCACGAACGATGGTGACGTTGCGCCGCACCTCAAAGCGAAAGGACGTGCCACGGCGACGCGAAACCCTGACCTGATGCGTTCCGATCATCGCAGCTCCTACAGGTACGCCGTGGCCTCGCGAAGGAGGTCGGTCATGTTGTGGACGATCTTGCCGCTATTGGCAACGCGCAGCTTGAACTCCTCGGGGCCAAAGTCCATGACGTGGTGGAGGTTCACGACCACCTTGCGGCTCTTCGCAATCTCAAGCAACCACTTTGCACAGTTGTCGCCGCAGGTGGAGGCATTAAAGACATGCTCCCTGTCGAACCTCACGAGCATGAGCGTTTTAACGCCACCCGAGAGGGAAAGAGGCGTGATGCTTCCAAGAACGGGGCTCTCGATGACACTTGCCGAGACAACCTCAGACTTATCGACGTCACGAATCATCTCGACGGACAGCGGGTTCGTAATCCACGAGTCGCGATAGGTGTTCTTGAAGTACACCGCCGTATTGTAGATGGCCTCGGGCATGTGCCCAAAGTAGATGTTCAGCATATTGCTCTCAGCCCCCATAACCGCAGGTACACCATGGTGTCCAAATTGGACACCAGAAGCGTACGAATTATTGTACAAGGCATTTGCACCCAAGCGTGTCCTCGCGAGACAATACGAGGGTATTGGCGCAGCGCACGCCGCAACCGCAGGGACAGGGCCACAGACCATCCCAGCCTCGTTTTGGTGTGGTGCACGCCGCAAGCTCATTTCCCGGGAGGCCACGTGATCGTAGGGTTGCTCGCACACGTCGACGCAGGAAAGACCACGCTCGCGGAGGCCCTGCTCTACGATGCCGGCCGCACGCGCAGGCTGGGTCGCGTGGACCACGGAGACTCCGCGCTCGACACCAACGAGATGGAGCGCGAGCGCGGCATCACGATCTTTGCCGCCCAGGCCGAGCTCGAGCATGCGGGCCGCAGCGTCACGATCGTCGACGCGCCCGGCCACGTCGACTTCTCGGCCGAGGCGGAGCGCGTGCTTTCGGCCGTTGACTGCGCCGTGTTGGTAGTGGGCGCAAACGACGACGTGCAAGGCCACACCGAGACCCTCTGGCGCCTCCTTGCGCGACGCGCCATCCCCACCTTTGTCTTTGCCAACAAGATGGACCTGCTGCCAGACGGCGACACGCCCCAGACGCGCGCGGAGGTGCTCGCAAGCCTGCGCGCCCACCTTGCCGCAGACGGCGGCGAGCTCATCGATGCGGACGGGCTCATGCGCGGGGCCAGCACATGCGCCAACGCCAGCGACGCCCTCGAGGCAGCCGCCGCAACCGACGAGACGGCCCTCGACGAATATCTCG
Source organism: uncultured Coriobacteriaceae bacterium (assembly GCA_900543875.1). Classification (GTDB taxonomy): domain Bacteria; phylum Actinomycetota; class Coriobacteriia; order Coriobacteriales; family Atopobiaceae; genus Parolsenella. Next base: position 15,159 of record UQSV01000022.1, on the reverse strand, counting down.
AGACGGGCGTGCTCGCACCCGCCACCCTCGCGCAACTTGTGGGCAAGCGGCGCGTCTTCCCCGTTCTGTTTGGCTCGGCGCTCAAGAACCAGGGCGTCACCGAGCTGCTCGACGCCCTGGTTGTCCTAGGCCCGCAGCCCAGCTGGCCCACCGCGTTTGCCGCACGAGTGTACCGCGTGAGCCACGAGGGCGGCGAGCGTCTCTGCTGGCTCAAGGTCACGGGCGGCACGTTGCGTGCAAAGCAGCAGCTAGAGGGCATCGATGCCGGCAAACCCTGGGTCGAGAAGGCCAACCAGCTGCGCGTCTACACCGGCGAGCGGTTCGAGCTCGCAAGCGAGGTCGCGGCCGGGCGCACCTGTGCGGTCACGGGCCTTAGCCATGTGCGCCCGGGAGACGTGCTGGGCGCCGAGCCCGCGGGCGAGCCGCCCGTGCTGGCACCTGTCCTGGCCTACGGCGTGGAGCCCGGCGAGGGCACGGACAGCCATGCGGTGCTCTTGGCCCTGCGCGAGCTGGCCGAGGAGGACCCAATGCTGGGCGTTGCCTGGGACGAGCGGGTGCAGCAGGTAAGGTTGCAGCTCATGGGCGCCGTTCAGCTCGAGGTCGTGCGCGAGCTGCTGCAGCGGCGCTATGGCCTTGCCGTGAGCTTTGGCCCCGGGCGCATCCTCTATAAGGAGACGATCGACGCGCCGCAGATGGGCATTGGCCACTTTGAGCCGCTGTGCCACTATGCCGAGGCGCATCTGCTGCTGGAGCCGGGCGAGCGCGGCAGCGGCGTCGTGTTTGGCACGCGCTGCAGCGAGGACGAGCTCGACCGCAACTGGCAGCGCCTCATCCTCACCAACGCCATGGAGCGCGACCACCTGGGCACCCTCACGGGCGCGCCCCTTACCGACGTGCGCATCACGCTGTGCGCGGGACGTGCGCACGCCAAGCACACCGAGGGCGGCGACTTTAGGCAGGCCACCTACCGGGCAGTGCGCCAGGCGCTCATGTGCGCGCGGGAGCAGGGCCACTGCGTGCTGCTCGAGCCGTGGTACCACTTTGAGCTTGCCATTCCGGCAAACAAGATCGGCCGCGCCCTGGCAGACCTCACACGCATGCACGCGCGCTTTGGCTCGCCCGATGCGACGGGTGAGACGGCCACGATCGCAGGCGAGCTGCCGGCCAGCGAGTTGGGAGACTATGCGATAGACGTGGCGGCCTACACGAGCGGCCGCGGCAGCCTCACGCTTGAGCTTGCGGGCTACGAACCCTGCCATGATGCCGAGAAGGTCATCGAGCAGATGGCCTATGATCCCGAGGCAGACCTGCCCAACACGCCTGACTCCGTCTTCTGCAGCCACGGCGCGGGCTACACCGTCAAGTGGAACGAGGTGCCAGCCCACGCCCACGTAAAGGACGACCCCACCCTCCTGCGCCCCTGGCGCGAGGCAGACGCATCGTTCTTTGCAGGGTAGACGGCCTGTGCCGCACGCACCAAGACGAAAGCTACCTAGAACCTGTCGAGCAGCTCTTCCCTGTTATCGAGGAGATAGTCCCTCAGGAAGGGAATGGCGAACGCAACGTAGCCGCGCATGGGCACCTCGATGACCTGGCGCTGAAGCAGCGAGCGTCTAAACGACGAGGTTGCGCTTGTGGTGCGCTCCATGCGCGCGGCAACGTCAGACGTCTTCGAGGCGCGCTCGTCATCGCACATGGCAAGCAGGTATTCGATGGCACCCTTGGTTAGCCCGGCAAGGGCCGGCTCGTGCACATCCTCATGGAAGCGCTGCATGGCAATGTCGACGCCAAGCTCTACGTCGCCCGAGCTCACCGCCACGTCCTTCTCGCGGTGCGCGTCCGCCCTCTGCCAAACGTAGTAGCCAACGAGCTGAATGAGGTAGGCGTAGCCTTTCGTGGCGCGTGCCATCTGGGCAACCTGGTCGCCAGCCAGCTCAAGCCCCGTCGCGGCAAAGCTGTCCGTAAGCGAAATGCCCACCTCTACCTGGTTGATGAGGCCAAGGCTCTCCCCTACCGCGCGGCGCAGGAAGGTAAGGGCCTTGCCGTTGACAACGTCAAGGACGCCGGAGGGCAGGCCAGCAAACACAAAGGCGATGTCGACCTTCTCACGAATGAGAAGCTGTACGGAGTGCGCGATGCGCTGCATATCCTCGGTCGAGGCATCCTGAACCTCGTCAACGGTGACGAGCAGGCCGTTCGAGGCGGCTGCGGCGTTCTTCATGAGAGCTCGGAGGTTGGGCTCCTTGCGCACCACCGTCACGTCGGCCGAGGCTAGCATGGCATTGGCGGCCAGGTTGGCCCCTTCGATTGAGACGGGTGGCTCGAGCTCATACACGAGATCGGGGATAAGGTCTGCGCCAGCAGCGACGTTCACGACCTTCCAGCCAAGGTTGGCGGCCTTCTCGCCCAGCTCGGTGAGAAGGACCGTCTTGCCCGAGCCGCGGGGGCCAGTAATCTTCATGAGCCTACCAGGGGCTCCAACGCCGCCCTGAAGACCCTCGATGAAATCGACGACCACCTTGTCGCGGCCGATAAGGCTAGGGGGCTCAGCGCCAGCCGTGGGCCTAAAAGGATTAATCACGAAGCCCTCCTTTCCTTCGGAATGACAAATCGCTCAAATCGATAATATCGCTCAAATCGCCGTGAAGCTTACTAAATCGACGCCAAGTACCGTGAAGCTCACCAAATCGCTCAAATCGACGCTAGCGGCACATCGAGCCAGAGGTGAACACCTGATGGCCCGCGCCAACGGTGCCGCCAAACGAAATCTCGCGCAGGCGCGCGATGTGCCGGTGCATCTTGCCGCGCCCCAGGTCGCCATAGCGCAGGGTAAGGTCGCGCGCCAGCTCCTCGCAGCGCTCGACGCTCATAACGCTCACGCCCCGCTCGCGCAGCTCGGCCACCTTGCGCTCGATCGCCGCAACGAAGTCCTCCACGCCCTCGCAGTCAAGGGCACCAACAAACACGTTGCCCGTGCTAAATCCAGCCTCGGCGCTCTCGAAGGAAAGAGGCTCCACAAACACCGTTACCTCGTAAATGTCGTCGAGCGTAAGGCCGTCTGCCACCTCCTCGAGCGAGTCTGCGTGCATGGCGCACTGCTTCACCGCCGCACGCTTGCTCTTGGCCTCAAAGACAAAGGCTCCCACCTCGCTAAAGAGCACCGCGTCGACCTGGCGCCACAGCGGGGCCAGCACGCCCGAGCGACGCGGCAGCGAACGCGAGGCCACAGGCAGAAAGAGGTTCGTCGCAAGCTGAGCCCCAAACAGTGGCGAAGAGGTGTCACGGGTGCGAGCGCGCAGCGCCTCAAACAGCGCCCACTCGCCCACCACGCCACGGGACAAGGCCCGAGTGTCCGCGGGCGCCACCGAAAAGGAGCCGCCCTCATAGCGGGCCTTGAGGGCATAGCGCTCCTCGCCCTTGACGTCCGGGGCAGACTCAAGGCGCGTTCCCGTTGCGCGGAACCACCGGCTCACGTAGTAGCGGCACTGGGCAAGGCGAAAGTAGAGCGCGCGGCCTTGCGCGTAGCGCTCACGGGCATCCTCAACCCTTCGCCGGCCCAGGGCGAGGCGGGCCTTGAGATAAAGCTTGCGGACGAGCCCCGCCTGCTCCAGCTGACCTTCGAGGACTTTGGCTGCGTCGACAACGGCCTTAGCCTCGTCGTTTTGTGCGGCAAGCTCGCGGGCGCAGGCGTCATAAGTGGCCTCGGATAGCATGCCGCCGCAGGAAGGGCAGGAGAAGGGACGGCTATCGCCCGCAAGCGAGGCCAGGACGACCCTGGCGCCACAGCTGGGGCAATCCACCCTAATACCCTTGTAGATGCGCGCGTGGATTTGCGCGGGCGTCTCCGGCGTCGCATCGATGCTGGCGTGCTTGTGGATGCGCCCCTGCTGGTGAACCTTCTTGACCGTCTTGCCCACGATGACCTCCCAAGCTTTAGTTGGGAGGATGGTATCGAACAAGCGGGACATTAAAGAAAAAGGCCCATAGGGGGCCAAAAGGCACCATGCGCGAGAGGAGCACGCGAGTAAAGAAGGGGGCTCGCACCTAAGGAGCCTCCCGCGCATGGCACTAGAATATTAGTCCATTCTAGGGACATTATTGCCGAGGTCGGTCAACGGTTTTTGCGCCCACGCAATATTGCGAGGCGCCCGCAGCCATCTCCCCTGCTTACGGCGTTGTGGCGCAACTAAATTCATTTTTCAAAGATCCGCGCGAGAAGGCCCAGCGGTACCCAAAGACGCCGTCACCGCACCAAACACGCACGCACTAGTGCCTCTGCGCCAATCGATACTTGCGCAGCCTGCTCGTCTTGGGCGCCGTGGCCTCGATGAGACCAGCCTCCAGAAGCGGCTTGATGCGGTAGCGCACCTGGTTCATGGACAGCCCCGTCTCCCTCACCAGATCGCTGGCAGACATCTCCCCACGGTCACCGATGATCTCGAGCACACAATCACTGCCCGGTGTAGCAGTCAATTGCAGCCGAGACGCTACGCGCCGTACGGAGGCACCAGAATCCACTGGCCTGTACAGAATCACCTTGAAGCTGTCGAGCCGAGGGCAAAACTCAGGCTCGGGGAGCCCTCGCTCGCGACACTCCCTAAGCATCATGGGAATGCCCGAGCCATTGCCCTCGGCCGAAGAGCCCGCGCCGTCGGGCAGCGGAACGAGGGACATGAGCCTCATGAGAGTGGCGTTGCGGCAGCAGGAGGAACCGTCAGCAAGGTTGAGCTGCGTCTTCGTGCCACATAAGCCGCCAGGGTTAAGAATCTCGATACGGTCGTCAAAGATGTCGACAGAGACGGCCTGGCCGTCATAACGGGGACTGTAGTCGCGGTGGATCAGGGCGTTGGCAATGGCTTCTTGAATGACCTCCTCGGGAACCTCGAGCTCATCGATACGCCCGGCGCCAACCACCACGGAGCGACGCCTCAGGTTCTTGGCAGTGGCTGCGACCGCGTCCACGACCATCTCGCCCAGGGTGCCCTCGCAGATCGTTCGGTCACGAAAGCGCAGCGCGCCAGACGCCCCCTTCTCGGTCCCAGCGTGAACGGCAACGTCAACGACCAGCCGGGGATAGAACTGCTGGGGATAAACGCCCGCAACGAGCAGCCCTGCCTTGGTGACAGAGCCATCCTCGCTCGTAAAGTTGAGACGCTTGAGCTTCGTCGCGGTGTCCCCTGCCCCCTTGAGCGCCCGTGGGGTCAGGCTCAGAGCACGAGCGAAGGTTCCCTGAACCAGGGCATCGTCAAGGTCAGACGGAATAGCGCCCTCGACGGGCGAACGGTCAAAGGCAGTTCGCCTGATGATGCCCGAATTAAGCTGGGCCATTTACACCTCACCCATGCGTCAGTGACATCACTCATAACATCAGTGAGAATCGTGAGTGATAGATGAGCCTATTCGACGCCATGCCAAGGCACAGGATACCCAGGCGAACGCCCGTAATGGGTTGAGCCCCTTACCTCAACCCGCCCCCATTGACATCAGTTCGCTATTATTGTGTTCGTCTGCAAATCGGCGTTTTCGCGGCTTCAACCCGGTCTAAGCACCAAATGCCCAGTTAGGACTAGTAATGCCAAAGGTTTCAATCGTCCTCCCCGTATATAACGGAGAGGACTGCCTGGAAGAGACGCTCGACTCCATTCTCGCTCAGACGCTCGATGACTTTGAGCTTATCTGCGTGGATGATGGCTCCACCGACTCCGCTCCGGGCATTCTCGCTAAAGCAGCGTCGCAAGATTCTCGCATTAAAGTAATCCACCAGGAAAACGGCGGACCAGGCACTGCGCGCAACAATGGCCTCGACCACGCCACGGGCGATTACGTCTGCATGCTCGATGCGGACGATATCTACAACCCCTCCATGCTTGAAACCATGTATTCTCGCGCTGTAGATACACAAGCCGATATTGTTGTGTGCAGGTCGACCAACTTCGACGATAAGACCGGAGAAGAGCTCGGGTCGCAGTGGGCTGTAAAGGAGAACCAGCTCCCCAAGGCAGACACCTTCTCTCCCGAAGAAATTAAGGACTTCGTTTTTACCGCTTTTATGGGCTGGCCCTGGGACAAGCTGTACAAGCGCTCCTTAATTGAAGAGAACAAGCTCCGCTATCCTCCGCTTCATAACAGCGAGGATCTTTACCTGGTTTTTCTCGCCACAGCAAAGGCGAGCACCATCAGCGTTGTTAACGAGGAGCTCATTCGCCACAGGATGAATCGCTCCGGCTCGGTTTCTGGGACGCGAGCCAAGGCTCCGCTCGATTTCTACAAGAGCATCTGCTTGCTCAAGGACGCTCTCAAGGCAGACCCCGAGCTTTATGAACGCTACTCTTGGTGCTTCTTCAACTGGGCCTTTGAATACCTCATCTGGAACATCCAGACCATGACCGATCGAGAAGCCCGAAAGGTTCAGCTTCAGGCTCTTGCCAACGGTGGCTATCCCGAGATTGAGCTCAACAAGCATGCGGGCGCATATTTTGCCCTTAACCCAGCTCACTACGACGAGTACCTTGAGCTCCTCTGCGAGGCATACGGGTTAGAAATGCCTAAGCCAAAGCTCGGATTCCTACAGCGTCTTGGAGGATTTCTAATCCGCGCTGGTGAGTCCGGGCTCTTCAAGACTATTGGGAAGTTCTTCGGCAAACGGCTATTCCATAACAAGCCAGCCACAGAGCCAAAGCCGACCATCGTACGCTCGAGCGGCTATCTAGTCTCGAGTAAGGAAGATCTTATCGACTACCTTGCCATTCTGAACGGAGAGAAGTAATGAGCAATCAGCCAGTAGTATCGGTTGTCATGCCCATCTATAACGCCGAGCCGTACCTGAGAGAGGCCCTCGACAGCGTTGTTAACCAAACCCTCAAGAACATTGAGATTGTTTGCGTCAATGACGGTTCCAAGGACACGTCCCTCCAAACCATGAAGGAGTATGCCGAGAAAGACGAGCGCATCGTCATTCTCGACAATCCCAACGGTGGCTACGGCCACGCAATGAACGAGGGCATAAAGGCCGCTACGGGCGAGTATATCGGCATTCTCGAGCCCGATGATTGCATCACGGCCGACATGTTCGAGACGCTCTACAACAGAGCAAAACACGACGACCTTGATTTCGTCCGCTCGAATTACTGTCGAATGACCACCACCGGTCCCGAGGGCCTAAGGCACCTGCAGGAGGAGAAGATCGCCCCCAGGCCCGAGTACTACGACGCCACGCTCAATCCGCAGGAGAATCTCGACCTCTTCAATATCCGCATGGAGAACTGGACGGGAATCTACAAGACCACGTTCATCCGCGACAATCAGATTCGTTTTAACGAGAGCCCGGGGGCTGGCTTCCAGGACAATGGCTTCTGGTTCCAGACCTACTGCTACGCAACCAAGATTGCGATCATCGACAAGCCCTTCTACTGCTACAGAGTTGATAACGCCGCTTCCTCGATCAATCAGCCCAACAAGGTCTTTGTCATGCTTGACGAGTACAAGTGGATTGAGTCGTGGCTAGAGTCTCACCCCGATCTCTACAAGCGCTTCATCGGCATCTTTGAATACAAGAAGACGCATAACTGCATGTTTGCCTTTAGCCGCCTTGCAGATGACTATCAGCTCGATTTCCTCAAGCGCTACTCCTCAGAGTATGCAGAGGCATTCGACAAGGGGCTTATCGATGAGAAGCTGTTCTGGCCCGATGAGCTCAGCGAGCTTAAAGCCATCGTTGCAGATCCAAACAAGTACCTTGAAGAGCGCAGGAAGCGCGACGCGTTCGAAAAGGGCCTTGCAGAGGCTCGTGAGAGGGGTGGCGCCTCGCTATTCGCCTTCTACGCTCGCAACGAGGGCATTGGCTCCGCAATGAGGCGCACGTTTAAGCACCTTGCGCACTAACACAAGCGCGCTTTCTAACATTTGGCGCCTTGCGCTTCCCGATGGATGCGCAAGGCGCCTTTGTTTTCAACAAATATTACAGGACAGCACCTTAGCTAAGGAACAAGCCTCTGTATAACAGGCAGCTTCCTCATAACGTAGACGAGCGCCACACAAACCAGGTAAAGCACCAATACGCCCAGGGTACGCAAAAGCACGGACTGCATAGGGACACCAAATAGGCCCATTACGACGCGATCAAGAATGGGCTTGTGAATAAGGTAGACTCCAAAGCTGCAGGAAGAGAGTACCGACAGCGTACGCTGCGCCCTTTCCCCCAATTTAATCCTGTCAAGGCTCTTGAACAAAACGAATACGGCGATGCCCTGAAACACAGCGGGAAAGGCCGAATAGCTAAAGAGCAGCCTATCAACCGCACCTATACGGCCGGAGAAGTAGGCCGTATAGGCATATCTGAACACCATGCTTGCAATTCCAAGAACATAGACAATCTTCCTCTGGCCCGCCGAAAGATCGCGCTTTGAGAGCAAGTAGCCCAGTCCTACGTAGAGCAGCATGCCGCTGAACGCGGAAATCGAAAGAGAGCCACTCCATTGAATTCCGAGCGCCTGGCAGAGATAAGGCATCACACTCGCAAGCACAAACGAAACAAGAACCGCATACAAGATCGTGTCTTCGTTCTTGGCAAGTCGTGAGAGCAATGGCATGGAAAGATAGATAGAGAACAAGGGGAAGAAGAACCAATACACCTGCTCAATTTGGCAATTAAGCAGCATGTTGACGAAGCTCCTCGGTCCCAGGTACGCCCCCTCAAGGGGGACGGATACAAATTGATAGAGGATTAGGCTCCAGGCAACAAAAGGTATGACGGTTCTCTCGAAGCGCTTTCTAAGGAATGTCTTGGTGTCATACCTGTTTCGGTATTCCATCAACGTTGCGCCTGTAAGCATAAAGAAGATGGGCACGGCCCAATAGAATAGAACCTCGATGGCAAGGGCAAACAACCAGTTACCGCCAGGCTGCCACGTATGAACCATCTGATTGCAGTGGAGTGCAACCACGGAGATGCACGCGGCAACATTTAGCATGTCAAAGTACTGAACTCTCTTAGAGGCCATATCGATGGTCCAATCCTCTATCACTAATTCTCGGGGCTGGGGAAGGACGCCATAAGCACCGCCCCTATAATGTCAAAATTATGGCAAGCGCAAACAAATCCCTATCTTTGATGCGAGGCTCGAAGACACGATTGCCGTATCTACCACCAAGCAACTTCGCCAGGGATAAGCTTGTCGCCTTTAATGGTCGCCCGTCATCGCCTATGAAATAGTCTTCTAGGAAGAGCCGTCACCACTCGGCCGACGCGCCATGATGTACTGCACTCAAACTGAGATCTAATCGATTGCTCAGCTTGAGAAAAGGCCTCGTCCCTGGTCTTCGCAACGCTCTGAACGCGTTCATCGCGCGCTCTTACTCGATTCTGGACCGTTGACGAAAATACAGCGCGCTCACAATTTGACAGAGAGCCTAGAAGCTCATTCACCTCTTCATCTCCCAAAGCGCAGCAATAATCAGTCGCCGCCTCCAGCCATCCATCAACCAGTGTTTCATACGCTTCGAGTTGTTCAGAGCTCAATGTCACGCTGCCACCACTAAGCAGGCTCCACGCAGCAAGGGCGCTCTTAAAATAGCCGAACGCATTTTTCCAGCTAGCAGGCTTTGTCATTATCGAATCGGCGTGAATGCTACGGACATATAGCTCTTTATCCAAGTACGCAACACGATGCGCAAGACACGTCGACGTCAACGTATACAAGTTGTCTTCATGCAGAATTCCCGAAAGAAATCGCAGCTTATTATTTGCGATGTGAGAAAGACGCGTAAACTGCATCGCCGCCGAAGACTTAAAGTCACCGGCACGAACCGTCGAGAGGAGATAGTTCGGGCCAGAGTATGAACCAACATACCTTTCATTGCGTTCATAGTAATGATCATAGCGCTCGCCAAACAGTCTCTTGGCTTCCTCGGTCTCATACCTAAGAGAAGCCGAGAAAAAGACGACATCAGCATCATTTTCTATGGAACAGCTTTTAAGAGCCTCTAGGGCATTGGGCTCGAGTCCATCGTCTGAATCCAAATACATGACATACGAACGCTGGACATCCTCGCTAGAAATGCTGGCAAGTATCCAATCTATTGCGTAATTTCGAGTATCTGATAACCCGCTATGCTCTTTCTTCAGTACAACCATCGAGTACGACTTGGGGACATACTGTTCAGCTCTTGCTAATGTCTCGTCGCTGGAACCATCGTCAACCGCCACAACGCAAAGCTCATTTGCAATTGACTGGGCTTCCAATGACTCAAACAGGCTAAGTATATAAGCAGCTGAGTTATACATCGGAACAACAACATAAATATCCGTCATTTTGCTTCGGTCCATCGAATACCACCCACCTCATGAACATTCGTTTAAGCCAGAACGGAAGATGGAACTCCGCAATTGATTGCGCCCATTAAAGTACATCAAAATCCCTGTGCTCTGTAGCGCGCCTCAGTGGCCTCCTTGGCCGGGCGCCACCAGGCCTCGTTGGCCACGTACCAGTCGATGGTTGCCTTGAGGCTCTCGGCGAAGTCGGTGTGCCTGGGCTCCCAGCCCAGCTCGCGGCGCAGCTTGGTGGAGTCGATGGCGTAGCGGCGGTCGTGGCCCGGGCGGTCGGCCACCCGGTCGAAGTCCTCGGGGTCCCTCCCCATGGCCTCGAGGATCATGCGCAGGACGGTGACGTTGTCCCTCTCGCCGTCGGCGCCGATGAGGTAGGTCTCCCCCATGCGGCCCCTCGTGAGGATGTCCCAGACGGCCGAGCTGTGGTCCTCGGTGTGGATCCAGTCGCGCACGTTCTCGCCCGTGCCGTAGAGCTTCGGGCGCACGCCGTCGATGATGTTGGTGATCTGCCTGGGGATGAACTTCTCCACGTGCTGGTAGGGGCCGTAGTTGTTGGAACAGTTGGAGATGGTGGTCCCGAGGCCGTAGGTGCGGGTCCAGGCGCGCACGAGCATGTCGGAGCTGGCCTTGGTGCTCGAGTACGGGCTGCTCGGGTGGTAGGGCGTCTCCTCGGTGAAGCGCGCCGGGTCGTCGAGGGCCAGGTCGCCGTAGACCTCGTCGGTCGAGACGTGGTGGTAGCGGATGCCGTACTTCCTCACGGCCTCCAGCAGCCTGAAGGTGCCCTCCACGTTGGTGCGCAGGAACGGCTCGGGGTCTGCGATGGAGTTGTCGTTGTGGCTCTCGGCGGCGTAGTGCACGATGGCGTCGTGGCCGGGCACGAGCTCGTCGAGCAGCGCCGCGTCGCAGACGTCGCCCACGACGAGCTCCACGCGGTCGGACGGCAGCCCGGCGATGTTGGCGGGGTTTCCGGCGTAGGTGAGCTTGTCGAGGACGGTCACGTGGACCTCGGGGTGGTTGTTGACCACGTAGTGCACGAAGTTGCTGCCGATGAAGCCACAGCCGCCCGTGACGATGATGTTCCTTGGCTCGAAGGTCTCTGCCATAAAGATTCGGCTAATCCCTTTCCCAGAGGTCTCTCGTAAACACCTTGTCCTCGACATCAACAAGCTCGGAAGCCATCCTATTGGCGAGAATCAAGTCGCAGGAAGACTTGAGTTCGTTCAACGATTCCGTAGTCGGAACGCCGGCGAACGACTCCCCCGCACAACGAGGCTCATAAATGAGCATATCCACCCCGGCTGCCTTGAGCCTGTCGATAATGCCCTGGATCGAACTCTCTCGGAAGTTGTCGCTGCCGCTCTTCATAACAAGACGATAGATACCAACTCGCTTGGGACATTTCTCAAGAACGCAAGCAGCGATGAAATCCTTGCGGGTATCATTCGCTTCGACCGTGGCACGCACAAGGTTCTGAGGGACATCGCCAAAGTTAGCCAGCAACTGCTTCGAATCCTTAGGAAGACAGTACCCGCCATAACCAAAGCTTGGGTTGTTGTAGAAGTCGCCAATACGGGGGTCAAGCGAAACGCCCTTGATGATCTTCGAGGCGTCCAGGCCGTTGGAGGCCGCATAAGTATCAAGCTCGTTGAAGTAGGAAACGCGCATGGCGAGGTACGTGTTCGAGAAGAGTTTGATGGCCTCGGCTTCCGTCGAGCCCATGATCAAAACGGGGACCGACTCCCTGACGTCCTCATCAGCTCCAGACCTGAGAGCCTCCGCAAACGTCTTTGCGGCTTCGGAGGGATCGTCCCCAGCAGAATTTGCAGAGGGGATGCCAACCACAATCCTTGAAGGGCGCAGGTTATCCGCAAGTGCATGACCCTCCCTCAGAAACTCGGGCGAGAACAAGATTCGCAGGTTGGGGTAAAGGTCAGAGACACGCTCCGTATAGCCAACGGGAATGGTCGACTTGATAACCACTACCGCCCGAGAGCCTCTCTTTGCGAGCTCATCAAGCACCGACTCAATGGAGCTGGTGTCAAACGTGTTCTTGTCGGGGTCATAGTTGGTAGGCGTAGCGATGACGACATAGTCGGGGTTCTCGTACGCATAGTCGGAATCGAGCGTTGCCTCAAGAGTGGGCACACCCCCGGCGAGCATGGCCTCGATCTTTGCATCGCCAATCGGCGACTTGCCAGCATTGATGGCTTCGACCTTGCTGGGGACGATGTCGAGTGCCCGAACCTCCCCTACCTTCGATAGGAGACAGGAAAGAGATAGGCCAACGTATCCAGTTCCAACAACCGTAAAGTGAGGATTGCTGCTTACCATTAAATAACCGCCATTCGCTTCACTACGGGACATAGCTTCAACCTATAGTCCTCATTGCTCAGTGACGAGTCTCTTCAAAACTCCAAGCGGCTTCATGAGCACATTGCCGACCCTATAGGAATGTGAGCGATACACACTCTTTACGCTCTCGTTAGCTTCATCAAGAAGATGCTGCAGGTCTTCAATTTGGGCCCTCTGAGACTCAACGAGGTGTCTAGTTTGCTGGTTCTCTCCATCCAAACATTGGATGACGGCGAGAAGACCATGCAATGACTTTGCCCTATTCATGCAGGCATTCGAGCGCAGCTCACGTTCCAAAATGCCGGTGTAAACCGCGTTGTCGGCAGGAAGCTCCCTTATGATCGCTTCGACGGCCTTTAAGTAGGCATCGGCTTCATCAGACGGTAGCGAGCCAATCGCCCAAAACGTATAGTCCAACACCCAGTTTGCGTATGAATTAAGGCAGAGGCGACCTTGATCAGAAGAATTGAGCAGTTCGCCTATGGCGCGGATAGCAACGATAGCGTTGTCCCAGCTTCTCGAACGTGTACCCTCAAGGGATTGGGGGTTGTTGGTCCTGTGATGGAACAGCACTCTGTCAATGCAAGCAATCCCTTTTGCCAGAGCAAGGGCTCCAAACACGAAATAGGCATCGTTGGTTGTCCTTAACCCTTGAAACCTGAGGCCAGTCTTTTCAATGAAATCTCTTTTATATAGCTTGTCCCATGGCCAACCAATGAAACTAGAAAACAAGGTGCCAGCATATGAAGCTTGAGGAACATAGCAGTCAAACGGAACGCCATTCAGAGCACCCGAGATGATGCTTCTCGCTCCCGTTTGGGCGTCAAAGCCCTCAGACCGGGCGACAACAATATCGGCCCCATAATTCTCAGCAGACTCGAACAAGGTAGCCAGAGTGGAGCTCTCAATATAATCATCGGCATCAAGAAAATAAAGGTATTCCCCACGCGCATGCTCAATGCCGTTGTTGCGAGCTACACCCGCATAGAGATTGGGCTGCTCCAACAAATGAAAACGCTCGTCGACCGCACAGTGTCTGGCAACTATCTCTTTCGTTGAGTCGCTCGAGCCATCATCAACGACCAGTACCTCAAAGTCTGAAAGAGTCTGAGATGAAATGCTGTTCAGCGTTGCATCGATGTATTTCTCCGCATTATAAGCCGGTATGATGACGCTCGCTTTCGGCATTCCACATTCCTCCGTCCAGGAGCGCAGCGATCAAGACCAGACGCGCACGAGAGCACTAGGGAACAGAGCGCTCATTTTCGTTAAAACCAACATGAACACACGACAATCCATACTCTACCGCATCATCATTCAAACAAAGTCCACGTCAGTTTCAAGCTCGATAGTGAAAGCGCCGGCCACTTGCCAAGCCATGCGTCATCCCCATGACATAAGCTAGACAGCAAGTGACCGACAGTTCTTAATATTACTTACTCGCAGCTTTAATGCGACCAATTTAGCCGTGTCTTGGGCGTGGCCCAATGTGGCGGACGTACGAACATGCACAGACGCGCAGCCGACTCAAACCAGCACGCCAGGAACTATGGAATAGATGTGGCAAGGCTCGCCAGCATGCTCATGGTTGTAACCCTTCACAACCTCGGCCACGGCGGCGTTCTCGACTGGACCCTCGGCTCGCGAAACGACATCGTCTACGCCGCACTCGAAAACTACTCGATTATTGCCGTATATTTCTTCGCTCTAATCTCCGGATACCTCTCTTGCGGAAAGCAGTCGAACTACAAACGCTCCCTGTCTCTCTGGGGCGATGCGATCTTCTGGTCAGGGACCATGGCCCTCATTGGCTATATTCACGGAGATATAGAGGGAGGGGCACTTCTCTCCTCGCTGTTTCCCGTTCTCAGTAAACAGTACTGGTATCTAGACTCATTCCTGGCGCTCCAGCTTATATCACCGATACTCAGCGCGAGTGCTTCACGACTCGATACAAAGAAGTTTGTTAGACTGTCCTTTCTGTGCCTTACAACATGTTCACTGCTCGGATCTCTCGATGGACTTGGCATCAATAATGGCTATTCAGTAATGTGGCTTATTGTTCTATGGCTTGCCGGTGGCAGTATTATGCGTCTCGAAAAGGCCATTAGAGGCAAGTTCAACACAAAAATGCTGACTGCGCTTGCCATAGTCTTGCCACTCGCAACAACTTGTCTACAGGTCTTGACTTTCCGTTTTCTGGGAACAGATCCGACATGGTGGATTCGATACGTTAACCCCTGCGTCGTAATTTACTCCCTTGTCTTCTTTGTCCTGCTTCTCCGAGTCAGAGTCGAAAGCGCTGCTTTAAAGAGGACGCTTCCGCAGCTCTCAGCTCTCGCTTTCAGCGTCTATCTGATCGATGAGAGCAGTTGGATACGCGGAGCTGTTTTATACGACAGGTTTAGAGGGGTTCCTGACCTCCCGTTGAACCGCCTCCCATTTCTTGGACGGAAAACTAAAGTCCGAGGAATGGGAGGCTT
>UQSV01000021.1 GCA_900543875.1 uncultured Coriobacteriaceae bacterium | reverse complement strand
AGCCGCCGTGTTGCCACGACGCTGGTGGTCTCTTACACCACCGTTTCAGCTTTTCTCTCAACGCCTCGCGGCGCCAGCGGGAGTCTTCTTTTCTGCGGCGCTTTCCGTCGGGTTACCCCGCCTGGCCGTTAGCCAGCATCCTGCCCTGTGGAGCCCGGACTTTCCTCATGGCGCGCGATTGCTCGCGTGCCCCGCGGTCGTCTGGCCCACCTCGCGCATGCGATTGTAGCACGTAGGTAACGCAGTGCCGCCTAGCCCCACAAAGCTGCTAAGATTTTGAGCAATTCACCGCATGCGAGACGGCGCCATCGCACCTGCCTGGTGTCGCGTTGCAGGGCCACCACGCGGCACGCCCCGCGCCGCCGCACGACCAGCATGGAGGACCCCATGTCCATGAACTTCAAGCGCCGTCTGCCCATCCCGCAGGAGATCCGCGAGGGCATGCCGCTGTCGGCCGAGCTTGCCGCCAAGAAGGTCGAGTTCGACGCCCAGGTGGCGGCCATTATCCGCGGCGAGGACACCCGCAAGCTCCTCGTCATTGGTCCTTGCTCGGCAGACCGCGAGGACTCCGTGCTGGACTACACCACGCGCCTGGCCAAGCTCGCCGAGGACGTCCGTGACCGCCTCGTCATCGTCCCGCGCGTCTACACGGCCAAGCCCCGCACGAAGGGCACCGGCTACAAGGGCCTGCTTCACAACCCCGACCCGGACGCCGCCGGCGACGTCCTCGAGGGCGTCAAGGCCATCCGCCACATGCACCTCGCCGTGGCCGAGAACACCGGCCTCTTTACGGCCGACGAGATGCTCTATCCCTCCAACTTCCAGTACCTGTTCGACATCCTCTCCTACGTGGCCGTTGGCGCCCGCTCCGTCGAGAACCAGGAGCACCGCCTCGTGGCCTCGGGCGTCTCGGTGCCCGTGGGCATGAAGAACCCCACGGCCGGCTCCACCACGGTCATGCTCAACTCCATCTACGCCGCCCAGGCGCCCCAGGAGTTCATCTACCGCAACTGGGAGGTTGAGACGCAGGGCAACCCGCTGGCCCACGCGATTCTGCGCGGCTACATCGGCCTGGACGGCCGTAACTACCCCAACTACCACTACGAGCACCTCGAGCGCCTGGCCGAGCGCTACACCACGGACACCTACGAGAACCCCGCCGTGGTCGTCGACTGCAACCACGACAACTCGGGCAAGCGCCCGTTCGAGCAGTTCCGCATCTGCAAGGAGGTGCTCGACTCCTGCCGCCGCAACGACAAGATCCGCAGCCTGGTTAAGGGCTTCATGGTCGAGTCGTACCTCGAGGACGGCAACCAGCCGGTCGATGGCGGCGTGTACGGCAAGTCCATCACCGACGCCTGCATTGGCTGGGACAAAACCGAGTACCTCATTCGCGAACTCGCCGAGCGCGCCTAACGAGTTGCATGTTTGGGGCGCCAGGTCTGCCATTTGGCGAGCCTGGTGCCCCAATTCCTGTATAGAGCGCTACCATGATTTATTAAACGTTTCTGTTCCCTCGTGTTTTAGGCAGGCTGGCATGGTTGAGATCACCCACACCATCGCAGACCCTCTGGGCTTTCACGCCCGTTCCGTCATGCTCGTTTCCGGCGAGGCCGCTCGTTGGAAGAGCAAGGTTACCGTGAGCCATGGCGAGCACGAGGCGAGCGCCGCCGACCCCATCCAGCTCATGGGCCTCGATGCCCACAAGGGAGACGCGCTCGTTGTGCGCATCGATGGTCCCGACGAGGATGACGCGCGCGACTTCATGGCGCATCTACTACGGAGGCTTTAGTGCCTCGTAGCAGCGCAAACAACGGTGCAGGTGCTGAGGCGGCGTCCGCGGGAGCGGGTGCCGCCTCCTATCTCACGCTGCGCGCGGGAAAGCAGGCCCAGGCCGAGTTTGTAGACCGTAAGAGCCGCTTCATCGCGCAGCTTGTGCACGTGGAGGGCGAGGACGAGGCAAACGAGTTCATCGCGAGCGTGCGATCCAAACATTACGATGCGCGCCACAACGTGCCTGCCTGGATCTTGGCCGACGGGCGTGAGCGCCAGAGTGATGACGGCGAGCCGCAGCGCACGAGTGGCATGCCCACGCTCGAGACGCTGCGCGGAGCGGGCCTCAAGAATGTCTGCTGCGTGGTGACGCGCTACTTTGGCGGCACGCTGCTAGGGCCGGGTGGCCTGGTGCGGGCGTACACCACGGCCACGCAGATGGCCATCGAGGCGGCCCGCGAGCGGGGGATTGTGGTTGAGAAGACGCTCGTGGTGCCCGTTGAGGTGGGCATTCCCTATGCGATGCACGATCGCGTGCGCGACCTCGCGGCGCGCAGCGGGGCGCATGTCGTGGCCTGCGACTATGGTGCCGACGTGACGCTCTCGCTTGTGTTTAGGGCGGGCGAGCAGGACGCGTTCGTGGCAGCCATGCGCGAGCTCATGGCGGGCGAGGACGTGTGCCTTGTGGGCGACGCGGAGTTCGACGAGTTCTAGCGCCCGGTTGTTGGCCGCTGATGGGTGGCTATGGCGTGCGCTCCGTGCTTGCCTCTACCCCGTGCCCGCGTGCTAGGCGGGCGCCATGCGAGCGCGTTGTGTACCTGTTATGCGAGCGTGCCGAGGTAGGCTTCGAGCTCTGTGGCGTCGCCGGTGAAGTGGAAGGCATCAAGGCCGGCCACGCGGGCGCCCGCGCAGTTGTCGAGGTTATCGTCGACGAAGACACAGCTTGCGGGGTCAAGGTCGTAGCGCTCGCACAAAACGCGGAAGATGGCTGGGTCTGGCTTCATGAGGCGCTCGCGGGCAGACACCACGAGCCCGTCGAGGACGTCGAAGGCAGGGGCCTGCGAGAGCTGCTGCTCGATGCGGTCGTTGGCGTTGGAGAGCACGTAGACGCCCCAGCCGGCATCGTGGAGGCGCAGGGCGAGGTCGTTGGTGCCCTCGATGACGCGCGAGTGCTCGGGCCAGTGGTCGAAGCACTCGTGAAGGTTGGGAAGCAGGCGCTCGGGGGTGTGCGCCTCGGCAACGCGCATCATCGTGGCGTGGTCGATGGTGCCCGAGTCGAGCAAGGCCCACTCGCCGCGACCAAAAAACCCCTCGTAGAGGGCCTGCGCGTCTTCCTCGCTGTCGGTAAAGACGCGGGCAAACTCGCGGCCGTCAAAGGTCATGAGGACGTTTCCCATGTCAAAGACGATGTTTCGCTTGGCTCCCATGTCTGCCTCCTCGCAACGTTTTTGGCCATTGTAGCCGTCCCGCGTGAAGTCGGCGCGGCTCGCGTCTGCCGCTTCATATGAGCCGTTCGTGTAAGGAGATGGTAGGGACGCGCCCGGCATGGGTAACAAAGCTCCACACGGCCGTCTCGGGGGAGGCATACCTATGGAAGTGTCGTTTGCGCAGTTTGTTGCCCAGGTGACATCAAATCCCGTGCTAGCGATAACCACACTGCTTACGCTGGGCGTCATTTTCGTCAATGGCTGGACCGACGCGCCAAACGCTATCGCCACCTGCGTGACCACGCGCTGCATGCGCGTGCGTCCGGCCATCATCATGAGTGCGGTGCTCAACTTCTTGGGCGTGCTCGTCATGACGCGCCTCAACGCCAGCGTTGCCTCGACCATCTCGAACATGGTCGATTTTGGCTCAGACACCCATGCGGCCCTCATTGCCCTGTGCGCGGCGCTCTTCTCAATCGTGGTGTACAGCGTGGCCGCGTCGGTCTTTGGCATCCCTACGTCCGAGAGTCACAGCCTCATCGCGGGCCTCACGGGTGCGGCCATCGCCATCCAGGGAGGGCTTGCCGGCGTTAACGGCCAGGAGTGGGTCAAGGTCATATATGGCCTGGTCATGAGCTTGCTCTTTGGCTTTGTGATTGGATGGCTGTGCTGCAAGCTCGTGACAATCGTCTTCGCCGCGGCAGACCGAAGACGGGCCGACGGTTTCTTTCGGTATGCCCAGATTGTGGCTGCGGCGGCCATGAGCTTCATGCATGGTGCGCAGGATGGCCAGAAGTTCATTGGCGTGCTGTTCTTGGGCGTGGCGTTCTGCAGCGGCCAGACCGGCGTCGAGGGCACGGTCATTCCCGTTTGGCTTATGATTCTGTGCAGCCTCACCATGGGTATTGGCACGAGCGTGGGCGGCGAGCCCATCATCAAGAGCGTAGGCATGGACATGGTCAAGCTCGAGAAGTACCAGGGCTTTGCGGCAGACCTCGCGAGCTCGGTGTGCCTGCTTGTGATGACCGAGTTGGGCATTCCCGTGTCGACGACGCACACCAAGACGAGTGCCATCATGGGCGTGGGCGCGGTGCGCAGGCTCTCCGCCATCAACTTTGGCGTGGTGAGGGACATGATGCTCACGTGGATGTTCACGTTCCCGGGCTGCGGCCTCATCAGCTTTGCCATGGCAAAGCTCTTCATGTTCCTGTTCTAGCCGGCGCGGGGGTGCCGGTGGCGGTCGCGGGCCGCGTTCGCCAACGTCTGAGAGGGGACCGAGAATGGCAAGGGTTGCGGACAGCTTCTACTTCGAGAACTTCGCCGCGACGGCCGAGAACAACTGCCGCGCGGCGCGCATGCTCGAGCAGGTCATGCGCGCCTACGAGCCAGATGGCCTCGAGGCGCACATCGACGAGATGCACGAGATTGAGCAGGCCAACGATGAGCTGCGCCACGAGCTGCTGGACACCGTGCTCACGGCGTTCATCACGCCGATCGAGCGCGAGGGGATCGTGGCGCTCTCTGGCAGGCTCGACGACGTCACGGACTGCATCGAGGGCGTGCTTCACCGGCTGTACTACAACAACGTCTGCGAGCTCACGGCCGGCGCGCTCGAGATGGTGACGCTGCTCGTGCGCGCGTGCGACGAGGTCCGCGACACCGTCTCCGAGCTGTCGAACTTCCGCAAGTCCAAGACGCTGCATGACCACATCGTGGCCATCAACACGGTGGAGGGGCTGGCGGACGACGTGTTCGTGCGCATCATGCGCGAGCTGCACACGAGCGAGGCGGACGCCCTGCGCGTCATCTCCACGCGCGAGACCTACATGTACCTCGAATATTGCGTCGACGCCTGCGAGCACGTGGGCGACGAGGTCATGGGCATCGTGATGGAGAACAGCTAGCGGCTGGCGCACGAACGCCGTTTTGCTCCGGTGGGGCTCTTCGTGGTGGTACGGACGCTGATATACAGTTCGCATGGCCCCAGACTCAGCCATAAGTCTGGGGCCATTATTTGTCCGATAAGGGCACTACAATCACGGCAACGTTGGTCGAGGAGGGCAGACGCCATGGCGCTCGATGACTATAAGATGGGCGAGGCCGACCTTGCTCAGATGAACAACCTATTCGAAGAGGTTCTCGAGGGGCCTGCGGCTGAGCTTGTTAGCGAGTTGCGAGGCTGTCTGCCAAAGGAAATCCCCTATGGATTTGCGTGTTTCTCGAGCTCAAATTTCGAGCGCCTCGTTCAACAGACACTGTTTGAGCCACTGCTCCCCGAGCTTGTGGTCTACGCATGTCGCGTAGGCATTACGGCGGGTTTTTCTGTCTGCATGTACAATTTGGATGCCGCTATTATATGGGCGATTTGGTGTCTCAGAACTACGGTCGCGCGGCCGAGCTCTACGAGATGGCGATGGACGCGGGTTGCTATCAGTCCATCATCAACCTGGGTTACATTTGGGAGTATGGCCGCACGGGCGAGCGCAACTACGAGAAGGCCTTCCGGTACTACGCCCTGGCGGCGTCGCTTGAGCCATCGAGCGAAGCTGTCTACAAACTAGGCGACATGTATGCCAGGGGTGAGTACGTGGAGCGCAACGTCAAGCGTGCGTACCGACTTTGGAGGCGCAGTTATGACCTTGCGGACGAGGAGAGCCTGACCGAGCAAGCACAGCCCGCCGCCCGTCTGGGGCTTTTGCTCCTTAATGACGGGGACCGAGCGGCGGTGGGGCTCGAACCAGACCCGCTGCAAGCACTGCACCTGCTCCAGACGGCCGAGGTTGGTCTGCGAGTTAGCATCAAGCACGGCTCTACGTACTGTCGCAAGCGTCTGGCCGAGGTCATCGAGGGTCAGCAGCGCGCCCGCGAGCTGCTTGAAGATGAGAATGAACAAGTATTGGTCAGCGCCTGCTAATTCATGCGGGTAGCGTCTCGCGCGAAACGGCCTATACTAAGGGACAGCTACGGAAGAAGGCCGGTATGGGTAGGAAGATCAAGTGTCCAAGCTGCGGCAGCCTCAACTTTGAGGCCGTGGCCAGCAGCAAGAAGTCCCTCTCGCTTGGGAAGGCGGCCGTTGGGGGAGTGCTGCTGGGACCCCTGGGCGTCGTGGGCGGCGCGATGCTGGGCAAGAGGGGCAAGACAACGTTTGTCTGCCATGACTGCGGCAACACCTGGCAGGTAAAGCTGTAGATGGGGCGAGTAACACACAAGCACGGCTTCATTCCAGCAACGCGAATTGAGAGATTGGTGCGCAACATGGATGGTGAAAAGAGCAACATGGGTGTGGCTGGCGACTCCAGGACAGACTCGCCTGAGGTATCTGCTGAAACCTCGCATGAGAATTGCGGGGGGGGTAAGAATCTAGGCCCGCACCGCAGGAAGGCGCTCCTCGCCGGAGCGGCGGCAGCGGCATGCGTCGCGGCGCTCGGCCTCGCCGGGTGGGCGCTGTGCTCGTCCGGCGGGGACGCGGCCCGGACGGTACAGCCCGCGACCACCGAGACGGCCGCCGCAGAGGCGGCAGGGCTCTCCGTCGGCGACATCGCCCGCCTCTGCGCCGACCTCGTGCTCGACAACGCCGAGCTCGGGGTGGACCCATCCGCCATCCGGGTCGAGGCCGCGGACGGCCATGTCATGATCACGCAGGCCTCTGGCGACGACGCGCAGACCATGGTCGATGCCACCGCCCGCAGGAGCGCCGCGCTGGCGCGCGCCCTCAAGGGCATGAGGGTCTCGGGGTCGGACGTAGCCGACGTAACCTGGGTCACGACAGACCCGGCAGGCAGCGTCAAGGTCGCCTTCTCGAACACGCCCGACGGTGCGCCCGACGGCGGAACCACGGCCGACGTCGTGAACGGGTCCGGAGGCCACAGGATCTCCGACGACGTGTGGGACGCCGACGGGGTGCACGACCAGGGGTACGAGCAGTCGGGCGGCAACGCCCCCAAGGACCCGTCGGGCAACGAGATCGAGCCCGGCGCCACCACGCCGACCCCCGAGCAGCAGCCCACCACCGACGCCGCCGCCGGCAACGGCGCTGCGCAGACGCCTTCGAGCGGCACCGGCAACGCGGGCGGCACGTCAGCCCCCGCCGGCATCGGTTCCGGTGCCGGCTCAGCCAACTCGGGGTCGAGCTCCGGCTCAAGCGGCTCCACCGCAACGGCTCCGCAGAAGAAGTGGGTCGAGGAGCAGGGGCACTGGGAGGCAGACTACAAACAAGTTTGGGTTCCAAGTTATACATACGTTACACATCCGCGCTATTACGTGAACCACGGAGGCACCGAGATCGGGCCTTTCGACTCGGAGGACGCCGCCTACGACTGGATCTTTAGCGATGCGGAAAACGGAGGAATAGGCGGTTCCGTTATCAACGATTCTTGGGAGGAAAAAATCGACAACGGACATTACGAGACTCAGCAATCTGGTCAGCATTGGGTAGTCGACGTTCCCGGCCATTGGGAGTAGGCAATCGGCTTTGTTAAGCCCCGCCTAATTCCTCGTTTATCTATCTTCTGGGCGTATATGTCGAATGGGCCGCATCCCGTCTGGGACGCGGCCCTTTTGCTAGGCGTTGGACGAACGTCTACTTGCCCATAACGATCTCTCGGAAGACCTCGTCAAAGCCGTCCCAGCTGGGCTTCTTGAGCGTCTCCAGGCTGGCGAGCTGGCTCTCGACCTCGTTAATCTGCGCCTCGATCCAGCCGTTAAGCGCGTCTATGCGCGGACGCGTCTCCCGCTCGGGCTCATTGACCTTCTCGTGCAGGAGCTCGTCTACGAGCGGGGAAATGGCAGCATCGAGCTTGGCCGCTGCGAGCTCGTCAAAGCGCATGGGCGCTGGTGTGCGCTCGTCGAGGATCCAGCGGGCGGCAAGCAGTGGACGGATCGCGTAGAAGTACTTCTTGGTCTTGACCGTCTCGCCCAACAGAAAGGCCTCGTAGTTTCGCGTGGCCATGCGTAGGTAGTGGTAGACGCACGGCTTTGGCTGAAAGGCCGTGCTCGCGAGCTCGCGCACCTGGGAGAATGCCGGCAGCTCGCGGTAGACGATGGGCGAGGCCAGCCATTCGAAGACGGTGGGATTCGACCCGCGCATGAGGCGCAGGAGCTTGCCCAGGTCCCAGCCGTTGATATCGAGGACGTTGTCGAGCCTCCACTCGATGACGTCGCGCCGCCTCTCGAGGCCAAGGTAGCAGGCGAGACCGCGCGTGTAGACGAAGCGCACGTCGTAGTCGCTATCCGGCGAGGCAAAGCCCCAGGTCCGGCTGCCCGACTCGCAGGCAAAGAGAACGGAGACGTTGCGTTCCAGCTCGAGGGCGTCGAGCTCGCGATTGATAGTGGCGTGCATCTAGTCATCCTCCACGTGCGGATAGTGGTCGTATGCCCACTGCCTGTCTACGTAGTAGCCCTGGTCGTTTGCGTAGGGGCTGTTTGCAAGGTCGCTCGCGAGCAGATCGTATGCCTCGTCTGGCAGGCTCGTGGTAAAACTCGCATCCAGCCCCTCAAAGGTAATGCGAAAGACGATCGTAAGCTTGCCTTTCTCCGCGTCGTAGCCAAACTGCAGGAACCTCACGGAGTACTCGCTGTCAGGGCTTCCGATGCCCGTGTCCATGACCTGCCCGGCAACCCCAAGCTTGAGCAGCTCGACAACGCGATCATCGTATCCGCAGGCAAAGATGACCGCCTTCTCCCGCAGCTCCTCTCGCGTGGTCACGATGCGCATGGGGCCGCTGCCCGGCTCGCCAATGCCATGGACGTGCGCGAGACCGTCAAACATTCCCTCGGCCTCCTTGCGCATCGCCTCGTCTGTCACGAGGTAGATGCAGGCGTTGTTAGCCGGGTCGAGGTAGAGCGTGGGATGGGCGAGGTGCGCCTTGTAACCGCAGGTGGGACAAGTAAACTCGCAGTACGAGCCGTCATCGATCATACGCGCCAGCTTGGGGTCGTTGCGTACGTTAATCTTGGTCCATGCGTCCATGTGAAGCGGAGACCCGCAGCTGGGGCAGGCAAAGTCAACAGGGTCCTGCTCGGAGGCTCCCCAGGCATCGTGCCGCTCGTAGTCTGGCATGATACGAAAGATTGGCTGACGCTTACCGGAAAGCGGATCGCCCTCGACCTTGCCAAATTCGACGAGGAAGTTGTCCCAGGTGACATCGACGTCGAACTCGCCAGCGAGGGCGCGGACGGCCATGCCAAGAGGGTCGCGGATGATTTCCCAGTGATCGCCATCGCAGGGATAGATGAAGGCTAAGATCTCTGAGTCGTCAATGACGCCCTGGTAGATGGGGTTGTCTGGCGAGGTGGGCCAGTAATAGCAGCGACCGGGCGTGAGCGTGTGCTCCTTGTTCGAGAGGGCGGGGCCAACGTAGCGCACGACCGACCACAGCTCCTTGGTGTTGGCGCGCTGCATGGCGCGGGAGACGTCGACGATGAGGTCGCTGAGCTCGGGGTCGCTCTCCTCGTAGTGCTCGGCCAATGAGCTGAGGTTGTTGAAGTAGTTTGCGTAGGCCTTGTAACCAAAGGGGAGGATGTGGGTCACGTCTGCCTCGTTAGTGGTCTGATCGCGTTCCACTATGACGTCGATGAGTATCTCGAGATCTTGCGGCAGGGTGATGGTCTCGCCGCCATGAATGCGCAGGCCGGGGAGAAGGCCGAGCTTGGCATGCTCTGCGGGGATGTAGGGCGAGGCGGTTTGGCGAGCGGGGTTGTGCTGGCTGAGGGTCTCCTCAATGACGTCACGACGCAGCGGACCCTCCGGGAGCTTCTCGAGAAGGCCGGGCGTGAGCTCGCGGTCGCGGATGAACCAGTTGGCATCCATCCAGAGGAAGAGAAGTGGGTCGTCGGAGACGTGACCGACGGTGCGTACGACATCGAGGCCCATGAAGGCGCAGGGGCTGTTGCCAGTGGGGAGGAAGTCGGCGTTGCACTCGATTCCCTCGAGGAAGTAACCCTCGTGCTCGGTCTCCACGGGCTCGACGGCGCCCGTGAGGCACATGAGCCTGCCGTCGACGAGCTCGACGACGTCTTCGGTGCTATAGGTGGCCGCTTGGCGGCGCGCGAGCTCGTTGGCCGGAAGGTCTGCGTACTTGCCGTTCGTGTAGCGCCAATAGCCGCTGGGGAATTCGCTTGCCATACCATGCTCCCTTCGAGGTCTGCCTTTGGCGCTATGGTAAGGGGCCTTGCGGACATTAAACGGCCTTCCTCTCGGCGCGCTCGATGCGCTCCCTGATGACGGCGTCCAGCTGCTCCTGCGTCTCGATTGGCGTGAACGGCATTTGTTCCCCTTTCTATTTCCTCCCGCTCGGGAGTGTTCGGTCGCGCTTTTCCGGCGCGCACGGTGCGTCGCCGCGACTTTCCGCGCGCGGCGGGCGTGGATATGAAATAGGCCCCTCGCGGGACCGTTTTTCGCAATGAATTGACGAAAATTGGGACTAGACCACTTTTTGAGGGCCTCTATCGCGATTTCGAGCACCGCGATGACGAAGACGAGCGCGGCCACGAGGGCGAACGGCCCCCACAGCGGCAGCAGCACCGCCCACCACGGCCAGTCGATGACGCCCGTGAGGCGCAAGCCCACGAACAGGACCGCGAGTGCGCCCATGAAGGTGATGCCATTGCCGTGCCTGTCTTCCATGTTTGACTCCCTGTTGGTTGGTCGGGGCGTCGGGGCTCGAACCCGCACGGGCGAAGCCCACGTGCTCCTGGGGCACGCGCGTCTGCCAATTCCGCCACGCCCCGCTTTGGGGTACTATGTAGTTGCTTGATGGTTCCGCTCCGGACTCGGTCTGGTGTTGGAACCATCTTTTTATTTGTCGATTACCTCGACGGTTCCGTCCTTGAGGATGAGTATCGACTGCGGGAAGTCAAACTCTCCTCTGCCTGATAGGTATCTCATTGACTCCCGTATCTGGCGTCTGGCCTCATCATCAGTGATTTCGCTGTAGCGGTTGTCGATGATGGCCCTTGGGCCCCCCAGCATCGAGAGGTCGATGCCATCTGGGACGTTCGCCTCACCATCAGTGAGCCTTTCCCATTTCGAGTAGCACTCTGTCATGCGCTTTCTGAGAGCATGGATGCCCCTCTCGATGGTCTTCATGTCCCAGTAGTGCCACTCGCCGCCGAGCAGCATGAGCACGTCGATGTTCGCCGAGGCGTCGCCCTGCTCGTGCAGGAGGCTCTGCTCGTAGCCGAGCCTCGACAGGTGGGCGTAGCCCTCCCATTCGAGGGGGTTCTTCTTCTGCGTCCTGTCAAGCTCGCTGATGGGCACGTCCGTCTCGCCCGAGAAGCGGGCGACAAGTTTAATGTCAGATACTTGCCTTATACTCTCGCCAAAGGCAGGCCAGAAGGGCCTGCCAAGGCCAAAGAGAGGCAATCATGAAGGCTCACAACATCTCGCGCAGGTCGTTTCTGGCTGTTACGGGCTCGCTCGTCCTGGGAGGGCTTGCTGGCTGCGGCAACAGCCAGGGTGGTGGTGCCGATGAGGTGCATTATGCCGACGATGAGGCGATGACCACGATCGCCAGGGGCTGGGAGAAGCGTCAGGACCTCGTCGACGCAATCGACGATGACACCAAGAACAGCGACTCCAAGTATGGCGCCGCTCTCCAGAAGGGAATCCAGGCGGAAATCGATGCCGATGCTTCGCTCAAGGACGCCAAGTTCCAAGACTCCAAGCTGCAGGAGAAGGTCCTGGCCTACATCAACATCCTCGACGAGCAGCACGAGCTTGCCGGTGAGCTCGACATGACCAACTTCGATTTCCTGACCAAGTGGAACGAGGTCTACGACGAGCGCAGCGCGATGCTCAAAGACTTTGCGGACAATTACGGCCTGACTGTGTCCGACAAGTACGCCGATAACTTCAAGGAGCTCATGGTCAATGGCAAGAGTGCCCAGGAGAAGAGCGCTCAGAGTTCGGCCATCGACGGTCTTGTCGCGGCTGCCAACTGGGATAAGAGCGACGATGGCTATGGCGGTTATACCTATACTGCCATCATCGAGAACACCTCTGACTACGACTTCTCCAATGTGGGCATCACGGTGAACCTCTACGATGCCGATGACGTCAAGACCGAAGCCTATACCAGCGCGAATACCTGGCGTAAGGGCGAGAAGGTTAAGTTTGAGGCCTATGAGCGGGTCGATGCGCAGCGCGTCGAGGCAATCGTGTCGTACTACGACGTTGCGGACTAGCGTGTTCGTGGCGGCGCCTGGACCCTTGTAGCGCTCGCGGGCCAGGCGCCGCTCGGCTTGATGCTAATTGGGCGAACAGGAGTGCGTGCCATGGAGAAAGGCGGGATCTGGGTTCTGGCGTTCAACAAGGAGGCGGGCGTTCGCGAGCAGTTCACGAGCTGCCCTAGGCCCAACGCCGAGTTCTATCGCCGCAAGTACGAACTCGAGGGCTATGAGACTTGGGTGGGCGCCTACGAGGAGGTCCAGGAGCTCGCCAAGATGAGGGAGGTGTAGAGGCGTGGCTAGAGCTGGCCGGTGTGGGCTGGCCCGTTGAGTGGCTTTAGCCTCCAACCGATAAAGACGTCCGCGAGGGCGTAATTCTGTCCGCTCTTCCTTAGAATGAGACATAGCAACGGGTGCTAGCCACCCGCAATTGGTTATCGCGCGCTGCCCGCGCGATCTGAGCCCTGGAGCGTTTTCGTGAAGCGAATTGCGAAAAACCTCCGGGGGGGGCTTTCGCTGACGCGAGTCTCCCTTCGGTAGAGCAGGAGCGCAACTCCCTCGATAGAGGGGGCTGCGCCTAATGGAGTTTCTCGACAACACGGGTAGAAATCGCCTGGGCGATGCCCTCTCAAGCGCCTTGGACGAGGGCTCAAAGCTGTCAATAATTAGCAGCTACTTCACGGTGTTTGCCTATGGCGAGCTCAAGGAAGAGCTGTCGAAGGTCGATGAGGTTCGCTTTCTCTTTAGCGAGCCCACCTTCATCAGGCGCATGGCGAATGCCAAGGAACCGCGAGAGTTTGCGCTTTCCCAGACCTCGCGAGAGCGTGCCGTGGGTGGACGCGGGCTCGAACTGACGCTTCGCAACAACCTTAACCAGCGGGCGCTTGCGCGTGAGTGCGCCGACTGGATTCGCGCCAAGGGCACGTTCAGGTCCGCTAAGACCAGTGGGGCGGTTCAACCCGGCGGAACCTATGTGGTCGAGAACCCGAACGGGAGCGACCATGCCTTCATGGGCGCAACTGCAGACTTTACGCTTGAGGGCCTCGGTTACGAGCGTCGTCCCAACACCGTTACTGGCGTGAGCCACTTCGAGGGCCGCACTGAGGCGCAGGGGCTCAAAGTTCTTTTCGAATCCGTCTGGAACAATCCCGCAATGGTGGAGGAGGTCACCGAGCAGGTGGCTGTCCAGGTGAGCAGTCTCTACAGGGAGAACTCCCCGGAGTTCGTCTACTTCCTTACCCTCTACCACCTGTTCAGGGATTACCTCGCGGATGAGGACAATGATCTGCGTCCCGGCATCAGGCTCGAGGACTCCGTCATCTGGAACAAGCTCTATGACTTCCAGAAGGATGCCGTCGTTGGTGCTATTCGCAAGCTTGAGAAGTACAAGGGCTGCATCATCGCCGACAGCGTTGGCCTGGGCAAGACCTTTGAGGCCCTTGCCGTTATCAAGTATTACCAGGAGCGCAACGACCGCGTGCTCGTCCTTTGCCCCAAGCGCCTGCGCGACAACTGGACGCTTTGGACGCAGGACAACGATGACAGGAATCCGCTTGCGGATGATCGCTTCAACTATAGGGTGCTCAACCACACCGACCTTTCGCGCAATCACGGCAAAAGCGGCGACATCGACCTCGAGCACCACAAGTGGTGGAATTATGACCTGCTCGTCATCGACGAGAGCCATAACTTCCGCAACAAGAGCACCGACTCCGAGAAAAAGGACCGCTATACGCGCCTTATCGAGGACGTCATCAAGAGCGGCGCCCGTACCAGGGTGCTCATGCTCTCTGCCACTCCGGTGAACAACCGCCTACTCGACCTGCGCAACCAGATTGAGCTCATCACGGAGGGCAATGACGCGTACCTCGAGGAGAGCGACGGCATACCTTCGATTACGCAGGTGACGCGCGTGGCGCAGCAGCGCTTCAACGAGTGGAGCAAGCTCGATGACGACCAGCGCACAACCGAGAGCTTTGCGAATGCCGTAAACGCCGACTACTTCAAGTTGCTCGACATCTTTACCATAGCCCGCAGCCGCAAGCACATCACCAAGTATTACGGGGCGCAGAGCGGGACGTTCCCCAGGCGCAGGGCCCCGCTCTCATTCACCACGGCCATTGACTCCAAGGGCGCGCTTCCCCCAATCGGCGAGCTCAACGACATGATCTCGCAGCTCACCTTTGCCCAGTACCAGCTGCTTCACTATGTCTATGCGCAGAAGCGTCCCAAGTACGAGGCGAGATACGGCGACTCTTGGGGCAAGGACTTCGAGAGCCAGATACATCGCACCACGTCTGTGGTCAATCTCATGCGCGTCAACCTGCTCAAGCGCATGGAGTCCTCGGTCTATAGCTTCCGCGCAACGTTGCGGACCGTTCTTGACGGAACCGAGGAGACGCTGAGTAGGCTGCGAGCTGGCGAGGCGAGCGCCACCTATGCGGCGGACGGCATGGCCGATGGCCTCGAGGATGATGACGCCGAGGAGTTTGAGGCTGGTGGCAAGGTGCGCGTTGACCTGCGTGACACTGACCCGCTTATGCTTGGCCAAGACCTCGAGTTCGACATTGCGCTGCTCAAGAGGCTTCTTGCCTACGCCGACGCAGTAACGCCTGAACGTGACGCCAAGCTCGCGAAGCTGCGCGACTTTATCATCGACAAGGTGCGCAACCCCTACAACGAAGGTAATCGCAAGGTCCTCGTGTTTAGCGCGTTTACCTCAACGGTCGACTACCTCTTTGACCAGCTTGCTCCTGTTCTCAAGGATGAGCTGGGGCTCGAGTGCGCCGAGGTGGCCGGAACCGTCAACCGCACCTATTCGCTTAAACTGCCTCGCACGAACTTCGAGAACATACTTGCCCGTTTCTCCCCGGTGTCGAAGGAGCTGCCCGAGGTCCTTCGCGCCCAGGGCGAGATAGACATCGTGTTTGCCACGGATTGCATTTCCGAGGGTCAGAACCTCCAGGACTGCGACTGCCTCGTCAACTACGACATCCACTGG
Organism: uncultured Coriobacteriaceae bacterium; assembly: GCA_900543875.1. Classification (GTDB taxonomy): domain Bacteria; phylum Actinomycetota; class Coriobacteriia; order Coriobacteriales; family Atopobiaceae; genus Parolsenella. The sequence goes on along the minus strand of UQSV01000021.1, from coordinate 11,695 downwards.
AATCCCGTGCGCATTATCCAGCGCTTTGGCCGCATCGATCGTTTGGGCTCGAGAAACAAGGAGATTCAGCTCGTCGACTTTTGGCCCGACATCGAGCTTGACGAGTACATCCAGCTCGAGAACCGCGTCAAGGGCCGCATGGTCCTGCTCGACATGAGTGCGACGGGCGAGGAGAACGTGCTCGAGGCAAAGGCTGCGGGCGAGATGAACGACCTCAAGTACCGCCGTCAGCAGCTCAAGCAGCTTAAGAGTGAGGTGCTCGACCTTGAGGACATCTCTGGTGGCATCTCCATCACCGATCTTGCCTTTGATGACTTTCGCGTGGAGCTTCAGCGCTATAGCGGTGAGTACCCTGGCGTGCTCGAGGCGGCTCCGATGGGGCTCCATGCCGTCGCGGCCATTCCGGACGAGCTGCGCGGCGAGCTGGCTCCGGGTGTTGTCTTCTGCCTCGAGCAGATTGATCGCGGCCGCGACCCCAAGGACACGAACCCAATGTATCCCTATTACGTGGTGTACGTGTCGCGCGATGGCAAGGTGCAGACCAGACACACGCAGCCCAAGAAGGCACTCGACATCATGCGAGCCGCTTGCTCTGGCAAGTCGGAGCCCCTGGCCGAGCTGTGCCGCGCCTTCAATCGTGAGACGCGTGATGGCGAGCGCATGGGTGCCTACAGCGAGCTTCTCGACAAGGTGGTTGCAGCCATTGGTGGCGTGCAGCAGGACAAGGGCATCGAGAGCCTCTTTAGCCTGGGCGAGGTTGGCGGCGGCACGAGCCTGGGCTTTGACGACTATGCACTCGTGAGCTTTGTGGTGCTGCGATGAGCGGGCTCAACTGGAAGGGAGTCTTCTGCCTGCCGAACGAGGCGCTGGCAGGGGAGCGCCGCATTCCCAAGGTGGTCATGGTGCGCCAGGCGTCTCTTACCAAGACCGAGCAGAAGGTGCTCGACAAGGTGGCTGCCATCAGGCACTTTGCAACGGTGCAGAAGTCGACGACGCGCATTCTGCCCACCGTGGATGCCGAGAGAGACATCCAGAGCATTGTCTTCCTCGTGTGCGAGATGGCTGGTTCATCTGCCTATGCCGAGGTGGCCGGACTCATCCACAAGTGTTTCCCCAATCCCACCGTCTTGCTGCTCGAAGGGGAGGGTGAGGTCTGCGTCTCGGTCTCCATCACGCGCAAGAGCTTGGCCGAGAGGGGTGCCGTTGTCGTTGACGAGGTTCAGGCATCAGGAGCATTTGAGTTCGACGGATCTCTGGTTGAGTCCTTTCTTGCCTCGCTCGCGTTCGATGGGCTTCCCCAGAGCGACCTGTTCGCCTATGTGGGTGCGCTTGCTTGGAACGTTCGGGTGTTCCGAGCAGCGGAGTCACTCGGGTTTTATCCGCAGTGCAACGAGGCAGATCGCAACCTGCTGGAGAGCCTGTTGAAGAATTGGGATGAGCTCGAGAAACAAGCCTCTGACCTGCGAAAACGGTGGAGAAATCCTGCCCTGAGCCTCAATGAATCGGCAGGGCTGCGGATTGAGCTCAAACGATGCGAGAAGGAATTGGCCCAGGTGGGCAGCGAGATACGGGAGATCTGCTATGAGTGAGATTGGGAAGATGGACCTGACGTCCGAGAACGTCGTTGATGATAGGTTGGCCAAGCTCAAGGAGCTGATGCCCGAGGTCTTCTCAGAGAGCGGCATAGACTTCGACAAACTGAGGCTGGAACTTGGCGACGAGGTCGATGAGGGCCAGGAGCGCTACGCGTTCACATGGCCTGGCAAGGCCGACGCCATTCGCCAGTCACAGACTGTGAGCACCGCCACGCTTCGTCCGTGCGTGGAGAAGAGCCGTAGCCGCAATGGAGAGGACGGCTCCTTCGATTCGGACAACATCTACATTGAAGGTGACAATCTCGAGGTGCTAAAACTCCTACAGCGTGGCTACCACGGCAAGGTCAAGATGATCTACATCGACCCGCCGTACAACACGGGCCATGACTTCGTATACCACGACAGCTTTGGTGACACCATCGAGAACTACAAGGAGCAGGCGGGGCTCGTCAACCAGTCCAACGCTGACACGAGCGGCCGCTACCACAGCGACTGGTGTTCCATGATGTATCCGAGGCTGAGGCTAGCGCGAGAGCTGCTAAGTGATGATGGTGTTCTTTATATCAGTATTGGCGATTCCGAGCTGTTTAATATGCATACGATGACCTCTGAGATTTTCGGAGAAAGCAATTTCGTTGCCTGCTTGACGCGCAGAGCTTTACATACAGTTCGCAACTCGAGCAAAGACTTTAATCAGAATGCCGACTATGTTTTGGTCTTCATTAAAAATCGCGGCTATTATGACGAGCACAGAGAAGATTGGTTTAGGCAAAAGACTGATAAGTCTGCAAACTACCCATTTAATGACAATGATGGCAAGGGTCTTTATAAGCTAGACCCCATCTATGCACGCAATTACGCTCGTCCCTACACATATACGTTTTCTAATGGTGTTATTTGGCAAGCGCCAGATGGCTCGTATCCGCGTTATTCAGTGGAGACTCTCTCAACAATGGAGAAAAATGGTGAAATAGTATTTTCGAAGAATGGTAACCCGAGCGCCAAGCGGTATCTGAGTCGCGTCCAAGAGGGCCAGCCGCCAGATGTCGTCTTAAAATCGGAAGATGTGCGATTTAACAGTGATGGAACAAAGCTGCTTGCGGAGACGCTTGGAGTTGACAAGGCTTTTTCTCAACCGAAGCCAATCGAGCTGATTCAATACCTGATTTCTCTGCGTAATACAGAAGACTCAATCGTGCTCGATTTCTTCTCTGGAAGTGCATCGACTGCTCATGCGGTTATAAAAATGAATGCCGCTGACGGAATGAATAGACGTTATATCATGGTTCAGCTCCCAGAGATTTGTGCGCCCGATTCGACTGGTGCACAAGCGGGAATGGCTACTCTCTGCGACATCGGCGAAGAGCGCATCCGTCGCGCCGGCGACAAGATAAAGACCGAGCTTGAGGAATCCAATCGTCAGCTCAAGCTCGACGAGGAACCCAAGAAACTTCCCGACATCGGCTTCCGCGTCTTCACCCTCGACAACTCGGGCATCGAGAAGCCCGAGCCTGGCAAGCTCGTGCTCGACGTGGTCAAGCCCGACCGCTCCGATATGGACATCGTCTTTGAGATGATGCTCAAGTGGGGCCTTGAGCTCACCCTTCCCGTTGAGCAGGAGGAGGCCGCTGACTACCCCATCTACTCCGTTGCCTGCGGGGAGCTCGTCTGCTGCCTTGCCCCTGGCCTCACCATCGAGGCGCTCGAGGCCATTGCGGACATCGAGCCCCGCCGCGTCCTCATGCGTGACTCCATTCTTACCGACTCGCTCAAGCTCAACGCTGCCCAGATCTTCAAGCGCGTGGCCGAGAAGACGGGCCGCGAGGTTGAGCTGAGGACGGTGTAGCCATGGCGTTGGAACTCAAGTATTCCTCAGAACAGCAGCATCAGGTAGAGGCCGTGGAGAGCGTCTGCAGCCTCTTCCAGGGCCAGGAGTTCATGGACGCCAAGTTCACCGCGGCAAGGGGCCGGGAGGGCTCGCTCTTTGCAGCCGAGGGCCTCCAGATTGGCTATGCCAATGGCCTGCGCCTCTCTGCCACCCAGCTGGAGCAGAACCTCCATGCCGTTCAGGAGGAGGAGAGCCTGCCGCCCACCAGCGTGACAACCAAGGGGCGCCTGCGCGACTTTACGGTTGAGATGGAAACCGGTACGGGCAAGACCTACGTCTACATTCGCACCATCTACGAGCTCAACCGCCGCTATGGTCTCACCAAGTTCATCATCGTTGTGCCGTCGGTGGCCATCCGCGAGGGCGTCAAGAAGAGCTTCGAGAGCATGAAGAGCCACTTTGACGTGCTCTATGACAAGACGCCGCTCGAATACTTCGTCTATGACTCCAAGGACATGAGCTCGGTGGGGACGTTTGCCACGTCCTCCTCGATTCAGGTGATGATCATCAACATCGCCGCGTTCATTCGTGGCTATCAGGACGATGGGGCGGCGGAAGAAGGCACCCTCTTTCACCGCGCCAGCGAGCGCCTGGTTGGTGGCCACAGCCCTCGCGAGCTCGTGTCCTCCTGCAATCCCATCGTCATCATCGACGAGCCGCAGGACGTCGACAACACCCAAAAGGCCAAGGGGGCCATTAACAGCCTGAACCCTCTCTTTGTGCTGCGCTACTCTGCCACGCACAAGGAGAAGTACAACAAGATCTATCAGCTTGGTCCCGTCGACGCCTTCCAGATGGGGCTCGTCAAGGGCATCTGTGTGGACTCGGTGCGCTCCGAGGAAGACCTCAACGGATCCTACGTGTGCCTGGAGTCCGTGAAGGCCAGTCCCTTCTCGGCCAAGGTCTCAATTGATGTGCGTCAAAAGGACGGCAGCCAAAAGCGCAAGAAGGTCACGGTCAAGACGGGCGACGACCTCTACGCCAAAAGCGGCGAGAACTCTGACTATGAGTCTGGCTGGGTGGTCAACAACATCTCTGCCGCTCCAGGCAACGAGTGGGTTGAGTTCCAGAACGGTACCACGCTCGAGCTTGGCCAAGCTGTGGGTGACATCGCGGAGGAGGTGGTCAAGCGGGCTCAGATTCGCAAGACCATCGAGGACCATCTGCAGAAGCAGCTTGAGCTCTATCCTCTGAGCATCAAGGTTTTGTCGCTCTTCTTCATCGACAAGGTGGAGAAGTACCGCCTCTATGATCCGGTTCGCAATGGCGAGTACGCCCAGATGTTCGAGGAGGAGTATGCGGATGCCGTGAGCTCCGCCAAGTGGCGCAGCCGCTATGAGAAGGCGGGCGTGCCACTCGACGTCGGTGCGGCCGCCGTTCACTCGGGATACTTTTCTCAGGACGGCAAGGGACGCATCAAGAACACAAGCAAGAAGGCGGAGTCCAGCGCCGACATCTCGACGTTCGAGACCATCATGAGGGAGAAGGAGACGCTGCTGTCGTTCCCGTCTGACAAGGACGGCGACGAGGAGTATGCAAAGAAGCGCATTCAGTTCATCTGGAGCCACTCCGCACTCAGGGAGGGCTGGGACAATCCCAACGTTTTCCAGATCTGCACGCTGGTCGAGACCAAGGACACCATGACCAAGCGCCAGAAGATTGGCCGTGGCCTGCGCCTTTGCGTTGACCAGAACGGCGAGCGCTGCTTTGACCGTGACGTCAACGTGCTTACTGTCATCGCCAACGAGAGCTACGAGGCGTTCGCCAAGGGCCTTCAGGGCGAACTCGAGAAGGATGGCATTCACTTTGGCGTACTGGCGCCCGAGTCCTTCTCGCGCATTGCCCTCAAGTACGAGGGTGGCCACGAAGAACGACTGGGGTATGAGAGGTCTGCCCAGGTGTACGAGGTTCTTAGGGCAAAGGGGCTCGTGGATGACAAGGGCAACGTGACGCGCGAGCTCAAGGAGGCTGCCGAGCGCGGCGACGTTCCGCTGCCCAGTGGTGTGGAGGCGGCGCAGGACGCGGTATGCTCCGTCATCCTGCACAAGGCCCAGAAGCTGCAGATTAAGGACAAGGCGAAGGAAGTCACGATCGAGCTTTCAAAGGACGTCTCGACCGACCCCGCGTTTCAGGAGCTGTGGGACCGCATTCGCAGGCGCACGCGCTTTGAGGTCGACGTGGACTCCGAGCGACTCATTGCGTCTGCCTGCGAGAAGATTGGGGACATGCCAGAGGTCAGGACTCCGGAGGTGTTCTCGACCATGGCGGGCGTCTCGATTGATGATGCTGGCGTCGAAGCCGAGGCCGACTCGCGTTCCCTGGTACGCGTGACGGGGGCCAGGGTCTACGATCTGCCCGATCCCATTGCCGAGCTGCAGGATGCTGTGGGCCTTACCCGCGCAACGATTAAGGCCATTCTTGAGCGCTGCGGGCGCTTTGATGAGTTTGCCCGCAACCCCGCGGTGTTCCTTTCTCAGGTGGCAACGAAGATCAGCGTTGCCAAGGCCGAAGCCGTTGCTGCTGGTATCAAGTACACCAAGCTGCCGGATTCTGAGTGGTACAGCATGGAGGACCTTAAGCCTCATGAGGTTAAGGCCTACCTCGACCAAAACGCCTGGGAGCCAAAGCACGGCAAGAGCCTCTACAACTACGTGGTCTACGACTCCTCTTCCGTTGAGAAACCGTTTGCTGTTGAGCTCGACCTATCCGACGAGGTGAAGGTGTTCGCAAAGCTGCCGAGTAACTTCAAGATTGATACGCCGCTGGGATCGTATAACCCAGACTGGGCGTACGTCCGTGAGGTTGAAGGCGAGCATCGCGTCTACTTTGTGACCGAAACCAAGGGCGGTGGCAACAACAACATCCAGAAGCGTCCCAAGGAGGACGGGAAGATCCAATGCGCCAAGAAGCACTTCGAGGCGCTGGACCTTGGCGATGACTTTGTCTACGACGTGAAGACAACGTACGTGTGATCTCGAAGCCTAGGGTGTTAAACAACAAGGCCCGGTGGCATTCCGTTTGCTACCGGGCCTTGCCGCATTTATCATGTGCGCTGTTCAACGCCCGGCGATTATTCTCGCGCTCACATGTGGTTGTCGGCGAAATCTATCAGCATGCCGCTGGGCTTTATTGGGCTTCTTCTTATCCCAACCCAAGCACCTCCTGAGCCCTCAACTTTGCCGAGAGGAACCTGAGTTGGTTGGCTGTTTCAGCCCGCTTGCCCGCTATGGGCTCCATTCCCAGACGCCTGCGAACGTCCGCTGCGCCGGGCTGCTCGGCAAGCGTTCCGTTTATAAGTTTGCTTAGCAGGCTGGCCGTAGCCTTTGCGTCGGAGAGCGCGTGATGATCGTGTCCGTTTGGGTCATGGCAGCCAAACCAGTCCGCAGCATCCCCAAGCGAGACGGCCTCTCTGTCGAGACCCATGAGCGGTGGAAAGAGGGGCTGGATGTCGAGCCAATCCTTTGGAAGCCTGTTCGTTGGGATGCGCTTGACGAGGCATTCCTTGGTCAGCTGCCGCTTGTCCGTTCTGCTCCACGTGATCATGCGAGCCGGAAGATTGCCAATCCACTCCGCCAACTGAAATACGACCACGCTGAGCTCGTCGGCGTTATAGACGTCGTAGCTGGTGATGGACGTGAGGTCCTTGACAAACCAGTTGACGCCGTTCGCGTACTGGGGTGCCACGAGGTGTGAAAACTCGCCGCAGTATTCGCCTTGGGCATCCAATTTGACGGCGCCTATCTCGATGATTTCGTTCTTGAGTCCATCGACCCTATGCTCAGTCGACACGGGGGGGTGAACTCGAGGTCGATGACGATGTTTCTTGCGCGCCAATTGCCGCTGGGGATGCCGTCCATCGCGACTCGCTTCTGATATTGAGGCCTGTAAGTCAACTCATTTTACTAGCGCTCTCGGACATTAAAGGCTGTCTCTGGTAACCGCTAGGACGAGGCTGATTCCCGCGTTGAGCTGCTTACTTAATAGCGCGGCGAGTGTCCTTGAGGTGTCGACGGCGCCAACGTCAAGGTCGTCACCAACGACGATTTCGTGGCTCATTCGGTCAAATTCATGGAAGAATATGATGACGCCTTTAGGGCACTGGCGAACATCGACTGATTGGATCTGTCATGAGCGTGCTGTTTATCGAATATCCCAAGTGCTCCACCTGCAAGAAGGCCAAGAAGTGGCTTGACGATCACGACGTTGACTACATCGACCGCGACATCGTGCTCGACAACCCCACGGCTGGCGAGCTCGCCAGCTTCCATGCTCGTTCGGGCCTGCCCGTGCGCCGCTTTTTCAACTCATCTGGCATGAAGCATCGCGAGCTTGGCCTTAAGGCTCGCCTCGACGCCGGCATGTCCGACGCTGAGTGCTTCGACCTGCTTGCCACCGATGGCATGCTGGTGAAGCGTCCGCTGCTTGTGGGCGATGACTTTGCCATCCCCGGGTTTAATGAGGCCGCCTGGACCAAGGCGCTGCTGGGGGAGTAGGCTCGCCCGCGCGTTGGGACGCTCGTTAGAAGCTTTGCTTTGTGAGGGCGTCGGGATTATCCCGGCGCCCTCTCTTTGTCTTGAATGTGACGGTGTCGCTGGGCGTGACCGTCAGGCCGGGCGCATCGCTACTGGGGTACGGTCACCTGGCCGGACGCGCCGCTGCTTGAATAAATCCCAGATACTGAACGTGGCCTTGCCGCGCGTCCTTGTCGCAATCGACTTCTTGATGCGGGGCTTGCGCATGCCAAACTTCATTGGCGCCTCCTTTGGGCTGACCGCTTCTGTCAATGTAAGCGGTTTCTGGTGCAGCGGCCTGCTGTTTAGGGGATAGATTTGAGCTTGGAAGCGTCCCCATGAGGCCTCTTGATGTCCGTTGAATTGCAGTTCTGGTGTCTGCTTGGACGATTTGTGGTCCGGCTGAGCCAGATTCCCTATCCGTTATTTTGATCAGCTGCACCGGGAACCGGTTTCACTGACAATTTTGGAAGGACAAACTTTCTGGGCGCGCCAAATGGCGGCGTGTACGTGTCCTCCAAGCTCCCGACCGTTGCCATTCTGTCAGTGAAACCGTTTACACGTGCGGTACGTCGATATTTAGGGATAGGAAAGTGAGGTATTTGGGTGCACGCTTGACCCCTTGAGCGTTGCGCGGCAACGCAAGTCGGTCGCCGTGAGCTCCTAGGTCTATCCTTTAATTTGCGCCATCGCACGTGTAACCGGTTTCACTGACATTTTTGGAAGTGCGAAGTTTCTTGCTAGCAAGAGAGTGCGTTTTTGCAGCCAGCGAGGATGCGAGGAACGTACTCTGAGCTATCCGTTAAATCGAACTGGAGCCCGTTGTTGGTGCCTGTCGGAACTAAAGCGCCCTAAATGGCCAATCCGGGATATCCTTTGATTTTTCGATTGGCTGCACTGAGCCAATTTCATGCCAGACGGGCGTAGCAAGACTGCCTGTCTGTCCACTAATTAGCGCTCCGCTACGATATTTCCCTCTGCGCTTTTCTACGATGGGGCAACCGTAACCCCTCGGGAAGGAAGAAACATGGCGGATAACAACGCACCTCAGAAGCCCAAGTCGGCAGCCGCAATCGTGGGCCTCGTTCTGGGCATCATTGCCCTGGTGACTTCGTTCTTGCCCTTCATCAACAACCTCTCGTTCGTCCTTGCCGCCATTGGCCTGGTATTTTCCATCGTGGGACTCACCGGCGCGCTTCGCGGCAAGAAGGCCGGTAAGGGCATGGCCATTGCGTCGGTGGTCGTGAACGTGCTCGCCGTCGTTATCGTGCTGGGCACCCAGAGCATGTACGCTGCTGCAATCGATGACGCTACCGCCTCTCTGACCTCGAACGATGTCGCCACAACTCTCGATGCGACCGCTGCTGCTGACAAGTATTCCATCACTGACGAGGCCATGGACGGCGATGCCTACTCGACCAAGATATCGGGCATCCTTACCAACAACACGAACGACCAGCTCAGCTACGTGCAGGTGAGCTACAACCTCTTTGACGCCGATGGCAACCAGATTGGCACCGCGCTCGCCAACACCAACAACCTCGCTGCCGATGGAACGTGGAAGTTCGAGGCCACGGGAATGACGGCCGTCGACAAGGTCGCAAGCTATAAGCTGGGTGACGTTTCTGGTTTCTAGGATCTAGGCATTTGGCAGGAGAGGGCTTCATGGCGGAACCGTTGACGGAGGAACTGCTCGACGAGCTGCTCGAGGCGCCAAGCATCGATGGCTTCCTCGGGGCGCACGCGCTCGACGCGCCAAACCTGTCGGACTACCTCAACATGTTGCTGGTCAAGAAGCACCTGGCCCGAGCCGAGGTCGTCCACATGGCCAACCTCAACGAGACCTTTGGCTACCAGATCTTTACGGGCGCGCGCAACCCCAGCCGCGATAAGGTGCTGCAGATTGCCTTCTCCATGGCTCTCACGCTGCGCGAGACCAACCGCGCCCTCGAGGCCGCGGGCGTGAGCTCGCTCTACAGCAAGGATCGCCGCGACGCCATCATCATCTTCTGCCTTGACCGCGGCTGCTCGCTGCAGAAGGTCAACGAGGAACTCTATCGCTTTGGCGAGCGTACCATCTGCTAGCTGCGCTTTATTGCACTTTGACCATACCTTGCACCAACCTCGGGACCGGATGCCGAACGCATCTGGCCCCTTGCTATGATGGAGCCATGCAAACATCCAAGACAGACAGCCTCCATGACGAGCTCGCGACCGCCTTGGGCGAGCCGGCGGATACCTACCGCGTCGAGTGTGTGCTCAAGAGCGCGCCCGGCGAGCTCACGCAGCTCGTCTGGCTGCGCACGGCGACCGGCGGCGAGCTGGGCCCCTACGTGCGCAAGATCATCGATGCCGCGGCGGGCATTGGCGGCGTCTACGAGCAGCTCTACGAGCGCCAGCAGCTCGGAGCTCGCTATCGCCAGCTGCCGCGCATCGTGAGCTGCGAACGTTGTGGCGGCAAGCTCGTCGTGGTCATGGAGCGCATCCCGGGGCACACCCTGCGCGAGGCGGTCGAGGCCGCACCGCCGGAGGGCCGCCTGGCGTTTGCGCGGCGTATCGTGCCGCAGCTCTGCGTGGCTGCGGACGAGCTCCACACCGCCTTTGAGCTGCCGGTAATTCACCGTGACCTCACGCCGTCAAACTTCATCTGTCCCAGCGACACCCATGCGCTGTCCGTGCTCATCGACCTGGGCATCGCCCGCGCCTGGCACGAGGGCGCCGAGACGGACACGACGCATCTGGGCACGCGCGCCTATGCGCCGCCCGAGCAGTACGGCTTTGGCCAGACCGACGTGCGCACCGATGTCTACGCCCTTGGCATGCTCGCGTTCTTCTGCCTGACCGGGCGCGACCCAGAGCCGCTCGACCGCGAGCGCGGCTTTGCCGACCCGTCTGTTCCCGATGGCTGGCGCGGCGTCATCGCGCGCGCCTGTGCGCTCGACCCGGCGACTCGCCATGCGTCCGCGGCCGAGCTGGCGGCCGCGTTTGCGGCACTGGGCGAGGGGGGCACGGCACAAACCACCTCCCAACCCGTTGATGCGCGCGAGAGAATCGGTGGCCTGCGCCGCGCAACGGCCCCCGCACGCTGCGTCGCCATTGCCGTGCTTGCCGCTGCCATCGTTGCCGCGAGCGTCTATGACGCGGTGACTCCCTCGCAGTGGAACCAGCCCACGATGCTGCAAAACATCTATGGCTACCTCGTGTTTGTTCCCGTGCTCGTGCTGGGTGTGGCCTATGGGTTGATGGACAGGCGCTACCTTCGCGAGCGCATCGCCTGGTTTGGCCGCATTCCCGCCAGGCGAGCCCGTCTCGTTGTGCTCGTAGCCTGCGCGGTTAACATCGTGATCTTCTTTGCCCTAAGTGCCCTGCAGGTTTAGACTCTCGCCCGAGCCGAGCCGAGCCGAGCCGAGCCGAGCCGAGCCACGTTGAGCTGGACCACGCCTTCGCCCAGGCCCTGCGCGGCTACGCCCGCGCTTGCTCCCGCCCGCGGCTCCCTCCCTCCCTCCCGTGTGTGCGCCCTGTGAAATGTTGACAGCTTAACAACCTTCCCTAGAATGGTCTGCGATCGAGTTGTTAATCAGTCAACAAGCGAGGCGCAAGCGACCTGCTCGGCGGAACGGACAGCACCCGGATGCCGGGCGCGCCTCGCCACGACCACGGGAGCACCCATGGCAGATGCCCAGCACAACCCCACCGACGGC
>UQSV01000020.1 GCA_900543875.1 uncultured Coriobacteriaceae bacterium | reverse complement strand
CGGGCGCGAGGAACTCGCTCCTCGCGCCCGCCTTGTCTTACAGCTCGTCGGTGTCGAGCCAGATGGTGAAGGGACCGTCGTTCACGAGCGTAACATCCATCATTGCGCCAAAGACGCCGCGGCCCACGTGCCCGGCGCCCAGGCTCTGCTCGGCACGCTCGCAGAGGTGCTCGTAGAGGGTGCTTGCCACGTCGGGCGCCGCCGCGTCGGTAAACGACGGCCTGCGCCCGCGCCTGCAGTTGGCGTAGAGCGTGAACTGGCTCACGATGAGCGCCTCGCCACCCACGCTCGCAAGCGACAGGTTGGTCTTGCCCGCCTCATCCTCGAAGATGCGCAGGCCCAAGATCTTGTCCCACAGCTTGTCTGCCACGGCCTCGTCGTCGCCATGACCCACGCCAAGCAGCACAAGCAGCCCCTTGCCGCAACTGCCCGTGACCTCGCCCTCCACCGTGACGCTCGCATGCCTCACGCGCTGGATAAGTGCTCGCACGGTGCCTCCTAGAGGTTGTAGATGGCGCTGAACTTCTCGGTGAGGTAGCGCGTGTAGTGGCTTTCGTCGGTGGGCCCGCCGCACGCCGCCTCGATGAGAGGTATCGGGTCGATGGTGCGACCGTGGCGCCAGACACGCTCGCGCAGCCACGCGCGTATGGGCTCGAGGTCGCCGCTCGCGCACGCACCCTCGAAGTCGACGCCGCCCGCGCGCATGGCGTCGAGCAGCTGCGCGCCATAGGCGCCGCCCAGCGCGTAGGTAGGGAAGTAGCCCATGTCGCCACAGGACCAGTGGACGTCCTGCAGGCACCCCAGGGTGTCGCTTGGCACCTCGAGGCCCAGGTAGCTGCGGTAGCGCTCGTTCCACAGGGCGGGGACGTCGGCCGCGGTGGCCTTGCCGTCGAAGAGCAGCTGCTCGATCTCGTAGCGAATGATGATGTGGAGCGGGTAAGTGAGCTCGTCGGCCTCGGTGCGCACGAGGCCCGGCTCGGCGCGGTTCGTGGCGAGGTAGAGGTCACGCGCGCTCACGCCGTCGAAGCGGCCCGGGAAGTGGCGGCGCAGGGTGTCGAGAAGCACGGGCGCAAAGGCCTCGGAGCGGCCCACGTAGTTCTCGAAGAAGCGGCTCTGGCTCTCGTGCACGCCGCTCGAGACGCCACCGTTCAAGATCGTGCGGTCGTAGGCAGGGTCGATGTTCTGCTCGTACATCGCGTGGCCGCCCTCGTGAAGCATCGAGTAGACGTTGCTGATGACGTCGTCCTCGTAGACGTGCGTGGCGATGTAGGCGTGGCGGCTGCAGACCGAGTCGGTGAAGGGGTGCTCGGTCTCCGACAGGGTGAGGGCGCTGGCGCGCAGGCCCTCGACGCGGAGCAGGTCACGCGCGAGCTCCATCTGGGTGTCGTGGTCGAACGTGCCCTCGATGCAGCCGCGGCTGGGCTGCCAGCCGCGCTCGCGAATGGCGGCCACGAGCGGCACGACGCAGTTCTTGACCTCGGCAAAGAACCGGTTGTAGAAGGCGCGGGAGGTGCCGCGCTCGTAGGCGTCGAGCCAGGTGTCGTAGGGGTCTGCCTCGGGCGCGCGCAGCTTGGCGATGGTGCGCATGGAGCTCACCATCTGGTCGAGGTAGGGCGCAAAGCTTGCCCAGTCGTTGGCGCCCTTGGCGCGGGTCCAGACGTTTTGGGCCTCGCAGCACAGCTTCGCGAAGCCGGCCTGGACGTCTGCGGGCACGTCGACGCGCTCGGATCGCTCGCGCGCGAGCACGTGCACCTGCGCGGTGCGGGTCTCGTCGAGCTCGCCTGCCGCCACAGCCTGGCCCAAGCGGTCGAGCACCTGGCCGGTCTTCTCGCAGCACAGAAGCTCGTGGACCTCCTCCTCGAGGGTGGCCAGTGCCTCGGCGCGCGGACTCGCGGCCTCCTCGGGGTCGCAGGTCTCGCCCGCGAACATGATCGAGGTTGTGGCGTGGCGGTGGGCAAACAGGTGGGCCTGCAGAGAGTCAAGCTTGCGCAGGTCCTCTTCGATGGTGGGCATGGTCTCCTCCTTGGTGGTTGGATGAGTCGAGTGTACTCGCTACGCGGGCCTGCGGGGTGGGGCGGCGGCCGCGGGCCCAGACCCGCGCGACCGTCCCACCTCACCCAAGCCAGACCTTCGCGTCCGTCCTTCTCGTTCGAAAAAAACATGACGCCCGCCCGCACCCCTGGCTCTGCGTTTTCTGTCGGGGCGGGGGAGCGCCGTGCCATGAGTTGCATAATTATTAGGACTTCTCGGCGTGTCCCGGACGCGCCCTGATGCGTCATCCCCGACGCTGCTCGCACAAGACTGAGGAGAACTTCATGAAGTACTTCGGAACCGACGGCTTCAGGGGCCGCGCCAACGAGGGCCTCACGGTTGACCACGCCTTCGCCATCGGCCGCTTCGTGGGCTGGTACTATGGCCTGCGCGAGGGCCGCAAGGCCAAGGTCGTCATCGGCAAGGACACGCGTCGCTCCAGCTACATGTTCGAGTACGCGCTGGGCGCGGGCCTCGTGGCCTCCGGTGCCGACGCCTACCTGCTCCATGTCACCACCACCCCGTCGGTGAGCTACGTCGTGCGCAGCGAGGACTTCGACTGCGGCATCATGATCACGGCCAGCCACAACCCCTATACCGACAACGGCATCAAGCTCATCAACTCGGGCGGCTACAAGATGGAGCCCGAGGTCCTCGAGATGGTCGAGGACTACATCGACGGCAAGATGGACGTGCCCCTTGCCACGGGCGAGGACATCGGCCGTACGATTGACTATGTCGAGGGCCGCAACCGCTACATCGGCTTCCTCATCTCCTCGGCGAGCTTCTCGATGCACGGCATGCGCATCGGCCTCGATTGCGCCAACGGCTCGTCGACCCCCATTGCCAAGGGCGTGTTTGACGCGCTGGGCGCCAAGACCTACGTGGTGTCCAACGAGCCCAACGGCTTCAACATCAACCGCGGCTGCGGCTCGACCCACATCGAGCAGCTCCAGAACCTCGTGAGCGAGAAGGGCCTCGACGTTGGCTTTGCCTTCGACGGAGACGCGGACCGCTGCATCGCGGTCGACGAGCACGGCAACGTGGTCGACGGCGACCTCATCATGTACGCCTGTGGCACCTACCTGCACAAGATCGGCCAGCTCAAGGGCGACACCGTGGTCACCACGGTCATGAGCAACCTGGGCCTGTACAAGGCTCTCGAGCGCGCCGGTCTCAAGTACGAGCAGACCGCCGTGGGCGACAAGTACGTCTCGGCCTGCATGGTCGAGAATGGCTATTCGCTGGGCGGCGAGCAGAGCGGTCACGTGATCTTCTCCAAGTACAGCAACACCGGCGACGGCATCAACACGAGCCTGCGCATCATCGAGGCCATGCTGGGCCAGAAGAAGACCCTCTCCGAGCTCTGCGAGCCGGTCACGATCTATCCGCAGCTGCTCAAGAACGTCGTGGTGGCCGACAAGGAGACCGTCATGGCCGACGAGCGCGTCAAGACCGCCGTGGCCGGCGTCGAGACGGCGCTCGAGGGCGAGGGCCGCGCGCTGGTTCGCGCGAGCGGCACCGAGCCGCTGGTTCGCGTGATGGTCGAGGCCGCGACGCCCGCCATCTGCGAGAAGTACGTCGACGAGGTGGTCAAGGTCATCGAGTCACTGTAGCCCGAACGCATTCGTGGCCGCGTCCCGGCGTGGGGCGCGGCCTTCTTTGTCTAGGAGGCACCCATGAGGCTCATCCTCACCGACATCGACCGCACCGTCCTGCCGTTTGGCGAGCAGGTCGTGCCCGAGCGTACGCGTGCCGCCCTGCGCGCGGCCGTGGCGGCGGGGCACGCCGTGGGTCCCTGCACGGGCCGCTCCGCATCATGGGCAAAGATCCTGTTCGACAACGACGACGCGTGCGTCTCGACCTGCATCGCCACCAACGGCCTGCAGGTCTACCACGCGGGCGAGAAGATCCTCGAGAAGACGATTCCCGTCGAGCTCGTGGCCCGCATGGCGCAGGTCGTGGAGGGCGTCGAGCATGCTGGCCTCGTCTACTTCGAGGACGCCCAGCCGATGCTGTGCCGCGGCACGCGTGACGACCTGCTCGTGGCGTTTCCCTCCTATGGCAAGATCTGCACGCCGTCCGAGCTGCCCGCCCATGACGTGGTGAAGGTCAACGCCTTCGTGGCGGGCGACCTCGACGCCACCTACGAGCTTGCGCACACGCTTTCTGCCGAGGTGGGCGAGCTTGACTTCGACGTGCCGCAGGTAGGCTTCACCAACATCATGCCGGCGGGTTGGAACAAGGGCGCTGCCGCCCTCTACCT
Organism: uncultured Coriobacteriaceae bacterium; assembly: GCA_900543875.1. Taxonomy (GTDB): domain Bacteria; phylum Actinomycetota; class Coriobacteriia; order Coriobacteriales; family Atopobiaceae; genus Parolsenella. Next base: position 23,403 of record UQSV01000020.1, on the reverse strand, counting down.
GCGCGACTACCTGGGTATCTCTGAGGACGACGTCTTTGTCTTTGGCGATGCCGAGAACGACCTGACGATGCTCGAGGCCGTGAAGAACTCCGTGGCCGTGGCGAACGCGACGCCCGCCGCTGCGGCCGCCGCCCGCTGGCACATTGGCCCCTGTGCCGACGAGGCCGTGGCCGACGCGGTACTGGCCCTTGCCCGTGGCGAGTTCCCGTTCACGCGCTAGGGCCCGGCGCCCGCTTGTCTGCTCCCTTCACAGATTCCTAGGAAAATGACGTTATCGCTATCCGTTAAATGCGGATAACGGCGTTTTCCTAGGAATTTGCGGTTGTTGGCGAGTGGGTGACGATGGCTGGTCGTGAGTGATGCCACCGACCGACTGCATGCGCAAAGAGGGAGCCGCGGGCCTGTGCCTGCGACTCCCTCTGCGTTTCTCGCGCCGTTGGTGCTTCTCGGACTCGCCGTGCTGCTCGAGCTACTTCACGACGCCCTTGCGCAGCAGGATGTTGGCGTAGGTGGCCTCCTCGGAGGTCGCCACGATGGCGTAGGTCTTGCGGGCGCGCTCGATGAAGGCGTCGTGCTCCATGTGCGTGATCTTCACGTCGCCGCAGTGCTTGGCGATGATCTCGCGGTAGGTGGCCCAGATGGGCGGCTCGTCGGGCGTGGGCGACTCCATCATCGCGACGGGGCTCTCGACGTAGTCGTCGAGCGGCATGAGCGTGAGGATCGATTCGAGGATCTCGGGTACGCCCAAGCCAATGCAGCGAACGAGCAGGTTGCCGCTCGAGGTGGCGGGGTAGTTGCCGTCGGACAGGACGATCTCGTCACCGTGGCCCATCTCCATAAGGACCTTGAGCAGGTCGGGGGAGACGTTCTTGGGGATTCCGTTCAGCATGTTCGCTCCTTCGTCGTCGCCGGGTGGCGCATGGCCAATGGATGGGGCCGCGTGCGGCCTGGTCTCGTTATAGCGAGTTGGCCGGCGATGCGCGGCATCGCATCCGCCAGCGAGCCAAAGCGTTCCATGGGCGCATCCGGCGAAATGTTGATGACGTGGCGCGCCCATCCGGCCCGCTCCGCCGCCCACCGCTGCGCCAAGGGTGCCTAGTCCCTCAGCGTGTTGCCGCGGTCGAGCGAGGTGAAGCCCAGGCGGAAGTAGTCCCAGCGCAGGTAGGACAGGGCGTCCTCGACTACCTCGCCGGTGGCCAGCACCGTCTGCTTGTGCTCGCGCACCGCGGGCATGGGCCCGGTATAGCCCAGCACCTCGGCGGCCTCGGGCGGCGCTGGGAAGACCACGTCGTCGACCTCGGTGGCCTGCTCGTCGTTCAGCGAGATGTTGAAGTCCTCGCGCACGCGGCTGTAGACCGAGACGTACTCGCTGGGGTCGAGGTCGCCGCGCACGAGGCGGCTGGGGATGTAGGAGCGCTGCAGCACCACCGGCACGTCTCCGCTGCTGCGCACGCGCACTATCTTGTGGTAGCCCTCGCCGGGGGCCAGGTGCATCATCTTGCGAACCTCGGGGTCGTCACCGGGCTCCATCGACACCACGCGCACGGTCTCGGCGTTCGTGGCCCCCTCCCACGGCTCCATGTCCGTGAGTTCCACGAGCCTACGCTTGCGGGTGCGCGAGACGAAGGTCCCCTTGCCCTGGCTGCGCACGAGGTAGCCCATGTTCACGAGTTCGCGCAGGGCGCGCACGATGGTGATGGAGCTCACGCCGTAGCGCTCGATGAGCTCGGACTCGCTGTAGAAGCGCTGGCCGTTCTCAAACTTCTTGCTCTCGATCTCGCGGCGGAGGTCTTCCTTGATCAAGGCGTACTTGGGGGTCTTCATGCACATCACCGTTTGCGGAAAGCCGCCCACGGGCCAGCGGTTGCGCGGGCGCGGGGCAGCGGCCAACATACTATATTGAGTATAAAGAAGGGGTATTTGAGAGAAATGTGCCCCTTCGGCGAACGTTTCGATACGGCGGACCGCGGGCACCTAGGCCGGCGGCAACCTCATTCGCGCATGCGAGAAGGGACGGGCATGGCTACGTACGCAATCAAGGCAGACAGGTTCTTCCTGCCGGGCTCCTCGGTCGATGGCGGGTACCTCACCGTGAGCGACGGGGTCTTTGGCACCTGGAGCGCGCAGGCGCCCGAGGGCGTCGAGGTGTGCGACTACACGGGCAGCTGGATTGCCCCCGGCATGGTCGACACCCACATCCACGGCTTCTACAACCACGCCACGATCGACGCTGACGCCGCTGGCATCAACGCCTCGAGCGAGGCGCTTGCCCGCTGCGGCACCACGTCGTGGGTCCCCACGACCTTCACCGACGACGCCGAGCACATCGGCGAGTGCTGCGCTGCCATCGCCAAGGCCGACGAGGTGCGCGGCGCAGACTTCCGCGGCGCCCACATTCAGGGCATCTACCTTGAGGGCCCCTTCTTCACGATGAAACACGTGGGCGCCCAGAACCCTGCCTACCTCATCGACCCCTCCTACGAGGTCTTCGCCAAGTGGCAGAATGCCGCGGGCGGCCGCATCGTCAAGAGCGCCCTTGCCCCCGAGCGCGAGGGCTCCGAGGCCTACATCGCCGCGCTCGACGCCGAGGGCGTCGTCACCTCGATCGGTCACTCCGACGCCACTTACGAGGAGGCGCTTGCCGCGGTGAACGCCGGAGCCACCTGCTTCGTACACACCTACAACGGCATGCGCGGCCTGCACCACCGCGAGCCGGGCACCCTGGGCTGCGCCATGGCTACGCCCGAGACCTATGCCGAGGTCATCTGCGACGGCAAGCACGTGCAGCCTGCCGCCATCAAGGCACTCGTGCGCGCCAAGGGCTGGCAGCACAGCGTGCTCATCACCGACTGCCTGGGCTGCGGCGGCATGCCCGAGGGCCACTACATGAGCGGAGGCCTGCCCGTCGTCATGAAGGATGGTCTGTGCTACCTCGAGAACGAGGACGGCTCCATCGGAAACATCGCCGGCTCGGTGCTCACCCTCGCCCGCGGCGTCAAGAACGTGGTCGACTGGGGCATCGCGAGCGCCGACGAGGCCATTCGCATGGCCACCGAGGTCGCCGCTCGCTCCGCGCGCATCGACGCGCGCTGCGGCTCCATCAAGCCGGGCCGCGACGCCGACTTCGTCGTCTTCGACCACGAGCTCAACCTGCGCGAGACCTACCTTGCGGGCGAGTCGCTGGGTGCCCCGGAGTACTAAACCCGGCATCTAGCTAGAATTTCAAACAACGTTTCAGGCGGCCTTCAACGTAGTTTTGGAGGCCGCCTGCTTTATGTAATACGACCGTTCACGCCCAGAATTGAAACGGTTACAGAAGCGATACACGAATCGTTGACAGAGTTCATATACTAACTCGTGGACCCAAGGGCCCGGGTCTGCCCACGCGCCTCCGGCGTGGGGCGCGTAGGTAAACAGGCGCCACCCAACCTGGGAGGTGGTTGGCGCCAGGGATCGGGTGATCCCGAGAAAGAGAAGAGAGGGTGAATTGGAATGGGCTTTCCGCAGATCATAGCTCTTACTGTGTACGCGGCGTTTGTCACCTGGGAGATGCTGGGACCGCAGTTCTACCTGTCGAAGCCGGTTATCGCTGGCCTGTTCGCAGGCGCCGTCATGGGTGATGTGGCCACGGGCCTCTTCATCGGCGGTACGCTTCAGCTCATGGTCCTCGGCGTTGGCACCTATGGTGGCTCGTCGATTCCCGACTACATGTCCGGCGCCCTGATCGGCACCGCCTTCGCCGTCACGACCGGCTCGACCGAGATCGGTCTTGCCATCGCCGTGCCCGTGGGCCTGCTGCTCGTTCAGTGCGACATTCTCGGCCGCTTCTGCAACACCGCGTTCCAGAACATGGCCGATGCCGGTGCTGAGGAGAAGAACTGGCGCAAGGTCGAGCTCGGCTGCCTGCTGGGCACGATTCCTTGGTGCCTCTCCCGCGCCATCCCCGTCTTCCTGTGCCTCGCCCTTGGCCAGGACGTCGTCGCCAGCCTCGCCGCCGCCGCTCCCGAGTGGCTGCTCAACGGCTTCAAGTGCGTCTCCGGCATGCTCCCCGCTGTCGGTATCGCCATCCTGCTTCACTTCATGCCGCTCAACCGCTTCTGGCCGTACGCCCTTCTCGGCTTCGTGCTTGCCGCCTACCTCAACGTCCCCATGCTGGGCGTTGCTCTCGTGGGCCTCGCCTTCGCTGCCGTGAAGTACTACGAGTTCACTCAGCAGAAGCCGGCCGTTGCCGCTGTGGCTGCTAGCACCGAGGGAGGGACCATCGATGACGACGAGTAACACCGCTCTTTCGCAGAAGACGCTCAACAAGGTCTTCTGGCGCTGGTACTTCTGGGGCCAGATCGGTTGGAACTACGAGAAGATGCAGGGCTCGGGCTACTGCTACGCCATGATGCCCGCCCTGAAGGAGATCTACACCAACGAGGACGACCTGCAGGTTGCCGTGAAGAACCACCTTCAGTTCTTCAACACGACGCCCGACATGGCCTTCATCATCCTCGGCATTGACTGCGCCATTGAGCCCGAGCTCAAGCTCGACGGCATGGAGGCCGTCAGCGGCATCAAGACCGGCCTCATGGGCCCGTTCGCTGGCGTGGGCGACTCCATCTTCGGCGTCGTCATCCCGACGATCTTTGGCGCCATCGCCGCCTACATGGCTCTCGACGGCAACCCCGTGGGCTGCTTCATCTGGATTGCCATGGGCGTTGTGACGACCATCATCCGTTGGTTCCTGTTCAAGATCGGCTACACGCAGGGCCAGTCCGCGGTCGGCACGATCGCCGAGAACATGAAGCCCATCACCGACGCCGCCTCCATCCTGGGCCTTGTCGTCGTTGGCGCCCTCGTGTGCTCCGTCGTCTCGATCCACGCGCCCGGCACGTTCACCTTTGGTGACGTCTCGCAGCCTGTCCAGGACCTGCTCGATGGCATCATGCCGTCCCTGCTTCCCCTGTGCGGCACTGCTCTCGTGTATTGGCTGCTCTCCAAGAAGGGTATGACTTCCAACAAGGCGATTCTCATCGTCATCGTTGTTGGTCTGCTGCTTGGCTGCACCGGTATCCTGGCTAAGTAGACCCTAATCTGAGGAGGTAGCACTATGGCTGACGAATTCGAGGGCATGCCCGGCATTGTTGCGATCCGCATTGATGACCGACTGATTCACGGGCAGGTCGTGGCCTATTGGTCGAACTCGCTCAAGCTCACGCGCATTATGGTTGCCAATGATCAGGTGGCTGCCGATGACATGCGCAAGTCGGTTTTGAGGATGGCGGCCCCTGCTGGCATCAAGACCTCGATCATTCCGGTCGAGCGTGCTGCCAAGCAGATTCTCGAGGGCAAGTATGCCGGCCAGCGCGTGTTCCTTATCGTGAACTCGCCCGCTGACATCATTCGCCTCATCGACCTTGGCCTGCCCATCACGACGATCAACATCGGCAACATGGGCGGCAAGGACGATACGCACGTCGTCAAGAAGTACGTTAACGTCACCGACGAGCAGGAGCAGCAGTTCCGTGACCTGCTGGCCCGCGGCATCGAGATCACCACGCAGCTCGTTCCGCAGGACCCGGTGACCCACCTCACGGACTTCCTGAAGTAGGGCCCAATCGAGAGGGGTCGGGCGCCAACGCACCCGACCCCTCTTTTTGAGGGCGGGCTCCTCCCGGCGACCCGGGACGAGCCGGTCCATGCGTGCCAGGCGGGCGGTCTGGCACGCATGGGCTCAAAACCCAGCGTATGCATCGTGTTCGCAAAGACCCAAAGAAGGGGAGGACTTGCATGAACAAGACCGCCGAGCGTTTCAAGGCAGAGATCATCAAGCGCATCGATGAGGTCACCGACGGCCAGGAGGACGCCATCCACGAGGCCGCGACCATCTTTGCCGACACCATCGAGCGCGGCGGTATCATCCGCGCCTTTGGCTCGGGCCACTCGTTTGGTAACGCCCTCGAGATCTGCGGCCGCGCTGGTGGCTACATCCAGACCCGCATCATCCGCGAGCCGTCCAACGGCATCTACGAGATGCTCAACGGCACGGGCGAGCAGTTCATGCACAAGCTCGACCTGCGCCCGCAGGACTGCCTCGTGGTCATCTCGAACTCGGGCCGCAACCCCCTGGGCATCGACATCGCCGAGCTCGCCCAGAAGAAGGGCGTCAAGACGATCGTCGTCACCGCGCTCGAGGTCTCCAAGGCCGGCACCTCACGCCGCGCCGACGGCAAGCTCCTTTATGAGTTTGGCGACGTCGTGCTCGACAACAAGAGCTCGTTTGGCGACGCCTGCATCGACGTCGAGGGACTTGACACCAAGGTGGGCGGCACCTCGCTCTACACCGGTTGCATGCTGCTCGACTGCGCCATCATGGAGTCGCTCGACATCCTGCTCGAGCGCGGCGTGACTCCGCCCGTGTTCATGAGCGCCAACGTCGACGGCGGCCCTGAGTTCAACCAGAAGCTGCTCGACAAGTTCGCCGACCGTCTCGCCGAGTACTAGGGTTCGCGTTAGTTCGCGCGCCCCGGGTGCCGATCGGGCATTCGGGGCGCTTGTCTTTGCAAGGAGTTTTGCATGGGGGTTACGACCATCGACAGGAAGCCCGCCGACGCCGGCTTCGAGAGCTGGAAGGTCTCGTTCGACCACGACGTGAGCGACGTCATCAACCTCGATGACCCGGGTGCCGCGCCCGAGGTCGACGAGGCGCTCGAACAAGAGGGCGTCGTGCCCCTGTTCGTGCCTAAGGTCGAAAGCGCCTGGGGCAACGAGCTCGAGCTGTCGGTGTTCGTGATGCCGCAGGCAGACATCGCCTCGGCCGAGCCCTATCCGCTGGGCCCGGTCAAGGCCCCGCACGTGAGCGAGGCCGAGGTCGACCAGAACGTGGCCCAGCTCGTGGCAGGCCACGGCACCCTGCAGCCGGCGCTGGGCGTGAGCACGCCGCGCATGGGCGACACCGTGGTCATCGACATCCAGGGTAAGGCGGCGAGCGGCAAGATTGCCGACCTCACGAAGACCAACTTCCGCTACCTCGTGGGCTCGGCCGCGCTTCCCGGTAAGGTCACCACACTGCTTTTGGGCATGCGCATCCGCGACACGAAGCGCACGAACCTGTCCCAGGGCTGGCGAATCCACGGCGAGCTTGGCGACGACGGCCGCTCGCGCGCCTGCGAGCTGCGCGTTGCTGTGCGCGACATCCTGCGCGTCAAGGCTCCCAAGCTCTCCGACGAGTGGGTGGCCGAGAACATGCCCAATGCCCACGACGTGCGCGGCCTCAAGCAGATCGTGCGCAAGACGCTCGTGGCCGAGGCCAAGAGCAAGCAGCACGACGAGCTGCTCGAGCGCGCTGCCAGCCAGCTCACTGGTCGCGTGACCTCGATGCCGCCCGCAGATGCCGTCGAGGCCATGGCCCAAGCGTCGTTCGAGGGCCTGCTCGAGCAAGTGCACGGAGGCGGCTACACCATCACCGAGTACCTCAACTCGCAGCACACGAGCGAGGAGAAGCTGCGCCAGATGCTCAAGGCCCAGGCGTCCTCCGAGCTCACGCGTCTCATGGCGCTCGATGCCCTGGCCCGCGACAACAAGCTCGAGCCGGGCGAGGAGGACTTTGCCCAGGCCGCGCGCACCGCTGGCAAGGCGGGAATCGAGAACCCCCGCGAGGCGCTCTCGGGCTCGCTCGGCCGCGTCTACGCCAGACAGCTCGCCCGCCGCGCCCGTGCCAACGAGTGGCTGCTCGAGCGCCAGGGCCTCGGCCGCTAGAGCGTACTTGCCACAAAGCACCCATAAATCCGGGCCATGCGCCCACAACAAGGAGGTTTCACATGATTGGTTTCATCCTCACGGGTCACGGCGAGTTCGCCCCCGGTCTGGCCGGCGCCCTCGAGCTCGTTGCCGGCAGGCAGGAGGCCTTCAAGGTCGTGCCGTTCGACGTCGACAAGGCGTCCGACTACCCCGAGCTCATCCACGGTGAGATCGCCGCGATGCGCGAGCAGACCGATGGTGTCGTCGTGTTCTGCGACCTTCTCGGCGGTACGCCCTTCAACCAGGCCATGATGGCCTCCCAGACCACGCCCGACGTCGAGATCGTCGTGGGCGCCAACCTGCCCATGCTCATCGAGACGCTCTTTGCCCGCAGCTCCGACGAGTCGGCCACGATTTCCTCGCTGGTCGAGACGGCCGTAAACGCCGGCAAGAACGGCGTCGACACGCGCAAGTTCGAGGTCTGCGCAGACGACGAGGACGACGAGTAGAGGCAACTTCCGCACATGCGGGGCCATACGTAGAAGAGGTGGGACCGTGGCAACGATCAGGGACGTCGCAGGCGAAGCGGGCGTGTCGGTTGCCACGGTCTCGCGCTATCTCAACGGGGCGCAGCTGCGCGAGGATAACCGCCAGCGCATCGAGCGCGCCATCTCGGAGCTGGGATACCAGCCCAACATCCTGGGCCGAGCGTTTGCCACGGCCCACAGCTACACTGTGGGCATTCTCATAGGCAGCGCCACGAGCCCCTTCGCGGGCTCGCTCATGGGTCTCATCGAGCACGAGCTCGAGCGGCTGGGCTACGCGGCCCTCTTCGTCGAGTACCAGGGAGACCCCGACCTTCTGGTCGAGAAGGTTGACTTTCTGGTGTCGCGCCAGGTCGACGGCCTCGTGGTTGTGCTCTCCGAGCTGCCGGGGTCTTCGGCGGAGTTCCTGCGCCACGTCGACGTGCCGGTGGTGCTCATCGACAACCCGCTCGTGGGGCCCAGCGCAGACTCGATCGTGGTCGACAACTGCGAGGCCGTGCGCCAGGCGGTGGGCGCCATGCTCGACGCGGGCCACGAGCGCGTGGGCCTCGTTGCCATGAGCGACGTGTCCCATGTGGGTGCGGAGCGCACGCGCGGGTGGAAGAGCGCCTACGAGGCGCGCGGCATGCGCGCGGACGAGCGGCTCATACGCCGCTGCGAGTCAGTCAAGGACATCGCCGCGAGCGCTGCGGGCGAGCTCATCGACGAGGGCGTCACGGCGCTGTTCGCCTGCAACCACTATCTGGAGCTGGGCGCGCTCAAGGCGATGCTACGCCGCCAGATCAGCCCGGGTGTCGACCTGGGGTTCGCGGGCTTTGACGAGCTCGAGTTCGCCGACGTCTTCGACCCCATCCCCGCCTGTGTGGTGCAGCCCATCTGCGCCATCGCCTCGCTGGCGGCGAGCCTGCTGCTGGGGCGCATCGGCCATGGCTTTGCGCCCGACGGCATCCACCGTGTGCCCTGTGAGGTGCGCCTCACCGAGTCCATCTACGGCGGCCTTGCGAGCGTGCGCGCCTAGCGGTTTGGGACACTTAAGCCCGTAGCTTTATCGTCCCAAACCGCAGGAAAAGTGGGAAAGTTGGGACACTTAAGCCCGTAGCTTTATCGTCCCAAACCGCAGGAAAAGTGGGACAGAAAGGCTACGGGCGCAAGTGTCCCATCTTTAGCCGAGAAGCTCGGAGACGACGCTTGCGACGAGGGTGCGGGGCAGCAGCACGTCAAGGCCGCTCTCGCGCCTCGCGGCGTCGCGCATCGCCACCGTGAAGCCCATGCAGTCGAGGCACAGAAACGCGTCGTCGTGGCCGCGCAGGCTGCGGGCCGCGCGCGAGACGCCGTCGATGCCCTGGTAGGGGCTCGCGGCCACCACGTCGACGTCGACGCCGCTCGCCGCCCACCATTGGCGCGCCTGCTCGGCCTGCTCGGGCTCGGGCACCATCACGGCCACGCACCTGCCGCCTGCCAGGGCGCGGGCGCACTGGTGCAGCAGCGGCTGCGGAAAGACGAGCGGCACCTCGTGCTCGAGCTTGGGGAAAGAACCCGTGCACAAGACGATGATGGCGCGGCAGCCCTCCTCCTGTGCCTGCTCGATCTTTGCCTGTACGAGCGGCACGACCTTATCGCCCGAGAAAGTGGCCTGCGAGCCGTCGCGCATGCGGGAGACGAGCACCTCCTCGCCGGGCTCGGGCGGAAGCGTGCGCTCGACCTGCTCGAGCGTGAGGTCATCGAGCGCGCCGTACTCCACCAGCTCGAGGGTGTCTGCGAGGCGCGGCACGAGGTCGCACGTCATGTCCGTGCGGGGCGACTGCCCCACGGTGATGCCTGCGATGCGTGTCTTGTGTGACATGGCTGCCTTCCTCGTGCCTTTCGCGGTTGGCGTATGCTCGCCGCCCGTCTCGTCTCCTGCGGTCGGCGCGTGCCCGCCTCCCGTCTCGTCCAATGAATCGATGCAAGAAAAGGGCCCGCCGGCTGTCCGACGGGCCCCACGAAATCGTTGCTACTTGGCCTCGCCCATGCCCTGGAAGCGGCTCATGTCGCCGTACAGGTCGGTGAGGTGGGCAAACTGCTGCTCGTCGTAGAACTTGCAGGCACCCGGGCCAAAGACCTTTGCGACCTCGACCGCGAAGCGTGCGGCCTCCTCGACGTCGGTGCCGTGCGTGGCGCCGGTGGCGCAGCCCGCGACCATCTGCTCGGTGGCGATGGCCACGCCCACGACGGGGGCGTCGGTGGCGGTGGTGGGCTGCAGGATCGAGTTGAGGTGGTACAGGTCGTTGCCGTAGGGCGTGATGTCCTGCTGCGAGAGGGCAAAGACCTGCGGCATCTTGCCGGTGACGCGCGTCATGACGTCCATGAGGTCGTTGGAGACCGACAGGATGTAACCCTGCTTGGTCGTGGGCGAGATGGCGATGCCGTTGACGTTGATGATGCGGTTGCCCTTGGTGGTGTCGATGGAGACGATGGCGTCCATGCGCTCGTCGACCTCCATGCGGTTCATGGTCTCCATGTCGATGGGGGAGTCCATGAAGGGCACGGGCTCGTGCGGCAGCGTGGGGGCGTCGGGGCAGATGTGGGTGGCCACGATGACGTCGCCCTCGAGGACGTCGCCGTTGGCGTGCATCTCGGTGAGCTTGAGGGCGGCGGTGAGGGCGGCCACGGCGCCGTCACCGTCGGAGACCGCGCCGATCATCTCGGGGCGGGCGCCAAGGCCACCGAGGCGGCCAACGATGCCCAGCGTGGGTGCGGAGCCGCCGCTCGACTTGCCGTTGGAGCCGGGGACGAGGACCTTGATGCAGTCGGTGCCGCCGCGCTCGCCGCTCACTCGCTCGACCACGACGTCGGTGGCGCCGCGCTCGCGCAGGAAGTCGGCAACCTCGTTGCCGCTGGCCTGGGGCTTGTCGATGAGGTCGTAGATGTCGAGCATCTGGCGAAGAAGCATGGTGGCTCACTTTCTGTGATGGGATGCGAGCGGATCGTCGCGCAGAACATGATAGGACATTGCGGGCGGGGCGAGCCATTCAAGCGCTATGCTTGACACCATTGTTCACATCAAATGAGGAGGATGCCCCGTGGCTTCCGAGGAGCTGGACTTTTCCACCGTCAACGAGCTGACGTCGACCTTCGCAGACGTCCGCGCCAACCGTGTCGCACGCAACGCCGTGACGGCCCTGAACGTTGTCGAGGCGAGCGTCGACCGTCGCCAGGCGCGCAACTACCAGGACACGTTTGGCGTGTCGCTCAAGACCGCCAAGACCATCACCGGCCAGCGTCACTCGGGCCGCTGCTGGATGTTCTCGACGCTCAATGTCCTGCGTTCCAAGGTGCTCGAGAACCTCGACGTCGACGACTTCGAGTTCTCCCAGAACTACGTGCAGTTCTACGACAAGCTCGAGCGCTGCAACTCGCGCCTCGAGTACGTCATCGACACCGCCGACCGTCCCTGGAACGACCGCGAGGTCACGCAGCTCATGCTGACCCCGCTCGATGACGGCGGCCAGTTCGTCTTTTGCTGCAACCTCGTTAAGAAGTGGGGCGCCGTGCCCAAGGCCCTCATGCCCGACACCGCCTGCAACAAGGACACCTCGCAGATGAACACGTTGCTCACGACGCTGCTGCGCAAGGATGCCACGATCTTGCGTAAGATGCACGAGCAGGGTGCCGCCGTCGAGGAGCTGCGCGCCAAGAAGCAGGAGATGCTGCCCGAGTTCCACCGTATCCTGTGCTGCTGCCTGGGCGAGCCGCCCGTGACGTTTGATCTCACGATGGAGGTGGGCGAGGGCGCCGACGTTGACAAGTCCAAGGTGACCCCGCAGCTCTCCGCCAACGGCGGCGAGGCCAAGCTCATCCTGCGCGACCACGGCATCACCCCGCGTGAGTTCGTCGAGCGCTACGTGCGTCTCGACCTGTCCGACTACGTCGAGCTCGTGAACTTCCCAGGCGAGAATCGTCCCTACGAGCACGCCTACGGCATCCGCTACTTCGACCCGGTCATCGGCGGCCAGCGCCTGCGCTTCCTCAACATGCCAATGGAGGACCTCGAGAACGCCGCCATCGAGTCGCTCAAGGCCGGCGTGCCCGCGTTCATGATGTGCGCCGTCAACAAGCGCCTGATGCGCAAGGACGAGGACTTCTCGGGCGTGCTTGCGCTCGACGGCATGGACCTCGACGGCACCTTTGGCGTCGACCTTGCCCAGACCAAGGCCGAGATGATCGACGACCGCGAGTGCGGCATGACCCACTGCATGGCCTTCCAGGGCGTCGAGCTGGGCGAGGACGGCAAGCCTGTCGCTTGGCGCGTCGAGAACAGCTGGGGCGACGACTTCGGCTTCAACGGTTACCTTGTCATCGACGCCGACTGGTTCCGCCTCTACGGCGGTGACGTCGTGGTCGAGCGCCGCTTCCTGCCGCAGCGCGTCCTCGACCTTTGGGACACCCTGCCGCTCGAGGACGTCAACTACTGGGACAATATGCTCGCGATCGGCTAGTTTGCCGCTTGCCGTGTAAATCAAGCCACCTAACGAATGAGCAGCAAATATTGGTGCGCAAACTGATAACGGCCTAGCAAAGGTACGTGGCCTCTACCTCGGATTTAGCGGATTCGATATATTTCGGTTTCATAAACCCTCGCCCCATCTTGATAAAGTGCGGGAGTTTCTTTTGTAAGGTCAAATTCGCGAAAAGACAAAATGCTTATAGCCACAAGTCTTCTCGACCTGTCAGGCGGCCTCAGGGCCCGTCTTTCCTAAAAGGGAGGAAACCATGAAGGATCTCAAGCTCTCCAGGCGCTCGTTCGTTGGTGGCGCCACCATTCTCGGCGCCACGGTCGTGAGCGCCTCCCTCACCGGCTGCGGTGGCTCCGACTCCGCCGCTGCCTCCAGCGACGGCGGCGTCGTCACCGGCGGTACCCTCAGCATCTCGCTGTCCGCCTCGCCTTCGAACCTTGACCCCTGCAAGTACTCGGGTGTCTACGAGTCCCAAGTCATCAACAACGTCTGCGACACACTCGTCCAGTACAAGATGGACCTTTCCGAGATCGTCCCGTGCCTCGCCACCGACTGGACCATCTCCGACGACGGCCTCACCTACACCTTCAACCTGCGTGACGACGTCAAGTTCCAGAAGGGCCAGTACCAGGACGGCCGCGCCCTCACCGCCGACGACGTTAAGTACGCCCTCGAGCGCTCGGCCACCGAGTCTGCCTTGAAGCGCCTGTCGATGCTCGACCACTGCAACGTCGTCTCCGACACACAGATCGAGTGCGTCCTCAAGCAGCCTGCCGCCTCGTTCCTCACCGCCCTCACCGATGCCGGCAACGTCATCGTCCCGAAGGAAGAGGTCGAGGGCTGGGGCGACGCCTTTGGCGACCACCTCGTGGGCTCTGGTCCGTTCTGCCTGCAGAACTACGCCAAGGACCAGGTCTCCGAACTCGTCCGCAACGATAACTACTGGGGCGACAAGCCCGCGCTCGACGGCGTTAAATTCAAGGTCATCAAGGAGACCTCGCAGGCCACCAACGCCCTGCAGACCGGCGACTGCGACGTTACGACCGATGTCTCCGGCGAGTCCATCCAGATCATCAAGGATGACGAGAACCTCACCCTTGACCAGAAGGACGCCCTGCACATCTCCTACTGCTACATGAACCAGGTCAACGGCCCCTGCGCCGACCAGAAGGTCCGCAAGGCCATCCTCATGGCCGTCGACCGCCAGCAGATCGTTGACGGCATCTATCAGTATGGCGAGGGTTCCGTTGCCACGCTGCCGCTTCCCAAGGGCTCCTGGGGCTACGACGAGGCCGTCGAGGCCGACGTCCCGGCCTATGACGTCGAGGGCGCCAAGAAGCTCCTCGCCGAGGCTGGCTACCCGGACGGCCTGTCGCTGACCTACTACTACAGCTCCAACGCCACCGGCGACAAGGTCTTCACGATCCTGCAGCAGCAGCTCAAGAACAACCTCAACATCGAGCTCGAGGCCCACACGGGTGACTGGGGTACCTTCTCCGCCGACGCCGCCTCCGGCATCGCCGACATCTACTCGATGTCCTGGTCCTGGTACCCTGATCCCTATTTCTTCCTCAACAAGCTCTTCAGTCGCGTTGAGCTGGGCGCCCTGGGTAACGGCGCGGGCTTCGACCACGACGACGTCGAGGACCTTCTCGACAAGGGCCTCGAGGCCACCGACCAGGAGGAACGCGCCAAGTACTACAAGCAGGCGCTTAAGGCCATCGTCGCCTACGATCCGATGCTCGTCTACACCTCCCGCAAGGTCTCCACGGGCCTGTCCAACAAGGTTCAGGGCTACACGAGCCGCGCCGACCAGCTGGTCTACGTCGTGAACTCCGAGGTCAACGTCTCCAAGACGGCCTAAACCTCATCTAGCAGCCGTTTTGCTGCGGGGCAGCCGGTGATTTCGCCGGTTGCCCCGCGTCGCGTATAAACACCGGCCCGTAACGGAGGGCCGGCCGATGGTCCGTTTTGGCTCGCCCTGCGGACCCACCGAGAAGGGTGGTGGACAGGTGGCAAAGACAGTCCTGAGGAGAATCTTGCAGGTCATCCCGGTCCTCTTCGTTGTCGTCACCTTCACGTTCGTGCTCACGCGCATGATCCCGGGTGACCCGGCGACCATGATGCTGGGCCCGCAGGCGTCTCCGGATGCCATCGAGATGATGAAGGAGAAGCTCGGCCTCAACAAGCCGATGCTCGAGCAGTACATGAGCTACTTCCTGGGCATCTTTCAGGGAGACTTTGGCTACTCGACCTCGTACAACACGTCGGTCATGCCGCTCATCATGGGCAAGATCCCGGCTACGCTGTCGATCACGCTTACCGGTCTCGTGCTGGCTCTGCTCGTGGGCGTGCCCATTGGCGTTGAGTCTGCCGTGAAGCAGAACACCGCGTTCGACTACATCTTCATGGTGCTTGCCCTTGTGGGCGTGTCGATGCCGATCTTCTGGCTGGGCCTCATGCTTGTCCTGCAATTCTCCGTGAACCTGGGCTGGCTGCCGGCCATGGGCATGGGCAGCATTGCCAAGGGCGCGTGGGACGTCATCTCCCACATGATTCTGCCGTGCTTCTGCCTGGCCACGATCCCGGCCGCGACCTTCGCGCGCATTACGCGCTCGAGCATGCTCGAGACGATCAACTCCGACTACGTAAAGTCGCTGCGCGCCCGTGGCGTCAAGGAGTCGATGATCATCTGGAAGCACGCGTTCAAGAACGCTCTGCCGCCGATCCTCACGGTGCTGGGCCTGCAGCTTGCCTACTGCTTTTCGGGCGCCGTTCTCACCGAGAGCATCTTTGCCTGGCCTGGCATGGGCACGCTCATCGTCAACGCCGTGAACGCCCGCGACTACTCGCTGATCCAGGGCGTGGTCCTGTTCAGCGCCATTGCGTTCGTGTTCATCAATCTCGTCGTTGACATCATCTACATGTTCATCAACCCGCGCGTCAGCTATGAGGGCGGAGGGAGCAACTAATGGCCGATTCCAAGACCGCCTCCGCCCAGGAGGCCTTGAGCGAGCAGTCCACGCTCGACATGCTCAAGCGCGAGCGCACGGCGAACAACGCCTGGCACAAGCTCGCTCGCAACAAGATGGCCGTCGTGGGCCTCGTCATCGTGGCCGTCATGGTGCTGCTTGCGGTGTTCGCGCCGCTGCTGGCCCCGCAGGACCCCAACGCCATCGACGTCACCAACAGTTATCTCAAGCCTGGTAGCGCCGGCCACCTCCTTGGCACCGATGCCTATGGCCGCGACCTGCTGTCGCGCATCATCTACGGTGCCCGCATCTCGATCTTCGTCGCCGTGGGTGGCTCGATCCTGGGCGCCATCGTGGGCATTCTGCTGGGCCTCGTTGCCGGCTACTTTGGCGGTGTCGTCGACTCCGTGATTATGCGCATCATGGATGGCATGATGGCCTTCCCGTTCATCCTGCTCGCCCTCATCCTCATGACGATTCTGGGCACCGGCATGATGAACGTCATCTTGGCCATTGGCATCTCCAACGTGCCGAGCTTCGCGCGCGTTGTGCGCGGCCAGGTGCACGTGGTCAAGAACCAGGAGTACTGCAATGCCGAGCGCGTCCTGGGCGCCTCGGGCTCGCGCATCCTGTTCCGCCACATCCTGGCAAACTCCATCTCGCCCATCATCGTGTACTTCACGCTGAACGTGGCGAGCGCCATCATCTCCGAGGCGGCCCTGTCGTTCCTTGGCATGGGCATCACCCCGCCCACGCCCTCCTGGGGCAACATCCTGTCCGAGGGCAAGGAGGCCCTGCGCTCCGCTCCGCACGTGGCCACCGTCTCGGGCATGTTCATCCTCTTGACCGTCGTTGGCTTCAACCTGCTCGGTGATGGCATCCGCGACGTCCTCGACCCGAAGCAGAAGAGGTAGGTGCCATGAGCGAGACGAACAACGCTGCATCCTCGCAGCACCTCGTCGAGGTCCACGACCTTAAGACGTACTTCCACACGGCCGCCGGCACCGCCAAGGCCGTCGACGGCGTTAGCTTCACGCTCGACCGCGGCAAGACCCTCGCCATCGTGGGCGAGTCTGGCTCAGGCAAGAGCGTCACCGCGAGCTCCCTCATGCGCCTGCTTCCCAAGACCGGCAAGATCGAGGGCGGCACCGTAGAGTTCGACGGTCACGACATCGTGGCGGCCGGCGAGGCCGAGCTGCGTCAAATGCGCGGCAAGGACATCTCGATGATCTTCCAGGACCCGATGACGGCCCTCGACCCGGTGTTCAAGGTGGGCACCCAGATGATCGAGAACATCCGCATCCACGACGGCCTCGACAAGGCGGCCGCCCGTGAGCGCGCCGTCGAGATGCTGCGCCTCGTGAGCATCCCCAACCCCGAGAAGCGCATGGACTCCTACCCCTACGAGCTGTCGGGTGGCATGTGCCAGCGTGTCATGATCGCCATGGCCATGAGCTGCCACCCCAAGTTCATCATCGCCGACGAGCCCACTACCGCCCTTGACGTGACGGTCCAGGCCCAGGTGCTGTCGTTGCTCAAGAGCCTGCAGGACTCCATGGACACGGGCATCCTGCTCATCACCCACAACCTGGGCATCGTGTGGCAGATGGCCGACGACGTTATGGTCATGTATGCGGGCCGCACTTGCGAGTACGCCAGCATGGAGGAGCTCTACGCCAATCCGCTGCACCCCTACACCTGGGGCCTGCTCGACTCCATGCCCAAGCTCTCGGACAAGGCCAAGAGCGACCTCAAGACCATCCCCGGCGTGCCGCCCGATCTGAGGCTCACCGGTGCGTGCTGCAACTTCTACAACCGCTGCCCCTACGCCTGCGAGAAGTGCAAGAACGAGGTACCGCCGCTGGTCGAGGTCAAGCCCGGCCACTTCGTGGCGTGCCATATGCAGAACGGCGAGCAGACGCTCGTCCGCGGGGAGGCGAATTAGCTTGAGCGAGAACAACGTCATTCTGAGCATCCAGAACCTCAGCAAGGAGTTCAAGCTCCGCGGCGAGGGACTGTTTGGCAAGCCCCAGACCCTGCACGCCTTGTCGGACGTTTGCCTTGACGTCTTCGAGGGCGAGACCCTGGGCATCATCGGCGAGTCTGGCTGCGGCAAGTCGACGCTGGGCCGCTGCATCGTGGGCTTGCACACCCCCACGAGCGGCCAGATCCTGTTCGAGGGCAAGGACATCGCGCACCTCAAGGGCGCCGAACGCAAGCCTGTGCACAAGAACGTCCAGATGATCTTCCAGGACTCCTACTCGAGTCTTGACCCGCGCTTCACGGCTGCCGCTTCCATCGAGGAGCCGATGATTATCCATGGCACCGAGCCCGACGCGGCGAAGCGCCAGAAGAAGGTCCTTGACCTTATGAAGGAGGTCGGCCTCGACGTCCAGCACCTTCAGCGCTATCCGCACGAGTTTTCCGGCGGCCAGCGTCAGCGCATCAACGTGGCGCGCGCTCTTTCGCTCGACCCCAAGGTCATTGTCTGCGACGAGCCCGTCTCGGCACTCGACGTGTCGATTCAGGCGCAGGTGCTCAACCTCTTCCGTCGTCTCCAGCGCGAGCGTGGCCTTACCTACGTGTTCATCAGTCACGACCTGTCGGTGGTCAAGCACATCTCCGACCGTGTGGCCATCATGTACCTTGGTCGCGTCATGGAGATCAGCCCGGCGCATAGCATCTACGAGAACCCGCTGCACCCCTACACGAAGGCGCTCCTCTCGGCCATTCCGCCCGAGAGCCCCTTCGAGACGCACCCCGAGATGAAGCTCCAGGGCGAGATTCCCAGCCCGGTGGGCGATCAGGTGGGCTGTCCGCTCGCGGGCCGCTGCCCCAACGCCACCGAGCGATGCCACGCCGAGCGCCCCGCGCTCGTCGAGGTCGAGGACAACCACAAGGTTGCCTGCTTCCTATATCACAACGAGGTCGCGCGCTAAAGTAGTCATAGTCGAATGTTGCCCGGTCAGGTTTTCGTGCCTGGCCGGACCTATCATGAGAGAAGGTCCACGAGAATGACGGTGACCAAGCAGCAGCTGCATGAGGCGGTGCTCGCCCACAAGGACGACTTGCTCACTCTGTGCCAGCGGCTCATCCAGATCAAGAACCAGAGCCCCATCGACGACCAGCAGCCCGCACTCGACTTCGTGCGTAACTACCTTGCCGAGCACGGTATCGACTCCGAGCAGATCGTGGCCGACGCCGGCGAGGACTACCCGGTGGTCTACGCCCGCATCGGCTCCGACGAGGGCTTCCGCGTGGTGCTCAACGGCCACGTCGACGTGGTGCCCGTGGGCAACCTCGACGGCTGGGACTTCGACCCCTTCTCCGGCGAGATCCGCGACGGCAAGATCCTTGGCCGCGGCACGTCTGACATGAAGTGCGGCCTGGCCGTGCTGCTCTTCTCGATGGCCATGCTCAACGAGAGCGGCGCCGACCTCAAGGGCGACATCCGCCTGCACGTCGTCTGCGATGAGGAGATCGCCGGCCCGGGCACCAAGTGGTTCTGTGAGAACGGCTATGCCGACGGCGCCAACGCCGTGATGGTTGGCGAGCCCACCGGCCACGACACGATCGAGATTGGCCAGAAGGGCATCCTGCACCTCACTCTCACCGCGCACGGTACGCCCGGCCATGGCTCGACCGGCAACTACAAGGGTGACAACGCCATTACCAAGCTCTCGCGCGTGCTGCTCAACATCGACGACATTACCGCCGTTCCCGGTCACTTCCTCGACTCGCAGGCCCGCGCCCTCAAGAACTCGCGTATCATCGCCGAGCGCACGATTAGCCACCCACTTGTGGGCAACGTCATCGACCACTGCTCGGCCAACGTGGGCATCATCGAGGGCGGTGCCAAGATCAACCAGGTGCCCGACCTCGCCACCGCTAAGATCGACGTGCGCCTGCCGTGCGGCTGCAAGCACGAGGACGTCGTTGCCGTGGTCGACGCGATGATTACCAAGAGCGGCGTCACGGGCGTCGAGGCGAGCTATGAGTGGATCGCCGAGGGCAACTACACCGACGACGAGTCCAAGCTCGTGACGAGCCTCAAGGCCAACATCGAGCAGGTCTGGGGCGAGGAGTGCCTGCCGGCCTACCAGTGGGCGAGCTCCGACGCCGCGCACTACCGCAAGTTGGGTGCACCGACGATCCAGTTTGGTCCGGCCAACAACGATGGCATCCACGGCTACAACGAGGACGTCGACGTCATCGACGTCGTGCATGCCGCCGAGATCTACATGATGAGTCTGTGCGACATGCTGGGGGTGGAGTAAGTGAGCGAGAATCTGCAGGACATGGTCGATCCCAACGAGGTGCCGGCAGCCAAGAGCGCCAAACTTACCTGGAGCGTGGGCGAGGAGTCCATCGACTACGTGGCCAGCGCCGGGCACCTGGACATCTATGACCCGCAGCGCGTGCTCGAGGGCAAGATGTTCAACGTGAGCTACGTTGCCTCCACCGTGAACGGCGAGGCCGTCGACGCGGCGTGCCGTCCCGTGACATTTGCCTACAACGGCGGCCCGGGCTCGGCGTCCGTGCCCATCAACTTCGGCGGCCTGGGCCCGCGCCGCGTGGTGAGCGAGGGCGAGAAGTTCGCCAGCGCCTCCTACGAGGTCGTCGACAACCCCGGCACGCTGCTGCGCGAGACCGACCTCGTGTTCCTCGACGCGCTGGGCACCGGCTGGTCCTTCGTGGCCGACGGCTACGACAAGGCCCGCGTCTACGGCCTCGAGGAGGACGCCCGTACCTTCTGCCGCGCCATCATCCGCTGGCTCGACGAGAACAACCGCTGGGGGTCGCCGCTCTACATCTACGGCGAGTCCTACGGCACGATGCGCTCCGCCGTGCTCATGCGCTACCTCGGCGAGGCCGGCGTGCCGCTGGCCGGCGTCGTGATGCTCTCGGCCTACTTCGACTGGTCGCAGAACCTGCCTGGCAACGACCTTTACTACCTGGGCATGCTGCCGAGCTTTGCCTCGACGGCCCAGCACTTTGGCATCACGGGCCGCGGCGTCGACGTCGACAAGTGGTTCGACGAGGCCAGCGAGTTCACCGCTGGCGAGTACGCCGCATCGCTCATGAAGGGCGACCGTATCGACCCGCGCGAGAAGCGCCGCATCGCCAAGAAGATGGAGCGCTACATCGGCATTCCGGCCGAGCTTCTGCTCGAGCACAACAACCGCATCGAGCTCGAGGACTTCCGTGCGAACCTCCTCAAGGACAAGGGCCTCATGTGCGGCCGCCTCGACATGCGCTACACCGAGACGATGACGCTGCCGGTCCAGCGCAACACGTTCTACTTCGCCTGCGAGGACCCGGCGGGCCACGCCCTCGAGAACGCCTGGTACGGTGCCTTCCGCAGCTTCCTGCGTAGCGAGCTTGGCTACGAGAACCCGGCCGAGTACCGTCTGTCCGTGTGGAGCGAGATTGGCATTGGCTGGAACTGGGTGCACGACGAGCCTGGCATGGACGACACCAAGACCGCCGCGCCCAACCTCGCCTTCGACATCGCCACGGCGCTGCGACGCAGCCCCACCACCAAGCTCGCCATCCTGGGCGGTCGCTACGACGCGGCCACCCCGTGGTGGAACATGGACCACACGATGTCACAGCTGTTCCTGCCGCGCGAGCTCAAGGAGCGCATCACCTACCACCGCTACGGCTGCGGCCACATGGCCTACACCGATGTGCCCACGCTCATGCAGATGGTCGATGACATGCACGCGTTCTATACGGCGGAGTAGGAGGGGAGTATGGATCAGGGAACCATCCAGGCCATCGGCATCGCCGCGGTCATTCTTTTCCTGGCGGTCTCGGCCATCTCGCCCATCGCGCGCAACGTCATTGCCAACAAGGCGCAGAACCAGTTTATGGCCGGTGACTTCGAGGGCCTGCTCAAGACTCTGTCGTCGCCCATGGCGGGCATCGCACTGCCCAAGTTCAACCAGGAGTTCATGAGGCTCAACGCCTACGAGGCCTCCCAGAACGTCGAGGGCGTGCAGCAGACGCTCGACAAGCTGCTCAAGCTGCCGGCCAGCGCCGAGCAGCGCCGCATCCTGCTGTCGCGCGCGCTCAACTTCTATGAGGGCCAGAACGACGAGGACCGCGCCACGCACGTGCTCGAGCTCGTCGACGCCCTGCCCGACCAGTGCAAGGGCGAGGCCGTCGACCTTGCCAAGGAACTGCGCTGCGACTCGCACCAGACGTTCGACATCGTGTTCAGGGGGTCGTACTCCCACATCGCCGAGATGGAGCACGCGCTGGCGAGCGCCGAGGGAGACGAGCGGGCCCGCCTCAACTACTACCTGTCGCTGCAGTACGCCAACAAGGGCGACGAGAAGCGCGCCGACGAGTATCTGGGCCGCATCGCCAAGGCCTATGGCTTTGAGCGCCCCGCCGCTGCTGACGAGGGTGAGGCCAGTGCTGCCGAGGGTGATACCGCGGAGGGCGACGACGCTGATTCCGCGAAGACCGGCGATGCCGAGTAGCCCTTCTCGCACATAGATTGCTGCGCTACGCGCCCAGTCCCTGGACCCACTCCCGGGGACCGGGCGTTGTTTCGAGGCAACTCGCGCCACCAATGTCAGCTGTGCTAGACTATGCAGCTAGGCTATGACGGAGAGGTTTGGCTGTCGCGTCGCCAGCGGATAAGAGATGGGGCCCATCGGCTGAGAGGTCCCTCCAAGGCTGACAGCCAGAGTTCACTCCACCAGCCGCGAACTGAACGCGCCCACGCGGCGTTAGTAGGGGAGCCGTAGGCCCCACGGAACGGGGACAAAGTGGGTACGCCGGGCACGACATCCGGCGGCCAAGCAAGGTGGTACCGCGGACACACGAAATCATCCGCCCTTGCTCGCAAGCATCGCGAGCAAGGGCGGTTTTTTATTGCCGTAGCAGGCTCGCATCGAGGCGGGTGAATACCCGCAGACGAAAGGGGCAAAGAAGCAATGACGATCATTGACGACCTCAAGGCCATCGAGGCCGAGGCGGCCAAGGGCATCGGCGGGGTTGCAGACCTGGCCGAGCTCGACCGCATCCGCGTGGCCGTGACGGGCAAGAAGGGCTCGCTCACCGGCGTGCTGCGCCAGATGGGCCAGCTGAGCCCCGAGGACCGCCCGCGCGTGGGCAAGCTCGCCAACGAGGTTCGCGGCCGCATCGAGGCCTCCCTCGAGGAGCGCCGCCACGAGCTCGAGCACGCCGCCCTCGAGGCCCGCATCGCCGCCGACTCGGTCGACGTGACGCTGCCCGGTCGCGTCCCCAACGTGGGCACCGAGCACCTCATCTCACAGATCATCGAGGAGATCGAGCAAATCTTCTGCGGCATGGGCTACACCGTCGAGGACGGTCCGTACATCGAGACGAGCTACTACAACTTCACCGCGCTCAACGCCCCGCTCGACCACCCGAGCCGCAGCGCCCGCGACACTTTCTACGTACAGGACAACAACCCCGGCAGCCTCGACCACTCCGAGGTCCACGCCAACGGCGAGTCCGACATCCTGCTGCGCACGCAGACCTCGGGCGTCCAGGCGCACACCATGGAGAACCACCAGCCGCCCATCTACATGATCTGCCCGGGCACGGTCTTCCGTCCCGACACCCCCGACGCCTGCCACCTGCCGCAGTTCAACCAGATCGAGGGCCTGGTCGTCGACGAGGGCA
>UQSV01000019.1 GCA_900543875.1 uncultured Coriobacteriaceae bacterium | reverse complement strand
GCCGAGGCGAGCGTTTCGGCGCGCGCGGTGGGCGCGATGCCGCAGGCGGCGAAGGCGGCGTCAAGGGCGGCCTTGTCGAAGCCGCGGGCGGCCATGGAGTTGCGGATGGTCTTGCGGCGCTGGGCGAAGGCGGCGTCGGTCACGGCGCACGCACCCGCGAGCGCGGCGGCATCGAGCGGCCCGCCCGTCTCGGCATCGCAGGCGCGGGCGCGGTCGATGCGCACCACGGCCGAGTTCACGTGCGGCGCGGGCATGAAGCAGGTAGGCGGCACCTCGAAGCGGCCGGTCACGGTGCCATAGAGCGCGAGCTTGGCGGTGTAGGCGCCGTAGGCCTTGGAGCCGGGCGCGGCGCAGATGCGGTCGGCCACCTCAGCCTGAACCATCACCACGGCGGCGTCGAGGGCGGGGTGCTCGGCGAGATACTTGAGGATAATCGTGGCGGCCACGTTGTAGGGCAGGTTGGCCACGAGGATGTTGGGTTCGGCCGCGGGGTGGGCGGCGGCGCAGACCTCGTCCCAGCCCACCTTGAGGGCGTCGCCCATGACGTAGGCGAAGTTGGGGAACTCGTGGGCGAGATCGGCGAGCACCGGCTCGAGCGTGCGGTCGGCCTCGATGGAGGTGACGCTCGCGGCGTGCGGCAGCATGCCCAGCGTGAGCGTGCCGATGCCCGGGCCCACCTCGACCACGCGCGTGGCCTCGGAGAGGCGCGACAGGTCGAGGATGTGGGCGATCACGTGGTCGTCGACCAGGAAGTTCTGGCCCAGGCGGTGCTTGGTGGCGAGCCCAAAGCGCTCGAGCATCTCGCGCGTGGCAGTTGGGTTTGCGAGAGGAGAGGCAACCATGCGGTCCCTTTCGTGGGGGTCAGCGCCGCGGTCGCGCGGGAGCGTTTCTCGCACGTCTCGCGCGCTGGCCACGGCCATATGAAAGCGGCCGCCCGAGGGCGGCCGCGGTGCTGCGAGTGCGCGTGGACGCTAGGCCCTCGGCTCCAGGCGCGGGAACAGCGGGTCGCCCTTCTCGACGGGGGCGCCGCCGGCAAGGCCGCCCCAGACGCAGGCGGACGCGAGGTCGTCGGACGCGGCCTCGTCCTGGCAGGAGATGCGGCGCAGGGCCTCGGCGCTCGTCGTGGGCATGAACGGCATGAGCAGGTGCGCAGCGATGCGAATGGCCTCGAGAAGGTTGTAGATCACGAAGGCCAGCTCGTCGGCGCGGCTCTCATCCTTGGCAAGGGCCCAGGGCTCGGAGTCCTCGATGTAGTGGTTGGCGGCGTGGATGAGGGCCATGGCCTCGTCCTTGGCGCCGGCGTAGTCGAGCGCGCCCATCTTGACGGCATAGCGGTCGTGGATGCCCTCGGCGATGTCTGCCAGCGGGTTGGAGAAGGCGTGGTCGTTCGTGGGCTTGGCGGGGGCACAGCCGTCGAAGTACTTGACGCTCATGTTGGCCGAGCGCGAGATGAGGTTGCCCCAGCTGTTGGCGAGGTCAGCGTTGTAGACCTGCTCCATGCGCTCGAACGAGATGGCGCCGTCGGTGCCGGGCGTCACGTCGGTCATGAAGTAGTAGCGGTAGCCCTCGACGCCCAGCAGGTCGATGACGTCCTGCGGGGCGATGGCGTTGCCGCGGCTCTTGGACATCTTCTCGGCCGCACCCGTCTCGGCGTTGCGCACGGTGAGGAAGCCATGGGCAAAGACGTGCTCGGGCAGGGCCTCGTCGATGGCCATGAGCATGGCCGGCCAGATGACGCAGTGGAAGCGGATGATGTCCTTACCAACGACGTGCAGGTTGGCGGGCCAGCGGTAGGCCAGCTCGGCGCGCGCCTCGTCGGAGTCGACGCCGTAGCCGCAGGCGGTCATGTAGTTGAGCAGGGCGTCGAACCACACGTAGGTGACGTGGCCCTCGTCGAAGGGCACGGGAATGCCCCAGTCAAAGCTCGTGCGGCTCACGGACAGGTCGTTCAGGCCGCCCTCGACGAAGCTGCGGACCTCGTTCATGCGGAAGTCGGGCTGCACGAAGTCGGGGTGCTCGTCGTAGAGCTTGAGCAGCTTGTCCTGGAAGGCGGAGAGCTTGAAGAAGTAGCTCTCCTCCTTGACGCGCTCGAGCGGTCGGTGGCAGTCGGGGCAGAGGTGAGCGCCGGGCGTGCCGTTCTCCTCGTCGCCCTTCTCGACCTGGGTCTCGGTGAAGTAGGTCTCGTCGGGGACGCAGTACCAGCCGTCGTAGCTGCCCTTGTAGAGGTAGCCGGACTCCTTCATGCGCTCCCAGAGGTACTGCACGGCCTTGTACTGGCGCGACTCGGTGGTGCGAATGAAGTCGTCGTTGGAGATCTCGAGGGTCTCCCAGAGCTGCTTGAAGTGTGGGGCCTGGGAGTCGGTCCACTCCTGGGGCGTCATGCCGTGCTTGGCCGCGGCCTCGGCGACCTTCTCGCCGTGCTCGTCCATGCCGGTGAGGAACTTGACGTTGTAGCCGTCGGCGCGGCGGAAGCGGGCCTGGACGTCTGCGATGATCGTCGAGTAGGCCGTGCCGAGGTGCGGATCGGCGTTGACGTAGTAGATGGGCGTCGTGACGAAGTACGAGGGCTTGTCTGCCATATGTGGAACCTCTTCTTAGGACGTGCGACGGCAAATGGGCCGGCGCAGGCGAATGAGCCGCGTGACATTGTATCGCGGGAGCGCCGTCGCGCGACCCGAGAGCGTAGGGGCTGTTCGCGGTCAATGGGGGGGGTATCTGAGCGTCCTCTCGCCTGAACGAGCAGCGACTGGGAGCCCTCCCCCATGCCATTAATCGCGCGATTTGGTCTACCATCAAGACAGGTTCGGTTCGAGGAGTTTGGGACGTCTGTCTCCAAACGTATTGAGGGAATACCGGATACATGGCTTGAAACGCTCAGAGCCAAGGACCTGATTGACGCCTGCCTATTCTAAAAATTACGACTTATTTCAAAGGAAAGCAGAAAGGTCGAGCTCGTGTCAGGGCGAAATACGAATGGGGACGGCACGGTAAGCCCGTGCTCAAATTGGAGCATAGTCTCGTGGTTCGAGCAGAGGGTTTTCGCGTGGTCAGATAATCCCACGCCCAAGCGTTTCGCAACCGACACGCTTATCGTCTTCCTGACGATGCTGCTCGCCACGGTTCTTGGCGCCATCTTCTACGACCTCGACATGGAAGCATGCATAGTCATCACGTATGTCTTGGCCGTTCTCTGCGTCTCGCTCCTCACCGTGGGACGCCTCCACTGCCTCGTGGCCTCAGCCCTCGCGGTCCTGTTCTATAACTTCTTCTTCACCCACCCGCGCTTCTCGCTCACCGCCTGGGGCAGGACCTATCCCGCGACATTCGTAGTCATGTTCGTGGTCGCTTTCATCGCCAGCGCCGTTGCCATGACGCTCAGACGCGAAGTCCACGCCTCACAACTCGCATATAGAAGGACGCAGATCATCCTCGAAGCGGACGAAGCGCTACGCAGGTGCTCTACGCGCGAGCAAATCATTGATGCGATTGGCGCCCAGCTGTCCAAGCTGCTCGAAGCCGAAGTCATCTGGTATGCCGAGGGCATCTCGGGCTTTGCTCCCCAAAGACACTTCTCAGCCGTCTCGACAACGCAGACAGAGCCAATCGTCGAGACCCCCATGGCTCATAGGGCTATGGAGAACAGAGGCGCGGTCGGTGCCGGGACCGGCTGCTTCCCCTCCGCAAGCGGCTATTATCTGCCGGTCATCTCGGACGACAAGGTTATCGGCGTAATGGGTGCCTGCCTTGGCAATAAGACGCCACTCCCCGCCGAGCAAAACGAGGCGGAGGCAGTTGTGGGCGAGGCGTCTCTCGCGCTCAACCGCATCCAGGCGCTAGAACAGCGCGAGGAGGCCGCCGTGCTAGCCAAGAACGAGCAGCTTCGCGCCAACCTCCTCCGCTCGATCTCGCACGACCTGCGCACTCCACTCACGGCAATCTCGGGAAACGCCGACGTTCTGCTCTCGGACGGAGATGCGCTGAGCGCGGACAAGCGCGGAGAGCTGCTCCGAGACATTCGATCCGACGCGAACTGGCTGAACGCCACCGTTGAGAACCTTCTCGCCATCACTCGTCTCGAAAATGGGAACGTCCAGCTAAATACCACCGTAGAGCTCCTCGACGACATCATTGAGGAGGCGTTGCGCCACGCCAATCCAGACATCTGCCAGCACCGCCTGGAAATCGAGCCGTGTGAGGACCTCCTCCTCGTCAAAGTGGATGCCAAGCTGATTGTCCAGGTCGTGGTCAATCTGGTGAACAACGCCGTAACCCACACGCAGACGGGTTCGACCATCCACGTCTCAACATGCTCGCGAGGTACCGAGGCCATTGTCAGGGTCGAAGATGATGGCCCCGGCATCAAAGACAGCGATAAGGCGCATGTCTTCGAATCCTTCTATACGATCGGCCGGGCGCTCGCGGATTCCAAGCGAAGCGTCGGGCTTGGCCTCTCCCTTTGCAAGTCGATTGTGGAGGCACATGGGGGTAGCATCGTCGTTAGGGACGCTGTTCCCCACGGATGCGCGTTCGAGTTCGCGCTGCCACGCTATGAGCTCACGGAAGGAGCCCAGGAAGATGCCGACTGAATTGAGTCCCACGATTCTCGTAGTCGAGGATGACCCAACGATCAGAAACCTCATCCTGACGACTCTCGACACGCAGGGTTTTCGCCACCTCAGCGAGAGCACCGGGAGAGGCGCCATTGCGGCGTCCGCCTCGAGCGCGCCGGACGTGGTCCTCCTCGATCTCGGGCTTCCCGACATCGACGGCATCGAGGTCGTCCGTGCCATTCGCAGCTGGTCTCAGATGCCCATCATCGTCGTCTCTGCAAGGAGCGAAGATGCCGACAAGATCGGCGCGCTCGACGCAGGCGCGGACGACTACCTCACCAAGCCCTTCTCCGTGGGCGAGCTGCTGGCGCGAATCCGCACGACACTACGACGCCTCAACTATCAGTCGCCCACGCAAGGACAAGAGCCTTCGACATTCCAGAACGGCGACCTGCGAATCGACTACACGGCAGGCATCGCATACCTCGGCGACGGGGAACTGCACCTGACGCCCATCGAGTACAAGCTCCTTTGCCTTCTGTCGCACAACGTCGACAAGGTCCTCACGCACAGCTTCATCCTGCACGAGGTCTGGAGCAACAACCACCAGGCGGACCTCGCCTCGCTTCGCGTCTTCATGGGAACCCTTCGCAAGAAGATCGAGCCCGACCCGGTTCACCCGCGCTACATCCAAACGCACATTGGCGTGGGCTACCGCATGATGCGCGTCGCGGACGAATAGAGTTCTCAGCTAGTGGTTCGAGCCGTATCGCGAGTAGGCTCGAGCTCGACCCGCAAGCTTCACGCCTACACATACGTCAACAAGGCATATAAGGACGTATTAAGCGTTTTACCTCGGTCTTTAGCCTATCTTTAGGTCACCTTCACACGCACTTTATGCCTGCGAGGTGTGGAATTACCCACGCCCAAAAAAGACTGAAAGCCATTGTCCTCACGAGGATATCCTCCCCCTTGCGACGGCGAAGTGGCCGTCGGTCGCACACGCCACGAGGCGCGTGCCCTAACAAGGAAAGGAGGGCCCTTGAACACCATGTCCGATTCGCATGAGGAGGAGATGCCGCAGATCGCGGCACTCACGAGCGACGCGGTATTCAAGTCGCTAGGCACGAGCGCAGCCGGCCTCGCGAGTGACCAAGTGAGCGAGCTGCAGGCCAGGTACGGCAAGAACCTTATCCAGGCGGGTAAGAAGAAGTCGCCGGTCATTGCGTTCCTCTCCAACTTCACGCACCTCATGGCCATCCTCCTCTGGGTGGCCGGCATAATCGCCTTTGTGGCCGGCATGCCCGAGCTCGGCGTCGCCGTCTGGCTGGTCAACCTCATCAACGGTTGCTTCAGCTTCTGGCAGGAGCACCAGGCAGACAAGGCTACCGAGGCCCTGAAGAAGATGCTGCCGTCCTACGTCAACGTCATGCGCGACGGCCAGCAGGCCCAGGTCCTCGCGGAGGACCTCGTCCCCGGTGACGTCATGGTCCTTGCCGAGGGCGACAAGATCTCCGCGGACGGCCGCGTCGTGCGCGCGTCTGACCTCCAGGTCGATCAGTCG
Organism: uncultured Coriobacteriaceae bacterium; assembly: GCA_900543875.1. Classification (GTDB taxonomy): domain Bacteria; phylum Actinomycetota; class Coriobacteriia; order Coriobacteriales; family Atopobiaceae; genus Parolsenella. Next base: position 21,958 of record UQSV01000019.1, on the reverse strand, counting down.
ACGCTCACGGGCGAGTCGAACCCCGTGAGGAAGACCGCGGACGCCGTCCTCGAGGCCGACCTCACCGCCGCCGAGACCCCCAATCTCGTCTTCGCCGGCACCTCGGTCTCCGAGGGCAACGGGCGCGTCGTCGTCACCAAGATTGGTATGGCGACCGAGTTTGGCAAGATCGCCAGCCTCACGCAGAACATGGAGGACTCCGAGAGCCCGCTCCAGCGTCAGCTCGACCGCCTGACCAAGCAGGTCACCCTGTTCGCGCTCTGCATGGGCATCGTCTTCTTCCTCCTCGACGTGCTGTTTGTTCGCAATGGCCTAGCCTCGTCGTTCATCTTCGCCCTTGGCATGGTCGTGGCGTTCATCCCTGAGGGACTGCTCCCCACGGTCACGCTGTCCCTCGCCATGGCCGTCCAGCGCATGAGCAAGCGCAACGCCCTCGTGAAGAAGCTGAGCTCCGTCGAGGCCCTTGGCTCCACGAGCGTCATCTGCACCGATAAGACCGGCACCCTCACCCAGAACGAGATGACCGTCAACCACCTGTGGACCTGCGACCGCGAGTACGAGGTCACCGGTGTCGGTTACGCCCCCAAGGGCGAGATTCTCTGCGATAAGGACAAGTGGGAGGCCGCCGATAACGAGGAGCTTCGCCTGCTCGTCTCCGGTGGTGCCCTTTGCTCCAACGCCCGTCTCGTCGAGCCGGACGAGGAGGGTGGTCGCTACACCGTCCTCGGCGATCCGACCGAGGCCTGCCTGCTCGTCAGCGCGCAGAAGGCTGGCCTTTCCCTCGAGAACCTCGAGCGCGAGATGCCCCGCGTGAGAGAGCTCCCCTTCGAGAGTCGCCGCAAGCGCATGACCACCATCCACCAGCTCAAGCGTCCGCTCGATGGCGCCAGCCGCGTCGCGTTCGTCAAGGGCGCTCCCAACGAGGTCGTCCGCCTCTCCGACAACTACCGCACCGACGGCAAGGTCATGCCGATGAGCGACGAGATGCGCAAGAGCATCATGGACGCAAACGACGGCTATGCCGCCAACGGCCTGCGCGTGCTTGCCCTCGCCTACCGTCCCCTGAGCCCGGACGACGCCTCCATTCCCCGCTCGATGAGCGACTACACGCCCGAAAACATCGAGTGTGGCCTCACCTTCGTCGGCCTCCTCGTCATGCAGGATCCGCCCAGGCCCGAGGTCGCCGACGCCGTGGCCGAGTGCCGTCGTGCTGGCATCCGCGTCGTCATGATCACGGGCGACTATGGCCTGACCGCCCTCTCGATCGCCCGCAAGATCGGCATCGTCCAGGGCCCAAACCCTCGCGTTTTCTCTGGCGTCGAGCTCGAGAAGACCTCTGACGACGAGCTCAAGGAGGCCCTGAAGGGCGAGGTCGTCTTCGCCCGCATGGCGCCTGAGCAGAAGCTGCGCGTCGTCGAGAACCTGCAGCAGATGGGCGAGATCGTCGCCGTCACCGGAGATGGCGTGAACGACTCCCCCGCCCTCAAGAGGGCTGACATCGGCGTCGCCATGGGCATCACCGGCACGGACGTGGCCAAGGAGGCCGCGGACATGATTCTGACCGATGACAACTTCGCCTCGATCGTCCACGCCATCGAAGAGGGCCGCGCGGTCTACGCGAACATCAGGAAGTTTATGCTTTACATCCTGAACTCCAACGTGCCCGAGGCTGTCCCCTCTGCGATCTACCTGCTCTCCGGTGGCGCCGTGCCGCTGCCGCTCACGACGATGCAGATCCTCACCATCGACCTTGGCACCGACATGCTGCCCGCCCTTGGTCTTGGCACCGAGCCTCCCGAGGCTGACGTCATGGCCAACCCGCCTCGCAACCCCAACGAGCCGCTGCTCTCCGGCAAGGTCATGCGTAAGGCCTTCCTGTGGTACGGAATGCTCGGCGCCCTGTTCTCCTTCGCTGCGTTCATGTTCTGCCAGGTCATGAACGGCTGGCACCCCGGCATCGAGATGTTTGGCGTAGGCAACGACCTTGATCCGATCTACGTCCGCGCGACGACCATGGCACTTGCAGCCATCGTCTTCACGCAGATCGGCGAGGTCTGGAACTGCCGCACGGAGACCGCATCCGTCTTCTCAGTGGGTCTGTTCTCCAACAAGCAGATCAACAAGGGTATTCTCTTCGAGATCGCACTCATCATCTTCATCACGCTGTTCCCGCCCTTCCAGAGCGTCTTCCACACCAGCCCGCTCGTCCTGAATGACTTCGTGTTCCTGGTGCTGCTGCCGCCCGTCATCCTCCTCCTCGAGGAGGCCCGAAAGGCCATCGTTCGCAAGAGGAACCACATCGATCGCAACGGCGTCGCCATCAAGCAGGCACCGGAAAAGAGGTAAAGATGAAAGTTATCGTCGTAGGAATGGGCCGCATGGGCACGAGCCTCGCTCGCAAGCTCGACAGGCAGGGCTACGAGGTCTGCGCCATCGACCAGGACCCCGAGCGCCTCAAGGCACTCGGCCCCACGTTCGGCGGCCAGACCGTCGCGGGCGTCGGATTCGACCGTGAGGTTCTTGCTGCCGCCGGCATCGATCGTGCGAGCGCCGTCATCGCCTGCACCGCTTCTGACGAGACGAACATCGTCGTCGCCCGCATCTCCCGACAGACCTATCGCGTCCCGCGCGTCATCGCGCGCCTGTACGAGATCGGCAATGCCGAGACGTACCGCAGGCTCGGCATCCAGAGCATCTCGACCACCGACTGGGGCGTGAGGCGCGTCTGCGAGCTCCTGACCTTCAACGAGCTCGATGACGTCACCGGCATCGGTTCCGGCGACGTGCGCCTCGTTCGTGCCGACGTGCCGCCGATGCTCGAGGGCAGTCCCGTTCGCGAGCTCACCGCCATTGGCGAGATTAGCATCGTCGCCGTCTCTCACGACAACGAGACCTTCGTTCCCACCCAGGGCACGGTCCTCGACCACGGCGACATCATCTACGCCGCCGTCCAGGCGACCTCGGCAAGCAAGTTCCGCGCCATGCTCGGCATGACGGATTAGGAGGCTGTATGAACATCATCATTGTCGGCGGCGGCAAGGTTGGTTCCTACCTCGCCACTCTGTTGGGCAACCGCGGTTACAACGTTCGCATCGTCGAGTCAAGGAAGGCCGTTGCGCAGCGCCTCGAGGAGAAGCTGCCCGAGGGTTCCGTTGTGAGGGGCATGGGTTCGAGCCCGGATGTCCTCGAAGAGGCCGGCGTGCTCCAGGCCGACGTCATTATTGCCGTAACGGGCGATGACGAGGTCAACCTCGTGGTCGCTATGCTCGCCAAGATGGAGTACGGCGTGAATCGCGTCGTCGCCCGTGTGAACAACCCGGCAAATGCCTGGATGTTCGACGAGTCTATGGGCGTCGACATCGCCGTTGACCAGGCGGACATCATCACGAAGTCCGTCGAAGAGGGTCTCGACATGGAGGACGTCTTCACTATCATGCGCCTCGGAAAGGATGGTCACGAGATCGTCCAGGGCGAGGTTCGCCCGCGCTCCGCGATGGTGGGCAAGTCGATTGCCGAGCTCCAGATTCCCGACGGCCTGGTCTTTGTTGCCCTCGAGCATGAGGGCAACATCCTCATCCCCAACGGTGACACCGCGTTTAGCGCCGGTGACCGTGTGGTCGCCTTCGCGAGCGAGCAGGGCAGGGACTTCCTGAGTCACTCGCTGCAGTAGGGAAGATCTTCGATAGGCCTCGCACCATTGCGCGGTGCATGACCGCCGGGACCAGCCACAGGCTGGCCTCGGCGGTTTTTTGAGAGAGGCGGATGCCGCTGGCCATGACATCGATGCCGGGCGCGCTTGGAATCACGATGGAAAGACGCTACCATAAGCGGGTCGGAATGCGAAGGAGACCAGCGATGGCGAAGCCCAGCGGCGCCAAGCGCCACTACGATATGCCCCTGCCGGCCAAGCAGCAGCGCGGACGGCAGGCATTTGGCGGACCCGCGCGCGCAGCGGGCATCGGCCCCAACAAGGCATGCGGCCACAAGGGCGGCATCCGCCGTCAGGGCTCCAAGCGCGGGTAACCTAGACCAACATCAAGAAACCTGCAAAAGGGACTGTCCCTTTTGCAGGTTTCCTTTTGCAGCCATGCGGGGTTAGACGAGTTTGTCGTAGACCTCGGATTTTGGGATGCCAAACTGCTTGGCCAGGCGCTTTGCCAGAGCACTCTTGGGCTCCCCCACCGCCAGCCCCTCGGCAATGGCCTCCTCGATGGTGGCCGGGCCGCTCGCCGCGGCCGCTCGCAGCCCCTCGAGCTCGGCCGTGCTAGGCCCCTCGACCACGATCACGCACTCGCCACGCACCTCGCCACGCTCGCGGATGCGCTCGGCAAGCGCGCCGGAGACGTCGCGCACGCACTCCTCGTGAAGCTTCGTGAGCTCGCGCACGAGCGCCACGCGGCGCGCCGGAAAGGCCTCGGCAAGCGAGTCGAGCGTGGCGACCACGCGGCGCGGGCTCTCGTAGAACACGAGCGCGCCGGGAATCGCGGCGAGCTCGGCCAGCCGTCGCGCACGCCCGCCGGCCTTTCTCGGCAGAAAGCCCTCGAAGAAGAAGTGCTCCATGCCCAGACCAGACGCCACGAGGGCGCACGTCACGGCGCTGGGCCCAGGAATCACCTCGATGGGCAAGCCCTCGTCGAGCGCGGCATCGACCAGCCTCTGGCCGGGGTCGGAGACGCCCGGCATGCCCGCGTCGCTCACGAACGCAATGCGCGCGCCGGCCGCCACGCGGCCCAGCACGCTCTCGACGCGGCTCGCGATGACGTTCTCGTCGCAGCGCTCGAGCGGCACGCGAATCTCGAAGCGCGCCAACAACTTCGAGGTCACGCGCGTGTCCTCGCACAAGACCACGTCTGCGCCGCGCAGGGTGTCGAGCACGCGGGGGCTCGCGTCCGACAGGTTGCCGATGGGCGTGCCCACCAGGCTCAGCATGCCGCCACCATCCCTTCGCACGGCACCGGCACCCGTCTCCACCTGCTGCTCGTTGGTCTCCACGCACTCCCCCATCGCTAGTCGAACATCCCCGTCTCAAAGCTCGAGAGCGCCACGCGCGCATCCCAGCTCGAGAGCCTCGCCTCGGTCTTCCACGTCTGGAAGAACCAGCCGGCGCCTCCCGCGAAGGCACCCATCTGCCCGGCTGCGTAGACGCGCTCGAGCGCGATGCGCCCTTCCGGCGTCATGCCGGCGCTCGCGAGCGGCAGCGCGCTCGACCACTCGCCCACCATCACGGGTAGGCCGCTCCTGCGCGCGCGGGCCAGGTAGTCGGCAGACTCCTTGACCAGGCGCCTCACGCCGGCGGGGCCGGCCGCCCCCATGGCCTGGTCGTAGTGGTAGATGTGGCTGTCGAGCCATACGTTGACGTAGCGCGCGGGGCTCATGAACGCACGCCAGGCGTCGGGCAGGTAGGCGTCGTGCAGCACGAGCACGGGCCGCTCGCCCGCCGCCTCGCGCAGCACGTCGTAGGCATCGCGGTAGAAGTTGCGGATGAGGTGGGGTGGCACGCCCTCGACCAGCGACAGGCCCCGGCGGGCGCGTCCCCGTACCTCGTCGATGGGCTCGATGCCCAAAAAGCTCTCGCGGTCCGCGTAGCGGTCTGCGAGCGAGCCCACCACGTCGAGCATGGCCTGCCTGAAGGTACGCGTGTCGCCAAAGAAGCTCGAGGGCGAGGTGGGGTCCGCACCCGGCGCCACGGCGACGTCGAGCAGCACCGACACGCCCGCGGCCTCGGCCCAGTCCATCGCTGCGTCGACGTACTCGACGCAGCCCGAGGCGGGCCCGGGCATGGGGCCCTCGTCGCCCAGGACGAACCACGGCACCTGCAGGCGCACGGCGTCAAAGCCGCGCTGGGCGATGCGCGCAAAGTCGCCCTCGTCGATGAAGCTCGCGCGATGGCGTGCGAGAAGCGCGTCGAAGCGCCCGGGCGCCATGGCGTCCGCGAGCTCCGCCTCGCTGAAGGCCCCGGTGCCCGAGAAGAGCGACGGCGTCACCCATGGCTCAAGCACGAGCCAACCCGCGAGGTTCACACCATGGAGCACGCGAGCGGACTGCCCGGCGCGCCCCCCATGCTCAGACCTGTGCAGCAGCATGGCCTGGCCTCCCTACCGATACTCGACGCGTGCGATGCGCACGACCCAGTCGCTGCCGTAGGTGAAGCCGTTGGCGTCGACCGTGAGCGTGCCGCGCCCGCAGTCCTGCATGAACGGAACCTCGCCGCCGTCATCGAGCCAGCTGATGCGCGCGACCGGGCGCGTGGCTCCCGTGAACGAACGGAGGTTGGAGCCCTCGCCGCCCAGCGTCACGTTCTCGTTGCCCACGATGGCCAGGTCGTGCACGAACAGGTAGCTCACGCCAGCGTCGTCGAGTGCAAAGTCGCGGATGCCGCCGTTCGCCACGAGCGTGGCGCTGGGGCGCGCAGTGTGCACGGACGGCCCCGCCATCTTCATCCAGCGGCCAATGAGCCGCAGGTACTCGCGCTGCAGCGGCGCGATGGCACCGGTGGCCGTGGGGCCGATGTTCACGAGGGCGTTGGCGCCGGCGCGGCGAGCGTTGGCGATGGTCTCGATGAGCTCGCGCGGGCTCTTGTAGTCGAGGTCGTTCGCGGCACAGCCCCAGTGCTTGTTCGTGGTGACCGAGACCTCGCCGGCGACGTACTTGCCGTCCGCAGGGCCGTGGTTGACCTCGCCGGAGATACGGCGTTCGTAGGTCGTGACGTCGATCTCGGGGTCGATGATCTTACCGCGGTTCTTGAGGCCGGTGTTGTTGATGATGATGGCCTCGGGCTGGTATCTGCGGATGGTCCCGTAGAGCTCGGGGAGCTTCCAGTCCGCGTCCTTCTTGTTCCAGTTTCCGTCGAACCAGAATCCGCCCACCTCGCCGTAGTTGGTGCACAGGATCTCGACCGAGCGGCGCAGATACTCGAGGTAGGCGTCGAAGTCCGTCTCGTAGAGCGGGCTGTGCCAGTCATAGGTGGCCATGTAGAAGAACGGCTTGATGCCACCCTCGTGGCAGGCGTCGACGAACTCGCGGATGAGGTCGCGGCCGGCCGCGCTGTGGGGCGCGTCGAAGTCGGACAGGCCACAGGTATCGTAGAGGAAGAAGCCCTCGTGGTGCTTGGTCGTGAGCGTGATGTAGCCCGCGCCCATCTCCTTGGCCGCGGCCACGAGGCTTGCCGCGTCGAAGTCCTCGGCCGTGAAGGTCTCCATCAGGCGCTCGTACTGCTCCTGGGGGCGCTCGTGGATGAACTCGGTCCACTCGCCACACGAGAGCTGCGAGTAGAGTCCCCAGTGAACGAACAGGCCAAGGCCCATGTCCTCGTAGTTCTTGATGCGCGCAAGCGGCTCGCTCATGTGCGTCTCCCATCGCGGGGCGGCGGGCCCCGACGTCGTGCTTGTCTCGGAAACCCGCCGCCCAAAGCGCCTGCGCACGCACAGGCGCACATGGAGCAAGGGCTAGGAGAGCTCCCTCATCCCATGGTACAGCTGCCAGTACTCGCCGTGGCTCGCGAGCAGCTCCTCGTGCGTGCCGCGCTCCACGATGCGCCCGTGCTCGAGCACCATGATGGCGTTGGCGTTTCTCACCGTGGAGAGGCGATGCGCGATGACGAAGACCGTGCGCCCCGCCATGAGCGCGTCCATGCCGCGCTCGATGAGGGCCTCGGTGCGCGTGTCGACCGAGCTCGTGGCCTCGTCGAGGATGAGAACCGCGGGGTTGGCCACGGCTGCGCGGGCAATGGCCAAAAGCTGGCGCTGGCCCGCCGAGAGGTTGGCGCCGTCGGCCGTCACGAGGGTGTCGTAGCCCTGCGGCAGGCGGCTGATGAAGCCATCGGCGTTGGCGGTGCGAGCCGCGGCGCGCACCTCCTCGTCGGTGGCGTCGAGCTTGCCAAAGCGGATGTTGTCGGCAACGGTGCCGCTAAAGAGGTGCGTGTCCTGCAGCACGATGCCCAGGCTGTGGCGCAGGCTCCTCTTGCCGATGTCGCGCACGTCGATGCCGTCGTAGGTGATCTGGCCCGCGCCCACCTCGTAGAAGCGGTTGATGAGGTTGGTGATCGTGGTCTTGCCCGCGCCGGTGGAGCCCACGAAGGCGATCTTCTGGCCCGGCTTGGCAAACAGCGACAGGTTCGCGAGCACGTCGTGACCCGGCTCGTAGCCAAAGGTCACGTCATGGAAGCGCACGTCTCCCGCAAGGGGGCGCACCTCGCCATCGGGCAGCCTCCAGGCCCAGCCCAAGGCGCCCGCGGCGGCGCGCTCGGGGCCCTGGGCGTCCTGCCCCAGGTGCACAAGCTCGACCTTGCCCTCGTCCACCTCGGACCTCTCGTCCATGGCGGCAAAGATGCGCTCGGCGCCGGCGAGCGCTCCCAAAAGGAAGTTGCCCAGCTGCGTCACTTGGTTGAAGGGCATGGCCGCCTGGCGAACGAACACGAGGTAGCTCGCGAGGCTGCCCATGTCGGTGAGGCCGGCCGCGGCCAGAAGCGAGCCCATCACGGCCACGATGGCGTAGTTGGTGTAGGTCATCGCCACGGTAATGGGCACCATCGTGGCGGCATAGGTCTGGGCCGCGGTGCCCTGCTTTCGCAGACGCTCGTTGCGCTCGCGAAAGCCGGCGAGGCTCTCGCGCTCGTGCGTGTAGGCGGCCACGACCTTCTGGCCCGCGCACATCTCCTGGATGTAGCCGTCGAGCTCGCCCAGGGTGCCCTGCATCTTCGAGAAGAACCGCGAGCTCTTGCGGCCCGCGACGCGCACGTAGGCGATGAGGGCCACGTCGCACGCCACGGTCACGACGGAGAGGCGCCAGTCGAGGACGAACAGCAGCACCAGCGTGCCCACGGCCTGAATGGCCGCCTGGATGACGTTGGCGAAGCTGTTGTTGAGGGCCTCGGCCACGGTGTCGACGTCGTTGGTGAACAGGCTCATGACGTCGCCCGTACGGGTGCGGTCAAAGAACGACACGGGCAGGGTCTGCAGGTGCGCAAACAGGTCGCGGCGGATGTCGGAAACCACGCGCTGAGCGGCGCGCACCATCGTCTGGGTGTAGCCCAGGGCGCTCGCCGCGCCCGCGACGTAGATGACGGCCGCGAGTGCCACGCCCGCCCAGAAGCCGCCCACGTCGCCCGCCGTGAGGCAGTTCACCACGGGCTTGATCATGTAGGTGCCGGCTAGCTGGCAGACGGCACACACGCTCGCGAGCACGCCCACCACGAGCAGCATGACGCGCGCGGCGCCCATGTAGTCGAGCAGGCGGCGCACCACGGCGCCCAGGTTGCGCGGCTTGGCAGATCCGCTCTTCGTTGTCATGACGGCCATTAGCGCTCATCCCCTTCCGCAACCTGAGTGCGATAGAGCTCCTGGTAGATGGGGTCGCTCGCGAGAAGCTCGACGGGCGAGCCCACCGCATGCACCCGCCCGTTGTCGAGGATCACGACCTGGTCGGCGTCGGCCACGCTGGCCACGCGCTGCGCCACGATGACCTTCGTGACGTCCGTGAGCGCCGCAAGCCCCTCGCGGATGCGTGCGTCGGTCGCCATGTCGACGGCGCTCGTCGAGTCGTCGAGCACGAGCACCTTAGGTCTGCGCACGAGGGCGCGGGCGATGCACAGGCGCTGGCGCTGGCCGCCCGAGACGTTGCCGCCTCCCTGGCCCAGGTCCGCGTCGAGCCCGCCGATGCGGTCGAGGAACTCGTCGACGGCCGCCACGCGGCAGGCCTCGAGCAGCTCGGCGTCGCAGGCGTCCGCACGGCCCCACAGCAGGTTCTCGCGCACCGTTCCCGAGAAGAGCACGCTCGTCTGCAGCACCACGCCCACGCTGCGGCGCAATGCCTCGAGGTCATAGTCGCGCACGTCATGGCCACCCACGAGCACATGTCCATCGCTTGCGTCGTAGAGGCGCGCGAGCAGCTGCACGAGCGAGCTCTTGCCCGAGCCCGTGCCGCCCAGCACGCCCACGGTCGAGCCCGCGGGGACCGTGAGGCACACGTCGTGCAGCACGTCTTCCGCGGCGCTCGCGTTGTAGCGAAAGCTCACGTGGTCGAGCTCGATGGAGCCGTCCGGCACGGTGGCAATGGCGTGCGCGGGGCTCGCGATGGTGGGCTCCTCGCGCAGCACCTCGCCCACGCGCTGAACGCTCGTGAGGGCGCGCGTCATGAGGAGGGACACGTTGGAGATCATCATGAGCGAGTTGGTGATCTGCAGCACGTAGCTCATGAAGCCCGTGAGCTCGCCTACCTTGAGCTCGCCCGCGAGGATCATCGAGCCTCCCAGGGCGAGGATCAAGACGTCGGACGCGTACATCACCGTCTGGAACAGCGGCAGATTGAGCACCGCGAGCGAGAAGGTCTTGGTGGAGGTGGCGGCGAGCTCGTCGTTCACCGCGCCAAAGCGTCCCTCGACCCACTCGTCGCGCACGAAGGCCTTGACGGCGCGGATGGCCGTGACGCTCTCCTGCACGCTGTCGTTGAGGGCGTCCATGACGCGCTGCAGGGCCCCGTAGAGCGGCGCCACCTGGCGCACGATAATCACGAGCGCCGTGGCAAGCAGCGGCAGCATCACGAAGAAGACGCAAGCCAGGCGCAGCGACAGCAGGCTCGCGAGCACAAGCCCCGCCGTGAACATGACGGGCCCGCGCATCATGGGTCTAAAGCCGTTCATGAGCGCGTTCTGGATCACCGTGACGTCGGTGGTCATGCGCGTCACGAGCGACGAGGTGTCAAAGTGGTCGAGGTTCTCAAACGACAGGCGCTGCACCGCCTCGAACTGGACATCGCGCAGGTTGGCGCCCAGGCCCATGGCCGCGCGGGCCGAGCAGCGCGAGAAGGCCATGCCAAAGCCCATGGCCACGACGCCGCAGGCGAGCATGAGCGCGCCGGTTGCCCAGACGTTGGAGAGGTCGTGCGCCACGATACCCTGGTCGATGAGGCCCGCGGTGAGAAACGGAATCATGAGCTCGAGGGTTCCCTCGAACACCATGCAGATGGCCGCGAGCACGAAGTCGCGCCGGTAGGGGCCCAGGTAGCGCAGAATCAGCTTGAGGTCGCTCATGCGCGCTCACCTCCCCTCGCGCTGGCCGGGCGCGAGCTGCCGCAGGCGGCGTCGCGGCCGCGGCGGGCCGCCACGAGGTTCGCGCGCACGCGCTCGAGCAGCTCCTCGAGCTGGGCGCGGTCGGCCTCGTCGATGCCGTCGAGCATGATCTGCTCGACCTCGGCGCAGCGCTCGTCCCAGGCGCGCACGGTCTCGTGGCCGGCCTCGGTGAGCGTCACGGCCTTGGCGCGGCGGTCCGTCTCGGCGGGCGCCACCGTCACCATGCCCTTGCGGGCCAGGGTGTCGAGCATGCGGCTCACCGCCGCGGCGTCCACCGCGAAGTAGGCCGCGATGTCGCGCTGGGTCGAGGTGCCGCGCGCCGCGAGGTACGACAGCACCTTGGGCTGCCCGGGGCCCAGGCCCAGGGTGTCTCCGTAGGGGCGCAGCAGCGCGCGTTGGGCGTGGAAGGCTCGCAGCACGGCCGTGTGCATGTCATAGAGCGAGCTGCCCTCACGCTGGGAGCTCTTCTCGTTGTCCATGGTCTCACTTCCTTGACATGTCAACCAATTTGTCGACGCAGTAGGATACGCCGATTGCATGACATGTCAAGCAATACGTAAGACAGAGGACCCTCGAACCAGCTCCGCACCCGCTTTTACGTGCTCAGCGGCTCTCCAGCGCGTAAAAATGGGTGCGGAGCAGCGGCAACCCGCTTTTACGTGCTCAGCGGCCCCCTAGCGCGTAAAAATGGGTGCGGAGCGGAGGCGACTCGAATCGGCGCGCCAAGCGGCCGTTCGGCGCGCCGATTCGGTGCGAAAGCAGGTGCGTCCCAGCTACGGCAGCACGTAGGTCCAGGGATCGCCGGAGGGCACGAAGCTCATGGGGACGTCGGCGCCGGTGGCTTCGGGCAGCCAGCGCAGCATGTACTCCATGCCCGGCTCCTCCACATTGAAGTGGCCGATGCAGATCATGGCCTTTCCCAGCCCCAGCTGCGCGGAGTCGCGCACGTACTCCGAGGTGGTGAAGTCGGTTGCCTCCATCGTCACGAGGCAGTCGACGCCCGCGTCCATCTGGGCCGTGACCATGTTGTCGGGCCCGCCAATGAGGTGCGTCGGCACCATGACCGTGCGCACGCGGGCGTTGGCGTCGCCCACGATGCGCGTGCCGTTGAGGCCCAGGCGGCCCACGAGGAAGCGCGCGAGGTCGAGTGCGCTCGTCTCGGGAATCTCAAAGCTCATGGGACGGTCGGGGTTGCCGGTAACGTAGCCCCTCCAGCCGAGCTTGTCGGCCAGGCCCATGAAGATGCTGTCAACGAAGCGGCCGTCCTCCGGAGCACCCGAGTGGATGTGGTCGTGCAGGCGCCACACCGCGATGCCTGCCTCGTCGAGAAGGGCCCGCTTGGCCTGGAAGGTCTTGTTGTTCTCGAGCCAACAGGTGTGGTCGCCGTGGTTCCAGAAGAGTGCCTCGTGGCAGATGATGAGGTTGGCCCCGCGCGCCGCGGCCTCACGGATGACGTCTGCCGAGGCAAAGCACGTGGTCACGATGCCCGTGCACTCGACGTCGGCGGCGCCCCACAGCACCTGGTCGCGGGTCGTGTCGTCGTAGATGGGACCGTCCCAGTCGTTGCCGCAGTAGGCCTTGACGCGGTCGATGACCTCGCTGATGAGCATGGATACCTCCGAATGTCACGTTCGCAGAATAGGTCCGAGCAGGGCTTCCAACTCAATATAGTATGTGCATGGCCCAACAAGCGATCGCCGGCCCATTGGTCGGCAAACGGAGGCGTCATGCTAGACCTCACCAAGCTCACCACCGAGCAACGCAACCCCAGGACGATGGAGCTCGATACGTTCTCGTCGCTCGAAATCGCTCGCGTCATGAACGAGGAGAACAACCGCGTCATCGAGGGCATCGACCGTGTCCTGCCCCAGATTGCCACCGCCATCGACTGGGCTGGCGAGGCCCTGAACGCCGGCGGGCGCATCATCTACCTGGGCGCCGGCACCTCGGGCAGGCTTGGCGTGCTCGACGCCGTGGAGTGCCCGCCCACCTTTGGCGTCTCCTATGACACAGTCGTGGGCCTCATCGCCGGTGGCGAGGGCGCCTTCGTGAAGGCTGCCGAGGGTGCCGAGGACAAGGCCGAGGCGGGCGCGGCGGACCTCGATGCCCTGTCCCTCGAGAGCCGCGACATCGTGATGGGCCTTGCCGCGAGTGGCCGCACCCCCTACGTCATCGGTGGTCTTACGCGCGCCCGCGAGGTGGGCTGCAAGACCGTTGCCATCGCCTGTAACGAGGGCTCCAAGATCGGCGCCGTGGCAGACCTCGCGATCGAGCCCGTCTGCGGCCCCGAGGTCCTCACCGGCTCCACGCGCCTCAAGGCCGGCACCGCCCAGAAGCTCGTGCTCAACATGATCTCGACCGGCTCGATGGTGGCGGCCGGCAAGGTCTACCAGAACCTCATGGTCGACGTGAAGCAGTCCAACGAGAAGCTGCGCGTGCGCGCCCAGAACATCGTCATGATGGCCACCGACTGCACGCGCGAGCAGGCCGCCGACGCCCTTGCCGCCTCCGAGAACAACGCCAAGCGCGCCATCACGATGATCCTGCTTGGCTGCAGCGCAGACGAGGCGGCCGCCGCCCTCGAGGCCGCCCATGGCCACGTGCGCGCCGCCGTAGAGGCCCACGAGGCATAAAGCGCAGCGGGCGAGGGGCGATGGCAGCCCGCCTCGCCCGCTCGTCCGTTTTACGCATCCGCCCCGTTCGTTCATCCAAATTACGCACCTAGGGCCCTCCCAATACGTAAAACGGATGAACCGGAGCAGACGACACGTAAAACGGATGAACAAGCGCCCAGCGCCACCAACCGAATACGAACTTCTTGCGACCGTCTGCGGAGCCAACTTCCGCAGACGGTCGTTTTTTTTGCCGCGAACGGTATGTTCCCCACTCACGCACCTACCGCAGGGCCGCATAACTTGACCATTAATCGATAGTCAACTGTGCGGGTTATATGTATACGTATTCGTGGTCATTTCAGAAGGCAACCAGCGCTAACCTTCCTTTACGTCGCACGTGACGGGCGTGCGAGGCACAACGGGGAGGGCTTGGGCCTCCCCGTTCCTAGACTCAGGAGGGCATGCGATGGACAAGCGCATCTGGCGGTTTGGTCTGGACGAGGCGGGCGCGGACGTCACCGAGGGAACGGCACACGACAACTTCACCCTGGGCGGCAAGGGCGCGAACCTCGCCGAGATGGCCCGCATCGGACTTCCGGTCCCCGCCGGCTTCACCATCTCCTGCCAGACATGCATGGACTACGCCCGCGGTGGCAACGTCTGGCCCGAGGGCGTGCTCGACGGCATCGCCGAGGCCCGCGCCGACCTCGAGCGCCGCTGCGGCAAGCGCCTGGGAGACGCCGAGGACCCGCTGCTCGTGTCGGTGCGCTCCGGCGCCCCCTTCTCCATGCCCGGCATGATGGACACGGTGCTCGACCTGGGCCTCAATGACGCGAGCGTGCTGGGCCTGGCCAAGCAGACGAGCAACGACCGATTCGCCTGGGACAGCTACCGCCGCTTCATCCAGATGTTCTCCAACGTGGTCATGGGCATCGACTCCGACCTGTTCGAGGACGCCATCAAGGACGCCAAGGCCGCCGCGGGCGTCGCCGCCGACACCGAGCTCGACGCCGACCAGCTCCAGCAGCTCGCCGCCACCTTCAAGCAGATCTTCTCCGAGAACGTCAGCGCCGAGGAGCACCCCGAGCTCGTGGGCGAGGACGGCGCCTGCCAGTTCCCGCAGGACCCGGCCGTGCAGCTCACGCTCGCCGTGGCCGCCGTCTTTGGCTCCTGGGACTGCGAGCGCGCCCGCCTCTACCGCAGGCAGAACAACATCGCCGACGACCTGGGCACCGCGGTGAACGTCCAGGCCATGGCCTTTGGCAACAAGGGCAACACGAGCGCCTCCGGCGTTGCCTTCACGCGCAACCCCGCCACCGGCGAGCGCGAGTTCTACGGCGACTACCTGGTGAACGCCCAGGGCGAGGACGTCGTGGCCGGCATCCGCAACACCGAGCCCATCGAGACCCTGCGCCACACGCCCGGCCTCGAGGAGGCGGGCGAGCAGCTCGAGCGCATCTTTGGCATCCTCGAGAACCACTACCGCGACATGATGGACATCGAGTTCACGATCGAGCAGGGCAAACTCTACATGCTGCAGACCCGCGTGGGCAAGCGCACGGCCGCCGCGGCCCTCAAGATCGCAGTCGACCTCGAGCGCGAGGGCCTCATCACCCGTGAGGAGGCGCTGCTGCGCATCAACCCCGCCCAGCTCGACCAGCTCATGCACCCGCAGATCGCCAAGGGTGCCGAGCGCAACGTCATCGCCCGCGGCCTCAACGCGAGCCCCGGCGCCGCGGTGGGCGCTGTGGTCTTCTCCGCAGCAGACGCCGTGGCCGCCGCCGAGGCCGGCCAGGCCTGCGTCCTGGTGCGCTGGGAGACCACGCCCGACGACCTCGCCGGCATGACCGCCGCCGAGGGCATCCTCACGAGCCACGGCGGCAAGACCAGCCACGCGGCCGTCATCGCCCGCGGCATGGGCAAGCCCTGCGTCTGCGGTGTCGACGCACTGCACATCGACGCGGCCGCCAAGCAGGTGAGCGTCGCCGGCACCGACCTGGTGCTGCGCGAGGGCGACGTCGTCTCCATCGACGGCGGCACCGGCGAGGTCATGCTGGGCGCCGTGGCCCTCGAGCGCCCCGGCACCACCGGTGACCTCGCCACGGTCCTTGGCTGGGCCGACGACGTGCGCCGCCTGGGCGTGCGCGCCAACGCCGACAACCCGGCAGACGCCCGCCTGTCGCTCGAGCTGGGCGCCGAGGGCATTGGCCTCACCCGCACCGAGCACATGTTCCTGGGCGAGCGCAAGGACATCATCCAGCGCTTCATCCTTGCCAACAACGACGAGGAGCGCGCCGCCGCGGCCGACGAGCTGTCGCGCGCTCAGGAGGGCGACTTCTATGAGATCCTCGACGCCATGGACGGCCTGCCCGTGACGATCCGCCTGCTCGACCCGCCACTGCACGAGTTCCTCGACAACCCCCGCGACCTGGCCGTTCGTCTCGCCCACATGGAGAGCGAGGGTGCCCCCGCCGAAGAGATCGCCCGCCTGCGCGCCCTGCTCGAACGCGTCGACGCCCTCTCCGAGGCCAACCCCATGCTGGGCCTGCGCGGCTGCCGCCTGGGCTTTGCCTTCCCCGAGCTGCCGGTGCTGCAGACCCACGCCATCGCCCGCGCCACGGTGCGCCTCAAGCGCGAGGGCAAGAACCCGCGCCCGCACATCATGGTGCCCCTCGTATGCCTCAACGCCGAGATCCGCGAGATGCGCGGCATCGTCGAGCGCGCCATCATCGACATCGAGGTCGAGACGGGCGTGCGCCTGGGCGAGATTCCCGTGGGCACGATGATCGAGCTGCCGCGCGCCGCCGTCATGGCCGACCGCATCGCCCGCCACGCGGACTTCTTCAGCTTTGGCACGAACGACCTCACGCAGACCGCGCTGGGCTTCTCGCGCGACGACGTCGAGGGCAAGGTGCTGCCGAGCTACCTCAAGGCCAACATCCTGGCGCGCAACCCCTTCGAGACGGTCGACGAGGGCGTCGCCAAGCTCGTGGGCATGGGCTGCGAGCTGGGTCGCGCGGCGCGTCCCGGCATCTCGCTGGGCGTCTGCGGCGAGCACGGCGGCGACCCCGACTCCATCCGCACCTTCTATGACCTGGGCCTCGACTACGTAAGCTGCTCGCCCTACCGCGTGCCGGTGGCCCGCCTGGCCGCCGCTCAGGCAACGCTCAGCAGCAAGACGCGCCCCTACGTGCCGCTGAACCCGCGCCGCGCCGAGCGCCCCGCCCGCCAGCCCTTCGCCGAGCAGGTCTAGACGGGGACAAGGGGACGTGCCTTTTGTCCCCGTCCATCAACCAACAAGGGGGCCGCAGTTCACCCGCGAGCTGCGGCCCCTTTGTACGACAGGGGTATGACAGGGGGACGTGCCTTTTGTCATATGACAAAGAACCCGTCCCTCTGTCATATGTCACGCCGTGGGTCCTACGCGTTGAACACGTACTTGTCCATGCGCGCGAAGGCCTCCTGGACGCGGTCGAGGGGCAGCGCCAGGTTCATGCGCAGGTGGCAGGGGCCGTGGAACATGCGGCCGTCCTGCACGTCGACGCCCACGCGCCACAGCTCGCGCTCGACCCACTCGATGTCGCGGCCGTGCTTCTCGCACCACTCGGTGCAGTCGACGAACAGCATGTAGGTGCCCTGCGGCTTGCTCACGCTCAGCCCCTCAAAGTGCTCGTCGATGTAGCTGCACGCCCAGTCGACGTTTGCGCCCAGCACCTGGGTAAGCTCGTCGACCCACTCGTGGCCCTCGGGCTTGTAGGCGCCAATGAGTGCGTGCATCGACAGCACGTTCATGTGGTTGTAGCGGCTCTTTCTCGCGCGCGAGCACACGCGGTCGCGCAGGTACTTGTCGTAGATGATGTGGTAGGAGCCCACGAGACCCGCCAGGTTGAACGTCTTGGACGGGGCGTAGAGGGCCACGGTGCGCCTGCGCGCGTCCTCGGAGACGCTCTGCGTGGGGATGTGCTTGTGGCCCGGCAGGATGATGTCGCTCCAGATCTCGTCGGAGACAACCACGCAGTCGTACTTCTTGTAGAGCTCCATGGCGCGCTCGATCTCCCAACGCTCCCACACGCGGCCGCAGGGGTTGTGGGGCGAGCAGAACACGGCGGCGTGGATGTTGCCCTCGGCGAGCTTGGCCTCCATGTCCTCGAAGTCCATGCGCCACACGCCGTCCTCATCGAGCTTGAGCGGCGAGTGCACGATCTTGAAGCCGTTGTCCTCGATGCACTTGGTGAAGCCGATGTAGGTGGGGCTGTGGAGCAGGACCTTGTCGCCTGGCTCCATGAAGCTGTTGAGGGTCGAGACGACGCCGCCCAGCACGCCGTTCTCGTAGCCGATGCACTCGGGCGTGAGGCCCTCGACGCCGTTGCGGGTCTTCTGCCAGTCGATGATCGAGCCAAAGTAGTCGTCGGAAGGGTCAAAGTAGCCAAAAGCCGGGTGCTGGGCGCGCTTGATGATCGCCTCGGTGATCGTGGGCGCCGTGGGGAAGTTCATGTCGGCCACCCACATGGGGATGGCGTCGAAGCCCTCGGCGGGCGCGTCGGGGGCAGGGCCCACGCCCAGGCCGTCGACGGCAACCGCGTCCATGCCATGGCGCTCGAGGTGAGAGATGAAGTCGTACTTCATGCGTTGATCCTTTCGTTCGTGGCAAACGTCACAACGTTAACATGCACTCCGCAAAACGCATACCACGATGCCCGCAAACGGCCGATTGTGACAGAGGGACGTGTCTTCTGGCACGTTTTTGTGCGACAAAAGACCCGCCCCCATCACGCGCTTTCATATGACAGAAAGCACGTCCTCACCGTCATGCCCCCATTGTCATGCCCTTGTCATACCCCCCCCCACCGAGAAGCACGCAACATAAAGAGTGCCCGCACGGCAACGGGGCCGTGCGGGCACCTGGGTCAGGCTATGAGCGGAGCAGGGGCCACGAACGGGCCGCCCTACTCCTCGCCGAAGAGGGCCTTCTCGGGCGTGATCGGCAGGGTGCGCACGTAGTTGCCGGTGGCGTGGGCCACGGCGCTCGCGATGGCACCCAGCGGCGTGTTGATGACGACCTCGCCAATCGACTTGGCGCCAAACGGGCCCGTGGGCTCGTAGCTCGGGCAGAAGTCGATGCGGATGTCGGGCACGTCGAGGCGGCTCGGGATCTTGTACTGCATCAGATTGCGGGTGCGGAGGAACCCGTCAGGCGCCACCTGAACGTCCTCGATGAGCGCCATGCCAATGCCCTGCACGATGCCGCCCTCGGCCTGTACGCGCGCGAGGTTGGCGTTGGCGACCGTGCCGCAGTCGACCGCGGCCACGTAGTCGACCACCGTGACCTCGCCCGTCGCCTTGTCGACGTCGACCTCGGCGATGCCGCACATGAACGGCGGGGGCGAGACGGGCTGCGAGTTCGAGGCATGCGCCGAGAGGTAGCCCGGCTGCAGGCCAATGCCAATGCAGCGGTTCGCAAGCTCGCCGAGCGTCATCTCGCGCACCTTGCCCGACGCGATCTGGCCCACGGTCACCACGTCGTCGTCGGCGCCGTCGTCGACGAACACGCGGCCATCGGCCACGATGACCTGCTCGGGGGCAACGTCCATGAACTTTGCGGCCTGCTCGCAGATCTTCTCGCGCAGCTTGGTCGCGGCGGACACGGCTGCCATGCCGGTAACGTAGGTGCCCGACGAGGCATAGGCGCCGCAGTCATAGGGCGAGGTGTCGGTGTCGACGCCGTTTACCACGATCTGGGTGGGGCTGCAGCCCAGCACCTCGGCCGCGAACTGCGCCATGATCGTGTCGCAGCCGGTGCCCACGTCGGTGGCGCCCAGGTTCAGCACGAAGAAGCCATCGTCCTCGAGGCGGATGTCGATGCTGCCGATGTCGACGTTGGAGATGCCCGATCCCTGCATCGTGAGGGCCACGCCCAGGGCGCGCACGCGGTCGCCCAGGTCGCGGGCGAGGGGCTTGTCATCCCAGCCGATCATCTCCTTGGCGCGGACGATGCAGTCGTCGAGGCGGCAGCTGCGCAGTACCTCGTTGTAGTACTGCGGGCACGTCTCGCCCTCGTGCACGATGTTGGCAAGGCGCAGCTCGCAGGGGTCGATGCCCAGCTTGTCGGCCAGCTCGTTCACCGCGCTCTCCACGGCAAACTGGCCCTGCGTGGCACCGTAGCCGCGGAAGGCGCCACCGGGCGTCGTGTTGGTGTAGACCACGTCGTAGGAGAAGCGGCTCGCGCGGGCGTGGTTGTAGATGGGCAGCGACTTGTGGCCGGCGAGGCCCACCGTAGTGGGCGCGTGGTAGCCGTAGGCGCCGGCGTCGGAGAGGACGTCGAGGTCGATGGCCATGATCGTGCCGTCGGACTTGGCGCCCAGCCTCACGTGCATGCGCATCTTGTGGCGTGTGTTGGCGCAGGCCATCGTCTCCTCGCGCGTGTAGATGCACTTGCAGGGGTGGCCCAGCTTGAAGGCGGCGAAGGCCGCGTAGATCTCGTTGCAGCCGGTCTGCTTGGCGCCAAAGCCGCCACCCACGCGCGGCTTGGTGACGCGCACGCGGCTCTGCGGAATCTGCAGGGCGGTGGCCACCTGGCGGCGGATGTGGAACGGCACCTGCGTCGAGGAGACCACGCACACGCGGTCCTGGGCGTCGGTGTAGGCGTAGCAGGAGAACGGCTCCATCATCGACTGCTGGGCCGCCTGGGTCTCGTAGTCGTGCTCGATGATGACGTCGGAGGAGGCGAAGGCCGAATCAAGGTCGCCCACCTCGGACACCTCGTGGCAGATGAGGTTGCGCGAGAAGTCCTCGCCCATGGGGATGTAGGCGCGGATGTCGTCCTCGTCGTGCACCACCACGGGGTTGTCGAGCGCTTGGGTAAAGTCGGTCACCGCGGGCAGGACCTCGTAGTCGACCTTGATGAGGCGCTTGGCCGCGGCGATGGCGCGCTCGTCGGTGCCCACCACGATGGCCACCTCGTCACCGATGTAGCGCACGGTGCGGTCGAGGATGAGGGTGTCGTAGGGGCTCATCTCGCGGAAGGACTGGCCCGCGAGGGTGAAGCGCTCGTGGGGCACGTCCTCGTAGGTGTAGATGGCCACGATGCCGTCGATGCGCTCGGCCTTGTGCGTGTCGATCGAGCTGATGCGGGCGTGGGCGTGGGGCGAGCGCAGCAGGCTCACGATGTAGGAGTCGCGTGGGGCGAGGTCATTGGTGTAGACGGCGCGGCCTTGGAGCAGGCCTCGGGCGTCCTTCTTGACCACGGCGTGCGAGACGCACGCGAGCTCGCCGGCGCGCTCGTCGGGGGCGATGAAGTTCGAGATGGTGCTCATGCGCGCACCTCCTCGGCGTTGTCGTCTGCGGCGATGCGGGCGGCGAGCCTGTCGCCGGGGGCGGGCACGGAGGCCACCGAGGCGTGGGCGACGCCACCCTCGGCCACGGTCGCGCGGCCCAGGAAGCGGCGCACGGCGCGCATCTGGCTCGAGTAGCCCGTGCAGCGGCAGAGATTGCCCGACAGCACGCGACGGATCTCCTCGTCGGAGGCGTCGGGGTTGTCGCGCTTGAGGGCGAGCACGTTCATGATGAGGCCCGGCGAGCAGAAGCCGCACTGCTCGGCGCCCTCCTCGGCCATGCAGGTGGCGAACTCGGCTGACTCGGCGATAAGGCCCTCGAGCGTGGTGACGCGGCGGCCGCCCACGCGGCACATGAGCACGGCGCACGACAGCACCGGGACGTCATCGAGCCAGACGGTGCACAGGCCGCAGTTGGTGGTCTCGCAGCCGCACTTGACGCTCTTGAGGCCGCGCATGCGCAGGAAGTCGAGCAGGCGCATGTCGGGGCGGACGTCCTCGGAGACGTACTCGTCGTTGATGAAGAAGCTTACGAGCATGCGGGGTCGCCTCCCTCCGAGGCCTGGTCAGGGGTTTCGAGCGTGTGCGCGCAGACGGTGCGGGGCGCGGGCGCCACAGGGTCCGGAGAGGGCGGCTCGAGGCCCGCGGCCTGGCAGATGGCGCGGCGCCCCAGCTCGCGGGCGAGGTGGCGGCGGTAGCGCTCCGAGCCGCGCATGTTGCCCGAGAAGGGCAGCTGGGCCAGGCGCTCGCAGGCGGCAAGCCGCGGGTCGCCCAGGGCTAGCGAGCGGTCCTCAAGCGCCAGAGCCGCCACCTTGAAACCGGCGGCGTGCAGCAGCGGGATGCCCTCGGTGGCCCACTGGCGCTGCGTGCCGATGCGCGTCCACGGCACCTGGAACACCGTCCCCATCGACACGCGCGCGGCGCGACGGTACAGCGGGTCGTGGCAC
>UQSV01000018.1 GCA_900543875.1 uncultured Coriobacteriaceae bacterium | reverse complement strand
GTTGTGGCGGCACCATGCGGCGCCCCCCACGACATCGCGCGCGGCCAGAAGCAGAGCGCACAGCACGAGTTCCTTCACGGCGTTTGCGTTCGCGCCCGGCGTGTTGAACACGGGAATCCCGCGCTCGGCAAGCGCGTCGAGCGGGATGTTGTTCACGCCCGCGCCCGCGCGCGCAACGAGGCCCGCGGGCATGCCCAGCTGATTGGGCGCGGCGACCCTCACGGACGCACCGACCTCGCGCAGCACCGCCGCCACCTGCGCGCCCTTGCCGCAAGAGGGGTCAAGCCCCCAGAGCACCGCATATGCGGGCCTTGAGGGCTTGACCTTCTTGCCAGGCTTCTTCTTTGAAGTCTTGGCACCCATGATCTAGAACAGGCGGTCGAGAAGACCCTTGAGGGCCTTGCCGTGACGAGCCTCGTCGCGAGCCATCTCGTGGACGGTGTCGTGGATGGCGTCCAGGCCGTTCTTCTTGGCGCAGGCAGCCAGCTCGGTCTTGCCCTGCGTGGCGCCAAACTCGCAGTCGACGCGCCAGGCGAGGTTCTCCTTGGTGGAGGCCTTCATGTTGGGCTCGAGCTCGGAGCCGAGGAGCTCGGCGAACTTGGAGGCGTGCTCGGCCTCCTCGTAGGCGGCCTTCTCCCAGTACAGGCCAACCTCGGGGTAGCCCTCGCGGTGGGCGATACGGGCCATGCAGAGGTACATGCCAACCTCGGAGCACTCGCCGTTGAAGTTGGCCTTCAGCTGCTCGAGGATGTACTGCTTGTCCTCGTCGGAGATGTTGGGGTTGTCCTTGACCGTCTTGTCATAGACGCCGTACTCGTGCTCGGCGGCAAGCTCGAGCTCGCCCTCGACCTTCTTGAACTGGCTGGCCGGAGCGTGGCAGACCGGGCACTCCGCAGGAGGCTCGGCGCCCTCGTAGATGTAACCGCAAACCTTGCAGACCCACTTGTCCATAACGGACCTCCTTCTTTGGGGACGGCTCCCAAACCGTCCTCGTCCTCTCCAACCGGCGGCGCTTTTGCCGCCGAGACGCCTATGCGCCCTTTTTCTGCTCGAGGGCCTCACGAGCCCTCTGGCAAGCGGGGCAGATCCCGTCGAACTGCAGCGTGTGACCCGTGATGACGTAGTCAGTTCCCGCCGCAGCGGTGCGCTCGATGTTCTCGAGCACGGGCACCTCGACATCGTCGACCTTGCCGCACTTCGTGCAGCGCACGTGGTAGTGGGCGTGCGTCTGGTGGTCGAAGTGATCCGCGCCGTTGTTGATCTTGACGCGCAGGACCTCGCCCTCATCCGCAAGTCTACCCAGTGTGCGGTAGACCGTAGCCTTGCTGATGGTGGGGTGCTTCTCGTGAACGGACGTAAAGACCTCGTCTGCCGTGGGGTGATTGGCCATGGAGCGCAACTCACCTACGATGAGCTCCCGCTGAATGGTCTGCCTGGCTGGCATGGCGATTCCTTTCCGTCCGTCCCCGCTTGCTGTCTAAGACTATAAGCTTATTGAGAACTATTAGCAATAGGAATTTTCTACTATTTAGTTATCCCTGGCAAACACCTGAAAGGCGGCCACAAGGGGTTCGTCCGCGAGCGCGTCGATGACCTGCTCGCCGCGGGCGTCGTGGGCAACGAGGCGAACACTGCGCTCGGGCTCTTCGCCGGGGGCGGCCTGCTCCTCGAGGCGCGTCACGAAGACGTCGAGCCGCTCGTCGCCAATCTCGTCAGAGAACTGCTCGCCCCACTCGATGACGCAGGGGCCATCGCCACCCAGCACGTCCCACAGGCCGGCATCACCCAGCTCGTCGGCATCATGCAGGCGGTAGAGGTCGAAGTGGTAGAGGGGCATCTGCGCGCCCTCGTGCACGGCCTCCAGCGCAAACGTGGGGCTCGTGACCTCGCCCTCGACGCCCATGGCGCGGGCGATGCCCTTGGTGAGCTGAGTCTTTCCGGCGCCCAGGTCTCCCGTGAGCACCAGCACGTCGCCCGCCTCGAGCAGCCTGCCCAGGCGCTCGCCAATCTCCCTCGTCTGCTCGGTCGAGACCGAGCGAAGCGTCAGCTCCCTCACCTTGCCCCCTCCTCGCCCGCGGCGGACGCGGGGTTGGCGGCAAGCCAGGCCCCTACGCGCGCCAGGTCCTCCTCGAGCAGCGGCTGCCAGTCCTCGTGGTAGAGGCATGCGGCCGGGTGGAAGGTGGGCGCCACCACGAAGTGTCCCTGCTGGTAGAGCTTGCCGCGCAGACTCATGACGCCCTTGTCGGTCTTGAGGACCCACTGCGAGGCGAAGTTGCCCAGGCACACGATGACGTCGGGCCACACGGAGCGGATCTGCTCGCGCAGGAAGGGCGAGCAGGCCTCGATCTCCTCGGGCTTGGGATTGCGGTTTCCGGGCGGACGGCACTTCACCACGTTGGCGATGTAGACTTCGTCTCGGGTAAGGCCGGCCACCGAGAGCAGCGCGTCGAGCTTGTGGCCCGCGGCTCCCACGAACGGCTCGCCCTTGAGGTCCTCGTTTCTGCCCGGCCCCTCGCCCACGAACATGACGCGGGCATGCGGGTTGCCCACGCCAAAGACGATGTGCGAGCGGGTCTGCCCCAGCTCGCAGCGCTTGCAGTCTCCCAGCAGGTTCTCGATCTCCTCGAGCATGACCTCGCCGGGCTTCTGCCCCTCGTGACCGGGGATCTGCATGACTGACATGCGTTCCTCCTCGTCTAGACGTAGACCTTCTCGAGACGCGCGCCAAAGTTGCACGTGACCTCGTAGTTGATCGTGTCCCTGATGTCGGCGAGCTCGTCGGCCGTGATGCACTGGTCACCATCGGAGCCCATGATGGTCACGAGATCGCCGTAGCTCACCTCGTCCATGGGGTGCGACGCGCTGCGCGGGTCGACGTTGACGGCGAACATGCACTGGTCCATGCAGATGTGCCCCACCTGGCGGCAGCGCCTGCCGTGCACCAGCACGTCCATCTTGTCGGACAGGGCGCGCGACAGGCCGTCGGCATAGCCCACCGGGATCGTGGCGATCTGGGTGTTCTGCCTGCCCACCGAGTAGGTCTGGCCGTAGCTCACGCCCGTGCCCACGGCTGGGTAGACCACGCGCGTAACGCGGGCGCGCACGCTCATGACCGGCTCGAGCGAGATGTGCGGGCGCGCGGAGTCGGCCGGCTGCATGCCGTAAAGGCCCACGCCCACGCGGCACATGTCGAGGTGGGTCTCGGGGTAGAGAATCGTGGCGGGCGTGTTGTCGCAGTGCACGAGACCGCAGTCGATGCCGGCGCCGCGCATCGCGGCCACCGCCTCGGAGAAGCGGCGATACTGCAGCGCGTAGGTCCAGTCGCCGGGGATGTCGGCCGTGGCGAAGTGCGTAAAGGTTCCCGCGCAGGCAAGACCGCGGTGGAAGTCGATGCCGCGACGGAACTCCACGGCCTCGCGCCAGTCGACGCCAATGCGCGTCATGCCCGTCTCGAGGGCCAGGTGGTACTTGCCCACCTTGTCGAAGGCCGCGGCGCACTCGCCATAGGCCAGGGCAAACTCCTGGGTGTAGACGCTGGGCATCAGGTCGTTCTCGACGAGCGTCTGCACGCACTCCATGGGCGGCTCGCTCAGGATGAGGATGGGCCAGGTGATGCCCGCGCGGCGCAGCTCGAGGCCCTCGGCCACCGTGGCCACGGCAAACTGGTCGGCACCAGCGGCGTGCATGACCTTGGCGCACTCGACGGCGCCGTGGCCGTAGGCGTCGGCCTTCACGACGGCCATCATGCGCACGCCCGGCTCGAGCAGGCCCTTGAACGCGCGTGTGTTGCGGCGCAGGGCCGCCTTGTTGATCTCGACCCACGACCATCGCGTGTCCGGACACCTGTGCTGAGCCATGGGATTGCCCCCTGAGTTGGTGCCGGCCGCAGGATTGGCCCGCTGCGGCCGGCTTCGTTGCTAGTTCTGAGCGTCGTCGCCCTGCTCGGCGCCGTCATCGGCGCCACTAAAGGCAGCGCGATCCTCGACCGCATCGACGGCGAGGCCCACGCAGTCGATTATATCGGCGGCCATGACGCCCCTCGTGCCGTAGCGCTCCTGGGCGATCGAGGCGGCGTAGCCATGGACCTCGCAGGCAAAGGCCGCAAGGGTCGGCAGGCCCTGGGTCTCGACGCCACGGGCGAGAAGGCCCGCCATGATGCCGGCGAGCACGTCGCCGGAGCCGGCCGTGGCAAGGCAGGCGGGGCCCGGCTTGGGCAGCAGGGCAATCTCGACGCCCACGCAGGCAGTCGCCGTGCCCTTGGCAACGACGACGAGCTCGCTGCCGCCCTCGGCCCACACGATGCGGCGCGAGGCCTCGAGAGCGCTCGTAAGCGTGGTGGGGGCGGAGTCGGTGAGGCCCACGAGCCTTCCCAGCTCGCGGCGGTGCGGGGTGAGGACGAGCGGAGCCTTGCGACGCAGCAGCTCGGGGAACTCGTCGAGGCGGTTGCTCGTGAGGCGGGCGAGGCTGTTGAGGCCGTCGGCGTCGATGACGAGCGGGGCCTCGGTCTCGATGAGGGTCGAGACGACGCCCACCGTGCCGCTCGTCACGCACATGCCGGGGCCCACGAGCACGGCGGAGCGGCGGGCGGCGAGCTCGGCCACCTGGGCGCGCGCGGCGTTGGAGAAGGTGCCGTCGGCATCTGCCGGCAGGCCCACGACAGGAATCTCGAGCAGGTGCGTGCGACAGAGGTTGGCGATGGGCTCGGGCACGGCAAGCGTCACGTAGCCGGCGCCGGCGCGAGCCGCGGCCTTGGCGGCCATGATCGCGGCTCCCGGGAAGCGCGTGGAGCCGCCCACGACGAGCACGCTGCCGCGCGTGTACTTGTCGACCACGCAGGTGGGAGGCACGAGGACATCGAGGTAGTCGGGCGTCTCGCAGCGCCAGGCCACGGGGTCGGCCTCATAGACGAGCTTGGCGGTCTGCTCGGCCAGGGGCGCCACGACAATGGAGCCACAGACGTCGCGGCCGTCGTCGCTCAGCAGGCCCGGCTTGAGGGCGAGCATCGTGATCGTGACGTCGGCCACCACCACGGCGCCGGGCGCACGGCCCGTCTGGGCGGAGAGGCCGCTCGGAACGTCGACGGACACCACGCGGGCGCCAGACGAGTTGAGGGCGTCGATCCAGATGGAGAAGGGCGCAACGGGGGCATCGTGAAAGCCGGTGCCCAGCATCGCGTCGAGCACGGCGTCGCAGCCGCCGAGCAGAACATCGAGCTCGTCGCGCGGGGGGCCGGCGACGTAGACGACGCCCGCCTCGACGGCGGCCTTCGCCACCATGCGGGCAAGATCGCTGCGGAGCTGGTCGGGCTCGCAGGGCGTCACGACGCGCACGTCGACGCCCGCGGCCTTGAGCTGCTCGGCGGCGACCCAGCCGTCTCCGCCGTTGTTGCCAAATCCGGCAAGCACCACGGCGCGCGAGACGTCGCCCAGGCGCAGGACCTCCTGCGCGGCGGCGGCACCGGCGCGGTGCATGAGCTCAGAGATGCTAACGCCGGCGTCGGCCAGACGGGTCTCGACGGCGCGGACGTCCTCGATATTCAGTACAGGCTGCATGCCCAACTCACTTTCCGTCCGTGACGCGCTCGAGCTCATCGATGACGGAGCGCGCCTCCCTGAATGATTCTGCAAGCTCGCGACGGGGGTCGCGGGCGGTCTCGGCCTTGGGGGCCGTCTGCGCGGTGGTGGCTACGGCGTTGGCCACGGCCATCTCGCGCGTGAACGACAGGGAGATGGCAACCGACAACACGCCCTTCTCGCGCGCGACCTCGGCCGCGCGGCCACGAAGCTCGACCTGCGGCCTTCCCGACGCATCGGCCGCGACGCTCACGTCGTCGAAGCGAATGCCCGGGCCAAAGCCGCAGCCCAGGGCCTTAAGCGTGGCCTCGCGCGCGGCAAAGCGGCAGGCGTAGTGGGCCGCGGGGCGCGCGGTCGACTCGCAGTAGGCGCGCTCCTCGTCCGTGAAGACGCGGCGGGCAAACCGCGGCGTGCGCTCGAGGATGCGCTCCATACGCGCAATCTCGACTATGTCGACGCCAACGCCAGCCAGTGCCATGTCTCCCCCATCCTCGGTATCTCTCCTAGTCTAGCGCGATGGCGGCCCGCTTCGAGCGCGAGCCGCCATCGAGAGGTTCATATGTGTCGCCGGCGTGCGAGAGACGCTGGCGATGCGCGCGGACACGCGGGGCGAGCACGCGTCGCCGGGAACGACGCCTTGCAGCCAGTCCCTATTCCACCGTCACCGACTTGGCGAGGTTCCTCGGCTTGTCGACGTCGCAGCCGCGGGCCAACGCCACGTAGCGGGCGAGCATCTGCAGGTGCAGCACCGCCACGATGGGCACGATGTTGTCGGGGCACTCCGGGATCCACATCACGCGGTTGGCAACGGCCGCCACGTCCTCGTCGCCATCGGTGGCAACGGCCACGCAGGTGGCGCCGCGGGCGATGACCTCCTGGATGTTCGAGAACATCTTGTCGCGCACGTTGTCGCGCGGGCAGATAGCCACCACGGGGAAGCCCGGCTCGAGCAGGGCGATGGGACCGTGCTTCATCTCGCCCGCGGGGTAGGCCTCGGCATGCAGGTAGCTGACCTCCTTGAGCTTGAGCGCGCCCTCGGAGGCGGTGGCGGAGTTGGCGGCGCGGCCAATGAACAGCGCGGACGACGCGTGCTCGAAGTCGTGGGCCGCGGCCTTGGCCTGCCAGCTGCGGTCGAGCACCGTGCGCATGAGGTCGGGCACGTGGCGCAGCTCACGGAACTTGCGGCCCACCTCACCCGTCGCCATGCTTCCGTTCTTCTGGGCCAGCAGCAGCGCCAGGATCGAGGCGGCCACCATCTGGGCGGTGTAGGCCTTGGTCGAGGCCACGCAGACCTCGGGGCCGGCCTTGATGTAGAGCACACCATCGCTCTCGCGCGCAGCCGTGGAGCCCAGCACGTTGGTGATGGCGAACACGTTGGCGCCAGCGGCGCGCATCTTACGGGCCGCGGCGAGGGTGTCGGCCGTCTCGCCGGACTGGGTGATAATCACGCAGAGGGTGTGGTCGGTCACGAGCACGTCCTCGTAAATGAACTCGCTCGCGGCTTCGGCCACGACGGGGATGCGTGCCCACCTCTCGATGAGGCGGCGTGCGAGCAGGCCCACGTGCAGGCTCGTGCCACAGGCAACGACGTAGACGCGGTCGATCTGGGCGATCTGTTCGTCGGAGAGGGTGAGCTCGTCGAGAAGCACGCGGCCATCGGCGAAGCGACCCTCGAGGAGGCGCTCGATGGCAGCCGGCTGCTCAGCGATCTCCTTGGCCATGAAGTCGTCGTAGCCGCCTAGGGTCGCCGCCGAGGCGTCCCAGTCGATGTCGAGGGAGTCGGGCTCGGCCACGGCGTCGCCCTGCTCGTCATAGACGGCGACCTCGCCACTCGGCAGCATGCGGGCAAGCTGCCCGTCATCGAGCTGCAGCACGTGGGAGGTGACGCCCGCGAGCGCGGTGATGTCGCTTGCGGCGTAGGCGCCGCCCTCGGTCGAGGCGAGCACGAGGGGCGAGCCCTTGCGAGCGCAGGCGAGCACGACCGGCTCGTCGGCGCTCATGGCGACAATGGCCCACGAGCCCTCGAGCCTGCGGGTGGCGAGGCGCAGCGCCTCGAGCAGGTTGCCCGACGCGGCGCCGCTCATGGTCTCCTCGACGAGGTGCGCCACGACCTCGGAGTCGGTCTCGCTCCTGAAGGTGTGGCCGCGGGCCTGCAGCTCCTCGCGCAGGGCGCGGTAGTTCTCGATGATTCCGTTGTGGACGATGGCGATGCGACCGTCGCAGCTCTCGTGGGGGTGGGCGTTTCGGTCGGTGGGCGCACCATGCGTGGCCCAGCGCGTGTGGGCGATACCGCAGGTGGAGCGCAGGTCCTCGGTCTTGCAGCGGTCGGCCAGGGCCGAGACGCGCCCGGCACACTTGACCCCGCGAAGCCTGCCCGAGGCGTCGAGAATCTCGACGCCCGCCGAGTCATAGCCGCGGTACTCAAGCGTCTTGAGGCCCTCGATAAGGAAGGGCGCCGCCTGCGAGCTGCCCGTGTAGCCAACGATTCCGCACATATGGTCTCCCCTGTTCGTGAGGCGCATCCGGTTTTGCGCCCGCGTGAAGGTGCATGGGTACCAACCCTAGACCCCTGGATGCACATTGGGGACATGAGACGTAATCTAGGTGAACTTGTACAACTCATCTCGACAAAACCGCAGGTATAGCTTCCTCACTTGTTATAGCAACCATCAAATCTATAGAGAGTGACATTGATGGTTGCTTTCCGTTGGCCCTCGCTCGCCCGCAATGACAAGCCAAAGCAAAGCATGCCTATCTAACGCTCCGGCAATCTACCGCCCCTGAACTAGCACCCACTTTTACGCCCCGCTCCCCAAACACCCATTTCTACGCCCTCGCTCTCCAAGCACCCACTTTTACGCGTCAGACAGCCATCTAGCACGTAGGAATGGGTGCGCAGTGAGATTCAACGCGTAAATTCGGGTTCTGGCGATTTCGCCATCCAAGACGCTGGCCAAAACGCAAGTCGCAGCAAGAACACGCGCCGCAACAAGAAACGCGCGCCGCAACAAATAGACACGTGCCGCAACAAAAAGACCCGCCGGCAAAACCGACGGGTCTCGAAAATGCGATGCAAGGGGCAAGCCCAGACAACTCCAAGAAGACTTAGCGCTTGGAGAACTGCGGGCGCTTGCGGGCCTTCTTCAGGCCGTACTTCTTGCGCTCGACGGCACGGGCGTCGCGGGTGAGGAAGCCAGCCTTCTTGAGGTCGGCGCGGTAGTCGCCAGCCTCGAGGAGGGCGCGGGCGATGCCGAGGCGCAGGGCGCCGGACTGACCGGAGATGCCGCCGCCGTCGCACAGGGCGATGACGTCGAAGTGCTCAACGGTGTCGGTAACCTTGAAGGGCGCGCAGGCGTCGTCGACGAGCTGCTGGCGGCCGAAGTAGTTCAGCGCGTCGCGGCCGTTGACGGTGACCTTGCCGGTGCCGGGGACGAGACGGACTCGGGCGACAGCCTCCTTGCGGCGGCCGGTGCCATAGTAGACAGCGGTGTTCTCAGCCATCGGTTAGGCCCTCCAATCAATCTGAACGGGGTTCTGGGCCGCGTGCGGGTGCTCGGGGCCAGCGTAGACCTTGAGCTTGGTGAACTGCTGACGGCCAAGGGTGCTCTTGGGGAGCATGCCCTTGACGGCGTGCTCGATGACGCGCTCGGGGTGCTTCTCCATGGCCTCCTTGAAGCTCTCGAACTTCATGCCGCCCAGCCAACCGCTGTAGCGCCAGTAGCGCTTGTGGTCGGCCTTAACGCCGGTAAGCTGGACCTTATCAGCGTTGATGATGACGACGAAGTCACCCGTGTCGGTGTTGGGGGTGTACTGCGGCTTGTTCTTGCCGCGAAGGATCATAGCGGCCTTCGTGGCGAGGCGGCCGAGCGTGGCGCCCTCAGCGTCGATGAGGACCCAATTGCGGGTAACCTCGCCGGGCTTGGCGTACTGAGTCGACTTCATTTGACTCCTCCGTGTGCTTACGTGTTGCTCTGTACTTTTACGAGATTACGGGGCTCAGCAAAAGTAGCTTTCCAAGTGTAGCGCGCACGCAGGAAAGTTCAAGGAAAACGCTTGGGTTTTTGGCCTCGTCTGCTCAAAAGCAGCACAAGTTCGCGGCGGCTTGCGCGCCTACGCCCCCAGGGAGCGAATCGCGTCGAGCGTGGCCAGCGCCTGGCGCCTGCCATCGAGGTACAGACGCAGCAGTCCCTCGCCGTCCGAGCCCGAGGTGCTGCCCACCGTGACGGGCTCGCTCGGGGCCACCACGACGATGCGCCCCCGCTCCTCGAGGTCCCAGATGTGCTGACGCTGCTCGTTGTAGCGCGCGGCGCGCGTGCGCATCGCCTCGAGGTAGTAGGGATAGCCCGCATAGCGACGGTCAGCCAGGCGTTGCAGCTCGTAGGCACCCTTCTTCTCGTAGCCGCGGTCCTGGGTGAGCACCACCACCGCGGTGTCGGCCCCCTCCTCGAGCGCGTGCTCGATGGGCACGGAGTCCGTGGTGCCGCCGTCAAGGAACAGGCCCTCCTCGAGCTCCACCGTGCGCGTGATGACGGGAAGCGAGGCAGACGCCCTCACCTTGTCGATGTCCTCGGGCAGGCTCTTAATCTCGAGATAGGTGGGCGTGCCAAAGGCCAGGCTCGACGCCACGACCATGTAGCGGCTCCTACGCTGGGCAAACGCGTCGTAATCAAAGGGGTCGATGTCGTCTTGCACCGTGTGGTACATGAACTCGGAGCCCGTCATGTCTCCCGTCTTGGCGAGCGACCACAGGCTGATGAATCGCGGGTCGTCTCGAAAGGCGAGGCTCTGGCGCAGATAGCGGCCCTGCTGGTGCGAGAGGTAGCTCGCGGCGTTGATGGCTCCGGCCGAGACGCCCCAGACGTTGTCAAAGCCAAAGACGCCCTTCTCCTGCAGCACGTCGAGCACGCCCGCGGTGAACACGCCGCGCATGCCGCCGCCCTCGAGCACCAGGTCAACGCCCGTGCGGGGCGCGCCCATCGCGTTGAGCGTCTCGGCGCCCCTGCCCCTGCCAAAGATTCCCAGCGCCATGCGCCCTCCTTCTTCCAGCCCCGTCGGGCACCCTTCATTGCATCTCTTATACCCCATTGGCTTACATAATCCGGCACGCCGCCGCCAGACGGTGAAGAAGCGCCCTCCCCCAAGCTGCCATATCAGGCTATTCTCGGCATAAAAAAGCCCTGCCCGCACGAATGCGAGCAGGGCGAAGCGTACATGGTGGAGGCGCGGAGGATCGAACTCCGGTCCAGAACAGTCCCCTGGCAGGTGTCTCCAAGCTCAGTCACCGATTAAGTCTCGGACGCGTCACACTCCGTGACCCGCGCTCGGCGTCCCAGCCGGTTCGGTCTTAGCGCGCGGCATACCAGCCACGTCCGCGCGCGCATCTCCCTAAGATGACGTCTCCACGGGAACAGGAGAAATCCCCGCTTCGACGGCCGCTAATTAATTAAGCAGCGAGGGCGTAAGAGCCCTGGAAAGAGTTGTCGTCAATTCAATTTGACGGTACCCCTGTTTAACGTGGCGAGGAGACCACGGCTTGCTGCCCACCTCAGGACCACCCTGTCGAAACCAGTCGCCCCCACGGGTGTGGATGGGGACAAGGCCACCATGCGAGCTTTCAAGGAACGGATGCGGCCAAGCCGCATAGGGTATTCTACCCCGAACTACTGCAGTTCGTCGATGAGGTCGACAAAGTCGCCAATGGTCTGAGGAGTGGAGTCCGGGTCAAACTCGACGCCAAACTCGTCCTCGCAGGCCATAATCGCCTCGACGACGGCCAAGCTATCCAGGCCAAGGTCGGCAAGGGTGGTCTCGGGGGCGAACTCGACGTTCTCAAGGCCGTCCTGCTCCTGCAGCACCTTGACGACGCGGTCGTACGTAGATTCCTCGGCCATGGTGGCCTCCCTTCATAGCGCCCAACGCGCGGGCTCGTTCTCGTCGCGCCTTACTATACCCATCCAGTCCCCCGCGGGGGACTTCGTCGCCACAATCTAGCGGTTGCGCTCCTTGAGCGCGCGGGCAATCTCGCGGTCGGTGTCGCGCTTGGCCATGTCGGCGCGCTTGTCGTAGAGCTTCTTGCCGCGGCCCAGGCCTATGACAACCTTCACGCGGTTGTGGTCGTCGAACAAAAGCTCGAGCGGCACGAGCGCCATGCCCTTCGTGCGTAGCTTGCCGTCGAGGTAGTCGATCTGCTTGCGGTGCAGCAGCAGCTTGCGCTTTCGGTCGGAGTCAACGTTGAAAATCGTGCCGTGCGAGAAGGGTGGAATGTGCACGCCATGCATCCAGCACTCGCCGTTGCGGATGAGACAAAACGAGTCGGTGATCTGGCACGCACGCTCGCGCAGGCTCCTGACCTCGGTGCCCTTGAGCACGAGGCCCGCCTCGAACGTCTCCTCGATCGCGTACTCGTGGCGCGCCGAGCGGTTGCGCGCGATGCTCTTGCGCTCGCGCTTCTTAGGCATCGGCATGGCTGCCCTCCCCTTCCGCGTCAGTGCTGCGGATGAGCTCGAGCAGGGCCTTCACGGCGGGGGCGCCCACCAGGTCGCGGGCCCTCACCGTGAGGTTCGTGGCGAGGCTGCGGTCCTTCGACGCCACGTCGGTGGCGCACATGAGCAGGCACAGGGCCACCTCGGCGTTGGCACCCTCGGGCAGGCCGTTCTCGGCCATGACCTGGGATGTCTGCTCGTCAGTGAGCGCATCGGGGTCGCAGGGCGTTCCCTTCACGCGGTTGACGAGGTCATCGAGCACGTTGTCGGACCAGTCGAGCCTGCGGGCGCAGCGCAGGCAGGCCGCGGCGGCGGAGTCGGCGCCAGTGTCCATGAAGTGGCGAGCAAAGTTGCAGAAGGCGCGCACGAGGTGGCGCACGTCGCTCGCACGCTCGAAGACCGAGAAGGTAAGACCCAGGTACTCGTCGATGTCCCCGTTCGTGCGATAGAGCTCGGCGAGGTCGAGGCGATAGCCGCAGCCCATCGGGTTCCAGCGCACGGCCTGGCGCAGCGCCTCGGTGGCGGCGGCGTAGTCGCCCTCGCTCACCAGCACAAACGCGAGGTCGGCATAGAGACGGTCGAGAGGCTCGCCAACGTCGCGCAGCTCGCGCGGGTCCTTCTCGACGCGGCGGTAGCACAGGCGCTCGAAGACCGTGGGAAAGCTGAACCACTGCACCTCGTCGGTGGTGGGGCAGTTGCGGTCAACGTACTCCTCGGCATCGGCCGCAAGGCGCTCGAGCAGCTCGCAGGCGAGCTCCCCCTGGCCTCCGGCAAACAGGCCCTCGGCAGCATCGAGCTCGTCGGTCATATTGGTGCGTTCGTTCATTGCACGTCCTTTCGGGCGGCGGCCTGCGGGCAGGCACCGCGCGCAAGAGTGAAGTCTATCTGGCCCTTCTCGGGCTTGCAGCCAGCCACGGTAACGGCAACGCGCCGCCCCAGGTGCCAGCGGCGACCCGTGGACTCGCCGGTGAGACACATCGTACCCTCATCGTAGGCGAACCACTCGTCCCCCAGGGCGCGAATGGGCAGCAGCCCCTCGGCGCACGTCTCGTCAAGGCGAACGAAAAGACCAAAGCGCTCGACGCCCACGACCACGCCCGAGAAGCTCTCGCCCACATGCTGCTCCATGAGCTGCGCCATCTTGACGCGCTGGCTCTCGCGGGCGGCGGCGTCGGCGGCGCGCTCTCGCTCGGAGCAGGTGTGGCACAGCTGCGGCATCGCGGCAAGCTCCGCCCTGCGGGCGCGCACGTCAAAGCCGGCATCGGCAGCCATCCCGATGCGCACCTTGAGCGCGCGGTGCACCGTTACGTCGGGATAGCGGCGGATGGGCGAGGTGAAGTGGCAGTATGCCGAAGCCCCCAGCGCATAGTGCCCGTCGTTTCTGGGCAGGTAGACGGCGCGCTTCTGGGCGCGCAGCAAAAGCGAGTTGGCCGGAACCTCGGCGCTCGTGCCGCTTGCCCGTTCAAGCACGTCCTGCAAGGCAAACGGGTCGGCCGCGCGCAGGCGCTCGTACTCGCCCGGCTCCAGCAGGTCGAGCTCACGCAGGGCAAGCAGCGCCTGGCCCATGGAGTCGGGGGCGGGCCGCTCGTGCACGCGGAAGGCGCAGGGCACCTCCTCGGCATGCGGCGCGAGCATCTGGGCCACCGCCTCGTTGGCAACGAGCATGGCCTCCTCAACGAGCGACGTGGCACGGGTGCGCTCGCGCACGCTCACCCCCGTGGGCACGCCCTCGCCGTCGAGTTCCACCTTGGCCTCGACGGTCTCGAAGTCCACCGCACCGCGCTCGCGGCGCACGTGGCGTCGCAGACGGGCCACCTCGTCGAGCATGCGCAGCAGCTCCTCGAGGTCTTGGGCGCTCGCCTCGGGCTCGTGCGGCAATTCGGCGGCCGGGAACGCGCCCTCGAGCACGGCATCGACCTGGTCATAGCTCAGGCGCGCCTTGGAGTGGATCGTCGAGCACCACGCGGCGTGGCCCACGACCTCGCCGCCCTCGTCGATGTCGGCGAACACGCTCATGGCCAGGCGGTCCCTACCCGCAACGAGTGAGCACAGATCGTCGCACAGGCGCTCGGGAAGCATGGGTAGCACGCGGTCGACGAGGTAGGCCGAGCACGTGCGCACCCGGGCGTCGAGGTCGATGGGCGAGCCCGGCCTCACGTAGTGCGAGACGTCCGCGATGTGCACGCCCAGGCGCCAGCCGCCGCCCTCGCGCCTCTCGCACGAGACCGCATCGTCAAAGTCGCGCGCCGTGGCGGGGTCGATCGTGACGCAGAGCAGCTCGCGCAGATCATGGCGCTTGGGCTCGGCCGCAATCGTCTCGGCCACGTCGTCATGGATCTGCTCGGCCTGCTCGAGCGCCGCCTGGCCAAAGTGGGTTGCCAGGCCATTGCTCGCGATGACGCGCTCGATGGGCAGGTCGAGCCCCTCGGGGTGGCCAATCCTGCGCTCGAGCGTTACCACGCCGGCCTCGCGACGGGCCGGGTAGGTGAGGATGCGCGCCTCGACGACGTCGCCCTCGCTCACATGCAGCCGCTCGGGCGTCTTGTCGTCGGGAAGCACAAAGAAGTCGCGGCGGATGCGCTCGTCGAGCGCCACGACCGCACCCAGCGGCCCCGCCCACTCGAACGTGCCCACGAAGCGCTCGCAGGCACGGCGCAGGACGCCCTGGACCACGGCCTGGGGCTCGCCGGGGCCACGGCGCACGAGGGTCACGGTCGCCTCGTCGCCGTCCATGCCCTCGCGCAGGCCGCCGCGGGCCACCAAAAACGTACCCTCGGCCGTCTCGACCGTGGCAGACCCCGGGCGCGCCACGTGCAGTGTGCCCACATACGCCGCATGCCGGCCCCGCGTGGGACCGGCATGACGATAGCTCGATGTCTTGTGACGCCTTCGACCCATCTGCACCTAGACCTTGAGGTAGCGCCTCATGGCGATGGCGGAGCCAAACAGGCCGATGACCAGGCCCATGGCGATGAGCAGGCCGTAGGTCGACAGCGTGGCGCGGGTGCTCACGACGAAGCTGAGGAACGAGATGCGCTCGGCGAGCATCGGCAGGCCAAAGCGGCGGATGACCTCGAGCGCGCCAATGGAGAGCACCGAGCCGATGACGGCCTGGAGCACGCCCTCCATGATGAACGGCCCACGAATGAAGCCGTTCGACGCGCCCACCAGGCGCTGAATCGCGATCTCGCGGCGACGGGCAGAGATCGACAGGCGAATCGTGTTGTTGATGAACACGAAGGCCACGAAGGTCAGCAGCACGACGAGCACGAGCATAATCACGCGAATCCAGTTGGTGACGGTAAACAGGCGCTCGACGGTACCCTGGCCGTACTGGACCTGGTCTGCCGGGTCCGACGTGGTGCCGTCGTCGCTCGTGGCGACGTCCGCGACCTTGGCGAAGTCGTCGTCGGAGCCAAGGCGCTTGGCCACGCCCTCGACATCCTGCGGGTCGTGGAGCTTGATGACGAGCGAGGCGGGAATCGGGTTGCGGTCGTCGAGGGCGGCGACGGCGTCGGCGGCGTTGCGCTTCGTCATCGTGTCGCGGTACTCGGTAAGCGCCTCGTCCTTGCTCTTGTACGAGACGCTCTCGACCTCGCCCCAGCCCGAGATCTTGGACTGCAGCGCGTCGACGTCGTCCTGCGAGGCGTTGTCGGAGAGGAACGCCTGAATCGTGACCTGGTCCTCCACGGTGCCAACCATGCCGTTGAGCAGCACGGAGCCCATAGCGAACAGGCCAATGATGAACAGCGAGAGGAAGATCGTGATGACGGCGCCAAAGGTCGTGGAGCCGTTGCGCACAAAGTGGTGACCTGCCTCGCGCAGGGAATAGCCAAGGTTAGAAGGAGCCATAGAAGCCGTAGCCTCCCCTCTCCTGATCGCGGACGACATGACCGGCCTCGAGGGCGATGACGCGCTTGCGCATGGAGTCGACCATCTCGCGGTCGTGCGTGGCCATCAGGATGGTCGTGCCCGTGCGGTTGATTCGCTCGAGGAGTTTCATGATGCCCAGCGAGATGGCCGGGTCGAGGTTGCCGGTGGGCTCGTCGCAGACAAGCAGCGGCGGGCGGTTCACCATGGCGCGAGCAACGGAGACGCGCTGCTGCTCGCCGCCGGAGAGCTGGTCGGGGTAGACGTCCATCTTCTCGCCAAGGCCCACGAGGCGAAGCACCTCGGGAACCTGGGCGCGCACGACGGAGCGCGGCTTGCCGATGCACTCGAGGGCAAAGGCCACGTTGTCGAAGATCGTCTTGTCCGGGAGCAGCTTGAAGTCCTGGAACACACAGCCAATCTGGCGGCGCAGGTAGGGCACCTTCCAGTTGCGCATGTTGGTGAGGTCCTGGCCCGAGACCATCACACGGCCGTGCGTGGGCTTGAGCTCGCGGGTGATGAGCTTGAGGAAGGTCGACTTGCCCGAGCCGGAGTGGCCCACGAGGAAGACGAACTCGCCCGCGTAGACGTCGACGTTCACGCCCTGCAGCGCCGGCTTGTTGGGCTGCGCGGGATAGATCATCGAGACGTCCTGGAACGAGATGACGGGCGTGGAGCCCTCGTTGACCTTGGTCGTGTCAACGTCCGAGGTGATGGGGGCAAACGCCGTCGTGAAGCCCGGCTGGTTTGACGGGTCGAACGAGGCGTCAGCGCGGACGTCTGCGGGCATGGCGGTGAGGCCGGAGTCGTCGGGCTGGGGTGCCGAGACGGGCTGGGCCTGCGTGGGCTGGGAGTTCATAACCGGGATGTTCATGGAGGGGACCCTCGAGGCGACGTTGGCCTCGGGCTGGGGAGCAGGCACCGCCGGTTGAGCCGGCGCCTGGGTCTGAGCAGAGCTCTGCGTCTGGTCGACCTGGTCGGCCGGCGCAGGCTGTGCCTCGTACGGCATGGTGCCCTCGGCCTGCTTGACCGGGGCCATTCCGTCCTGTCCCTCGCTGCTGCGGAAGTGGTTGGCCACTTATTGCTCCTTTTTTCGCGCGATAGGAAGGCAGATACGCGCTCAATCATAGCAAATGCGAGATAGGCACCACATAGGCCACATAGCCCTGATAGCCGCATGCACGCCCTTCTCGGCATGCGGCTCAGCCGCTCGCCACGGTGGCCAGGCGGCGTCGCGGCAGGCAAGGGGAGCGCTAGGACGAGCCATGGCGCCCAGGCACGAGAAGGGCGCCGACCCCATCCGAGGCCGGCGCCCAGAGCCAGATTAGTTGGAGGGGACGCCCTAGGCGTTCACGACCTTCTCCCAGTCGGCGGCGAAGGACGCGAGGCCCTTGTCGGTGAGCGGGTGGTGCACGCACTTCTTGAGCGCGGCGAACGGCACGGTGGCGATGTCGGCACCCATGAGGGCGGCCTGCGTCACGTGGTGCGGGGTGCGCACGGAGGCGGTGATGATCTCGGGGCCGCCCTCCTGCTCCCAGTAGCCGTAGCTGTAGTTCTTGACACAGGTCACGACGGTCTCGAGCTGCTCGATGCCATCCTCGCCGCAGTCCTCGAAGCGGCCGACGAACGGCGAGATGTAGCGGGCGCCAGCGCTGGCGGCGAGCAGGGCCTGCGGGGCGGAGAAAATCAGCGTCATGTTGACGCGGATGCCCTCGGTGGCAAGCGTGTGGCACGCCGGCAGGGAGGCCTCGCAGATCGGGAGCTTCACGACGATGTTCGGGGCGATGGCGGCCAGGCGACGGCCCTCGGCGACCATCTCCTCGGTGGTCTCGGCCGTGGACTCGGCGGAGACGGGGATGTCCTTGCAGATCTCGCAGATCTTGGCCATGTGGCCCTCGAAGTCGGCAAGCTTGCCACCCGTCTTGGCATACAGGGACGGGTTCGTCGTCACGCCGGCGAGGATACCCCAGGTCTCGGCCTCGCGAATCTCGTCAAGGTTGGCGGTGTCGATAAAGAACTTCATTCGCTTGCCCTCCAGTCACATGTGTGCGGCGCCACGCCTTTGCGTGGTCTTATTGTTCGCAAGAAAAATGGGCGTTGGAGGTTGGCCCCTCTGGCCCGTCAACTTGCAAATTAAATGTATACCACTCGGTAATCATTTGCGATACCCCATCGGTAAACGGGCTGGTAGATACCCCTGTTTTTTCTTCTTGTTATGCGATTAACCATTCGCATATACTCTTACTTTGATGAAGGTAACCAAAGTCAAGAACAACTTCTGGTTTTCCGCCAACGCAGTTTTCTTCGTCGAGAGGGGTCCCGCATGGCTGGTAGGGTGACGATCGTAGACGTCGCTAAGCTCGCCGCAACCTCCACGGCTTCCGTCTCCTACTTCCTCAACGGCAAGCTCGAGAAGCTCGGCAAGCCCACGCAGGAGCGCATCGCCGCGGCCATCCGCGAGACGGGCTACGTCCCCAACGCGCAGGCCCAGGCGCTGTCGGGAAAGCCCACGCACGTCATCGGCGAGATCATCCTCGACAACACCAACCTGTGGGCCGGCCAGATTCAGCTGGGCGTCGAGAGCGTCGCGCGCGAGGCCGGCTACCAGACGGTCGTGTGCGGCACCAACTTCGACCGCGAGACCGAGCAGGCCTGCGTCGAGAAGCTGCTGTCGCTGGGGGTCGATGGCTTCATCATCCAGCCCACCTCGAACTTCAAAGCCATCCACGAGCGCATCAAGCGCGCGGGGCGGCCGGTCGTCTTCTATGACTGCGACACCTTCGACCTCAGCACGAGCTGGATCAAGGCAAACCTGTACGACGGCATCTACTCGGCCATCCAGCGCTGCGTCGAGATGGGATACGACCGCTTCTTGGCCGTAGGCGCCGAGGCCAAGGCGGCCACGGGCCAGTTCCGCACGCGGTTCGAGCGCGCGAGCGCCATGTCGGACGCGCTCTCGGCGCACGGCCTCGACTTCGAGCAGATCAACATCGACCACGAGACGCCCACGGTGGCCGAGCTGCGCGAGCTGCTCAAGTTCCGCATCTCGCCGGCCAGCCGCACGCTCATCTTCGTCGAGAACCAGTGGGCCCTCCCCCGCGTCTTCCAAGCGCTCGAGCCCTCGCGCCACCTCATCCCAGACCGCATCGGCATCCTGGGCCTCAACTGCACCGAGTGGACCGACCTCACGGCCCCCACGATCTCGACCGTCGTGGAGCCGGTGCGCCAGGAGGGCCGCATGGCCTGCCAGATGCTCGTCGAGCTGCTCGAGGGCAGCGAGAAGCGTCCGCGCCAGGAAATCCTCGCCTGTCACACGCGCTGGCTCGGCTCCACCAAGTAGTGGAGTTCTGGGGCGCTGGGATTCGCCCGTTTGAGGAGCAAGGATGTGCGCGGCCTGCCCCGCATCGCTACGAGAAGGGTCAGCCGCAGAGGCTCCCGCGACCGCGCAGCCGAGTGAGGAAGCCGGGGACGCAGGCTTCTCGAATGCACCGCTCGTCACGAAGCGGACCGCAATGCGGCGATGCATCCAGCTCCCGCCGTCTGCAGCACCCCTCGCATAGGCAACGAAAAGGGGCTCGTACCAACTGGTACGAGCCCCTTCGCATGCGAGATGCAAGAGCTTTAGGCGAGCAGGCCCTTGACGGTCTCCTCGAGGTCGGAGGCCGTGAGCTTGAACTCCTTCTGCAGCCAGTCGGCGGTACCAACCTGGCCGAACTGCTCAACGATGCCGTGACGCTTGAAGGGCACAGCAACGGCGTTCTCGGCGAGGACGGACGCAACGGCGTCGCCCAGGCCACCGATGACACCGTGGTTCTCGAAAGTCACAATGGCCTTCTTGCCCTTGGCCTCGGAGAGGATGAGCTCCTCGTCGAGCGGCTTGATGCAGAACATGTCGATGACCTCGGCAGAGATGCCCTGCTTCTCGAGGTTCTCGGCGGCGTCGAGCGCGTCGGAGACGAGGCGGCCAGCGGAGATGATCAGCACGTCGGAGCCCTCGCGAAGGACATTGCCCTTGCCGAGCTCGAACTCGGAGCCCTCGGCGTAGACGTTGCGGATGGCCTTGCGGTCGCCACGGAAGTAGTTGATGCCGGGCAGGCCAGCGCAGGTCTTGACGATCCAGGCCATCTGCACGGCGTCTGCGGCGTCGAAGACGCGGGCGTGCGGGATGGTACGCATGATGGCAACGTCCTCGAAGGAGGTGTGGGTGCCACCGTTGGCAGCGACGGAGAAGCCAGGGTCGGAGCCATACATGTTGATGGTGTTGTGAGCGTAGGCGCCAGAGAGGAAGACCTGGTCGAACGCACGACGCGCGATGAACGGCGCGAAGGTGTGGACGAACGGGATGTAGCCCTCGGACGACATGCCGGCGGCAACGCCCATCATGTTGGCCTCGGAGATGCCGCACTCGATGAAGTTGTCAGGGTTGGAAGCCTTGATCTTCAGGGAGTTGGAGGCGCCACCCAGATCAGCCTCGAGCATGACGATCTTGTCATTCTCGGCAATGAGGCTCTGGAGGGTCTCCATGACGACGTTGCGCAGGTCAGCGCCGGTGGCGCTGCGATCTTCAGCGAGCTTGAACATTAAGCGAGCGCCTCCTCGAGCTTCTCGACCTGGGCGTTAAGGGCGTCAACAGCATCCTGGGCGGTCTTCTTGAGCTCAGGGGTGTTGAACTTGGGAGCGTGGTTGCTCTCCATCTCCTCGAAAGCCTTGACGCCAGCACCCTTGACGGTGTCGAGGATGATGCAGAGGGCCTCGCCCTTGTGCTGCTTGGCCTCGGTGATGGCGGCGTCGACGGCGACGACGTCCTGGCCGTTGACCTTCTGGGTGTAGAAGCCGAAGGACTGCATCTTGGCGACGTAGTCGAACGGGTTCATGATGTCCTTGGTCCAACCGTCAAGCTGACGCTTGTTGTCGTCGATGAAGACGATGAGGTTGTCCATCTTGTAGTTGGCGATGTACTGGAAGGCCTCCCAGCACTGGCCCTCGTTGAGCTCGCCGTCGCCCACGATGAGGTAGGTGAAGGCGTCGGAGCCCTTCTTGGCGAGGGCGGTGGCGATGCCGGCAGCGGTGGAGCAGCCCTGACCGAGGGAGCCGGTCGTCATATCGACACCCGGGGTCTTGGTGCGGTCGGGGTGGCTCGGCAGGTTGGTGCCGCCGTCATTCAGCGTGAAAAGCATGTCGCGGTCGAAGAAGCCGCGCTCAGCGAGGACGGAGTACCAGGCGGGGCCGGCGTGGCCCTTGGACAGCACGAGACGGTCGCGGTCCTCCCACTTGGGGTTCTTCGGATCGTGCTTGAGCTGCTTGCCGTACAGCACGGCCATGACCTCGACGATGGAGAGCGAGCCGCCCAGGTGGCCGTAGCCACGGTGCAGCAGCATCTCGACGACGTCGCGGCGAACCTTCGCGGCGAGTAGCTCGAGCTCCTTCTGCTCCTTCTCTTCCATGAGACTCCTTTGGTCTGATGGTTCCGACAGACAAAACGTTGCTTTTCCAGAGGAACGTCGGCTTCGAGTGTATCCCATGACTGGTAGGTCGAACGAACTTTTTTCGAAATATCGAGAACAAACCCGCAGGTGAAAGGCTTAACCGGCCCCTATTATGCTGCTCGTGTGAATGAGGGGGCGCAGGCGCGTCCCTGCATAGAAAACGGCGGAGCGCCCATGCCAAGCGCCCCGCCGTTCTATCAATATGTAAACCTTTGGAAGCCCGCCAGGCTATTCCTCGTCCTCGGTCACGACGGGCTCGCGACCGCCAACGGCCCACCGGTGATAGGCCGTCACAAACGGATCGAGGTCGCCGTCGGAGAGCACCGCGTCCACGTTGCCCGTCTCGCACCCCGAGCGCAAGTCCTTGACCATTCGGTAGGGGTAGAGCACGTACGAGCGAATCTGGTTGCCAAAGCCAATCTCGTGCTTGGGGCCGCGCAGCTCGTCGAGCGCCTCGGCGCGCTTCTGGAGCTCGAGCTCGTAGAGCTTCGAGCGCAGAATCTGCATGCACGTGGCCTTGTTCTGAATCTGGCTGCGCTCGTTTTGGCAGGTGACGACGATGCCCGTAGGCAGGTGCGTCACGCGCACGGCCGAGTCGGTCGTGTTGACGCCCTGACCGCCAGGGCCGCTCGCGTGATAGACGTCGACGCGAACGTCACCCGGGTCGATCTCCACCTCGATGTCGTCGGGAAGGACCGGCAGCACCTCAACGCCCGCGAACGTGGTCTGGCGGCGCCTCTTGGCATCGGTGGGAGAGATTCGCACGAGGCGGTGCACGCCCTGCTCCGCGCGAAGCATGCCGTAGGCGTTTTTACCCGATACGGTGATCGTGGCGTGGTCGATGCCGATTACCTCTGCGGCGGGCGCGTCGTTGACCGTCACCTTCCAGCCGCGGCGGTCGCAGTAGCGCAGGTACATGTGCAGCAGCATCCCACACCAGTCCTGCGCCTCGAGGCCACCCTGACCCGGCGTGATGTTGACGATGGCGTCGCCCTGGTCAAACTCGCCAGTGAACCAGCTCGTCAGCTCGATCTCCGAGAGGTCGCGCTCAAGGGCATCGGCGCACTGCTCGGCCTCGGCGGCAAGGTCCTCGTCGCCCGTCTCCTCGGCAAGCTCGTAGGCGGTCTGCGCATCGTCGAGGCGAGCATGGGCAGCCTCGATGCTCGCAACGTCATCCTTTGCCTTGGAGAGGTGTGCCATGGTCTGGCGCGCCGCGTTGGGATCGTCCCAAAAGCCAGGCTCGGCGCTCCTCGCCTCGAGGTCGAGCACGGTGGCTCGACTCTCGTCGACGTGAAGGTAACCCTCGACTTCCTCGAGCCTCGCCATGAGAGCGGCGAGGCGTTCACTCGTTAGCTCGGCCACTATCGGTTTCTCCCGTGGCAGTTCT
The DNA here is from genome assembly GCA_900543875.1 of uncultured Coriobacteriaceae bacterium. GTDB lineage: Bacteria > Actinomycetota > Coriobacteriia > Coriobacteriales > Atopobiaceae > Parolsenella. The sequence goes on along the minus strand of UQSV01000018.1, from coordinate 6,105 downwards.
TGAACTTCTTACCGCTGCCACAGGGGCAAGGGTCGTTGCGACCAACGCCGACGTAAGGGTCGGGGTCATCGGCCTTGCGATACGTGTGCGGCTTGGCGGCGCTCGCCTTGGGCGAGGGCGCGCTGGCATCACGGCGCTCGGCACGCTCGACGGCGGTCGCGGGGCCAGCTTGGTTGGCACGGGCGCGCGACAGCACGGAGGAGCGGGCCGCATCGGCACCGTCGACCTCGGTGGGGCCGGAGTATCTGGCCCCCTCAAGGGCAGACGGGGCGGGCGTGGTGGCGGCGACCGGCGCGGTGTTGCGACGGATGTGGAGCATCGTGCGCAGGAAGTCCTCGTACATGGTGTCGACGAGCTGACCAAAGGCGGCGTAGGCCTCCTGCTTGTACTCAACCAGCGGGTCACGCTGACCAAAGCCGCGCAGGCCAATGCCCGTCTTGAGGTAGTCCATCTCCTGAAGGTAGGCCATCCAACGGGTGTCGATGACGCGCAGCATCACCTGGGTCGCGAGGCGGTGGGTGATGTCCTCGCCGAGGTCCTCGGTGCGCTTGGTGTACAGGTCGCCAACGTAGGCGTCAACGGCCTCCACAACATCGGCGGTCGTGCCCTCCTTGGAGAGCTCGGGCATGCCATCCGCGCCGGTAAGCTCGTGGAGCCAAGAGCGCAGGCCCTCGAGATCCCAGTCCTCGCTCGCGGTGCCCTCGGGACAGAACTCGCGCACCTCGCGCTCGACCGTGGCGCTCGTGACCTCGGAGATGTGCTCGGTCAGGTCCTTGCCATCGAGAATCTTGTTGCGCTCCTCGTAGATGACCTGGCGTTGCTGGTTCATGACGTCATCGTAATCGAGGACGCTCTTGCGCATCGCGTAGTTGATCTCCTCGACCTTGCGCTGCGCGCCCTCGATGGCCTTGCTGACCATCTTGGCCTTGAGCGGCATGTCGGGCGGCATGTCGTACTTGGCCATCATCGCGCCGATGCGGTCCATGCGGTCGGCGCCGAAGAGGCGCATGAGGTCGTCCTCGAGCGAGAGGTAGAACTGGGTCTCACCCGGGTCTCCCTGGCGGCCGGCGCGGCCACGCAGCTGGTTGTCGATTCGCCTGCTCTCGTGACGCTCGGTACCAATGACGGCAAGGCCGCCAGCAGCAAGGACGTGCTCGCGCTCGGCGTCACAAATCTGGCGGGCGCGGGCGCGGGCATCGGCGACCTGCTCGGGCGTGGCGACATCTGCCGGGGTGCCGGCCTCGGCAAGCATCTCGTCGGCGAGCTCGTCGGGGTTACCGCCCAGCAGGATGTCGGTACCACGGCCAGCCATGTTCGTGGCGATCGTAACGGCGCCCTCGCGACCGGCTTGGGCAACGATCTGGGCCTCGCGCTCGTGGAACTTGGCGTTGAGCACCTCGTGCTTGATGCCTCGCTGATCGAGGAGCTTCGAGAGGCGCTCGGAGCTCTCGATGGAGACGGTGCCCACAAGGACGGGTTGGCCGTTCTCGTGACGACGCTCGACGTCATCTGCGACCGCCTTGAACTTGTACTCGACGTTGCGATAGATCATGTCGTCATGGTCGATGCGCTTGACGGGCTTGTTGGGCGGAATCTCGGTGACCGGGAGCTTGTAGATCTCGCGGAACTCGGCGTCCTCGGTCATGGCGGTGCCCGTCATGCCCGAAAGCTTGTCATAGAGGCGGAAGTAGTTCTGCAGGGTGATGGTGGCCAGCGTCTGGTTCTCCTCGCGAACCAGAACGCCTTCCTTGGCCTCGACGGCCTGGTGCAGCCCCTCGGACCAGCGCCTACCCTCCATGATGCGGCCGGTAAACTCGTCGACGATCTTGACCTCGCCGTTCATGACGACGTAGTCCTTGTCGCGGTGGAACATGTACTGGGCCTTGAGCGCCTGCTGGAGGTGGTTGGCAAGCTGGCCGGAGAGGTCGGCGTAGATGTCGGCGCCAAGGCGCTGCTCGATCTTGCGCAGGCCCTGCTCGGTCGCGGCAATCGTGTGCTTGGCCTCATCCATGATGTAGTCACCATCGGGCTCGGGAACGGGGCCGCCCAGCGGATCGCGCTCAGGCTCCTCGCCGCGCTCGAGGCCGCGAACGGCACGGGCAAAGTCCTTGTACGTGTCGGCGGACTTCGTGCCGGCGCCCGAGATGATCAGGGGCGTACGGGCCTCGTCGATGAGGATCGAGTCAACCTCGTCGACGATGGCGAAGCGGTGGCCGCGCTGCACGCGCATGTCGGCCCTCATGACCATGTTGTCACGCAGGTAGTCAAAGCCAAACTCGGAGTTCGTACCATAGGTGATGTCTGCCTCGTAGGCAGGGCGCTTGTCCGCAAGGGGCATGCCGTTCTGGAGCAGACCAACCTTGAGGCCCAGGAAGTTATAGAGCTTGCCCATCCACTCGGAGTCACGACGCGCAAGGTAGTCGTTGACCGTGACGATGTGAACGCCCTCGCCGGCAATGCCGTTGAGGTAGCCCGCGAGGGTGGAGACGAGCGTCTTGCCCTCGCCGGTCTTCATCTCGGCGATGGTGCCACGATGCAGGGCGATGCCGCCCACCACCTGAACGTCAAAGTGACGCATGCCAAGCACGCGGTCCGACGCCTCGCGTGCGCAGGCAAAGGCCTCGGGCAGCAGGTCGTCAAGAGACTCACCGTTAGCGTGGCGCTCGCGGAACAGCACGGTCTGTCCGGCAAGCTCAGCATCGTCCATCTTGGCAAAAGTGTCGCCAAGGGACGAGACCTTGTCGGCGATGGAGTTGTACTCCTTCAGCTCCTTGTCGGAGCCAAGGGAGAGAATCTTCGAGAAGAGACCAGCCATGGCAATCCTGCTTACTCTCGAGGTGTCTAACTCGTGCGGGCCGAGGACCGCACGTCTAATCTAGCCTTTTTACTTTATCTGTTCATAGCATACGTGCATGCGGCTGAAAGCGCCCAAACAGGGAACTGCCACATATGCCATTCGGGCTACGGCTAGGCGACGGCCTTGGCAACCTGCGTAAACCAGGCGGCCTGGCGTGCGTCACGCAGGCGCGAGGCGGCCTCGGCACCCGCCAGCATCGCGTCACGATACCTTTGGGCCAGCTCGTCATGCCGACGCCTGAAGCAGCCCAGCGCGTCAGTGGCAGGCACGAACGAGCCGCCCGAGTACAGCCCCTCGAGCGCCACGCAAAGCGACACGACCTCGTCGTCGCTCGCATCCCTCGAAGATATTCTTCTCACCATGCTCTCGAACTCATCAACGTCGCAGCTCACAAGGGCTGGGTCAAGCCTGATCTGGCCCATCTCTCCCAGTACGTATTGGTTCGAGACGGGTGTTTGCCCAATGGAGGACCTCAGCGAGCTCAGCACCGTATAGAGATACTCTCGTCCACGCGCCAGGTCGACGTCGGGCCAGAGCGCCGCAATTATCTCGTGACGTTGCATGAGGTGCCCAGGGGTAAGGGCCAGCATTGCCAGCAGAACCTTCGCCTGCCTCCTGCGCCAGCTCGCTTCGGGAATGCACTCGTCGCCCAAGCTCACCGTGATTCCCCCGAATATGCTAATCCGCAAGATGGGCGTGGCGGCAGCATCGGCCTTCGCCTTTGTCCTAGTCTGCCTTCCCAGAGCAGGACGGGAGCTCGCGACATCCTTGCCTCTCCAAGTCAGCGGAAGCATCGAGCGCAGTGCCTTGCCGCTCGGGCCAGACCGCGTGGCAAGCCCCGCCATCGCCGCCACACCCATACGCGGCGTTGCGGCCCTCATCTCCCTTGCGGCGCAGCCAACAGCCTCTTCGCCGCCCTCGGCCGCGGCCGCGTAAGCCCTCAAGAGCGCACGAACGTCGGGAGAACAGCCTTCAACGGCCTCCTCCAGCTCAAGGTTTTCCCTGTCGAGGCTTTCTCCAAGCCCCTGAATAGACACCCAGCGGGCCAGCTGGGCAAGGCCCCTCACATCACGCTCCTCTAGACGCTCGCAGCAATCGAGCGCCCCGGTCGCCCGGACATATGCCCTCCTTGCCTGCCCGCCAAGCGAGTCAGAGAACGAGAGCATCACGCAGGCCCAGGCAAGGAGCCTGCTCAAATCGGCCGCCTGCCAGCGCACCATAGCTCTTGGCAGCGCTTCCAGGTCACGCTTCTCTCCGCTCACGATGCCAGCCAGCTCCACCAGCGCCACGGCGTCTCCCCGAAGGGCAGGAGCAGTCGATGCCTCAAGCGTCCGCAGGGCCTTCTTGAGTAGCTCAGTCTCACCCAGGCTTATGGGGTCACCGATAACCCTACGGAGGGCCTCAAAATCAAATTGGAGCACTGCCGAGAAGAGCGACGGATCTCCCTCGTCCTGGCCCCTCAGCTCTCGCGCGAGCATTAACTCGCGAAACGCCTCGAGCGATGACCCCTCGAACCAAAGCGCGAGGGCCCGATAGTGCTGGTACAGCTTCTGCGTGAGAATCCCTTTGCATCCCATCGCGCGAGGTCGAAGTGCGGCCAGCTCGGTCGCGACTTCCTCGAGCGAGCGGTTCTTCTTAAGCCCGCAGATGGCCTCGAGAAGCTCGATCTGTAGGGAAACCCGGTTCACGCGAGAAGAGGCGTGCCCGGCCAGCATTGTCTCCCCCTCGTTGGCGGATAGCGTTACGCCCAATAGCCGCAGCATCCTTCTTACGTGGGACAGCTCCGCCCCATCAACGTGAAGCGCGGCATGTGTCACCAATGGAAGATGCCCAGCGTCGATGAGCTCCAGAGGGTAGTTGGAGACGCATGACACCGCGCTCCTTTCGAGCGGGTTAGCCCAAAGGAGCGCTCCCGCTCGGGCAAAGTTGCCCTTCGACGCAAGCCTGCGCGCAACACGACAGAGCAGGGAGCCCTCATTATTCAGGCTCTTGTTGCCCTCGCGAACCGCAGGATTCTGGCCCAGAATCTCGCGGAGCGCATCGCCATCGATCGGAACGCACTCGAACAGCCCCTTCTCTGGCTCTATTCCAAAAAGAGGACAGCAGCTGCGCGTATCGAGCAAGAGATCCGAAGAAGCTCTTACGCCAATTGCCTGAAGGTCATCGACGGAGCCAGAACCAAATGCGGCCATGGCGCAGCGCAGAGTCAGCTCTTCATCGATGAGAGTGTTTCTCAGGGCAGACTCGTACAGTTGAGTCACGCGCTCGGTCCAGACAGCGGAGCCCGGCCCCACCGCGCTCCTTGTCGAAGAGGCACACGTGAGGCTTACAAGTGAAGCAATTCCGTGGGTGCACTCGACAATGTAATCAACTGAAGTGCCGCGCTTCCTGCCGCACCACGTTCTTACCTCGCGTTTCTTAAGGACAAGGTCCCGCGCGCCAAACACCTTGCAGCGAGGAAATTCATCAATGAGGTACTCAAGCTCAGGCATGAGAATGACTATTACCCTGATGCCAGCAAAGAGGGCACCGGTAATGGCCTTGCCAAACTTTATGGCCGTCTCTTCACTGTGAATTCCCACGCCATCAATAACAAGAAGAGCAAGGGGATCGCCGAGAGACGCGACATCTTCTTCCACGCATGATGAGACCGCCTGTCGAACGCGCCTGATTGCCACGGCATCAGACTTTACGTTTAGCCTGAGCCATTTTGCGGGAATCCCCTTCTCATCAAACGCCTGGCAGACAAGCTTCGCCAGGCTATGACGTCCGAGCCCAACCTCTGAGCAAATTACGGCAAGGCCGTCATGCTCGAGAGACTCAACAACAGCGCTAACGAGACCAGGGCGCTGAAGAAGCTCCTTCTCGCCCGGATCAACTTTCGCCTTGTGAGAACGCTTAGTCTCTCGGGTACCGTTAGAAGCAGCCATCGCGCCCGCGTCCGTCGCGGGATGATTTGGCTTAGAAGTCGAAGACATAAAAGGCCTCCCTTAGAAATGGTTGGCCCTAACGCTAAAGGCAGGGACCCTCAGTAAAGCTGAAAGGTGCCTAAAACACCGCAGACGGCTGACAGGTTTTTGCAAGGTTGTGAGAAGCAGTTAATCTACCTGCGAAAACATGGCAGATTCCAAGTTTAAGAAATCAAAAATGCTCAAATTCGGTCGGTGAACGGTAATGAAGATATCCGAATAGCAGCAACGCTCGAGAACTAATTTGCGGAGCCGAAATCAAATTTAGGGCCAGAGGCG
>UQSV01000017.1 GCA_900543875.1 uncultured Coriobacteriaceae bacterium | reverse complement strand
CTACCGCTTCGTGGCGCAATTCGAGGACGAGCAGACCACGGCGAAGCTGACTATCCCGGCGCCCGCCCAGTTCATCGAGCAGTTCATCATGCCCATGAATCGCGAAGCGACCGAGGCGCACTACGCCGACGATATCGCGCTTGAAGACGATATTGTTGCTGCATATGGCCAGTTCATCAGTCAGCTTTACGCAGCCGGCTGCCGCAATCTGCAGTTCGACGACTGCTCGTGGGGGTGCCTTGTGGACCCGAAGGCCGAGATGTTCTTCGGCACGGATCAGGCGGGGCTTGCGCGCATCAAAGAGCAGCTGCTGCGCATCAACAACCGCGTGCTCGACGCAGCGCCGGCCGACCTGCGCATCAACACGCACGTCTGCCGCGGCAACTACCACTCCACCTACGCCTTCGAGGGCGGCTACGACCCCATCGCGCCGTACCTGTTCGCCAAGGAGAACGTCAACGCCTTCTACCTCGAGTTTGACACGCCGCGCGCCGGCGGCTTCGAGCCGCTCGCCCACGTGGCCGAGGGCAAGTACGTGGTGCTGGGCCTCGTGACCTCCAAGCAACCGGGCCTCGAGGACGAGGACCTGCTGGTTCAGCGCATCAACGAGGCGGCCAACTACGTGCCCCTCGACCACCTCTGCCTCTCCCCGCAGTGCGGCTTTGCCTCCTGCGAGTGCGGCAACAAGCTCACCGAGGAGGAGCAGTGGGCCAAGGTCGCGCTGGTCAAGCGCGTGGCCGAGCGCGTCTGGGCCGACGCCAAGTAGGGCCAGCCCACAACTCATGTATGCGAGAGGGGCGGACAGCCAGCAAGGTTGTCCGCCCCTCCTTTTGAACCGATTAGCTCGACGCCGAGAATCACATCCACTCGAATATGCCGAGAAGCGCAAGATCCGTGCGAGAAGCACGACAGGTGCGAATGACGCTGCCGACGCAGGGCATCGCTCGCCACACGGGCACGGCCAGCACCATCAACGCGAGAAGCGCGACGACCGCGGCTACACCCGTGCCTTACAGCGCGAGTCTTGCGATGGCGCCGGAGAGCTCGCGGACGCACGGCGCCAGGTCCTGGTCCCTCTCGCCCAGGCACGCCAGCGCACGCACGAGCGCCACGTTGGCCTCCTGCGACATGACGCCCGCACGCATCGCACGCGCCATGCGAGGGGCTCCGCCAAGCACGCATAGCAGCAGCGAGACAGCGTCTACGTCTGTCAAGTCAACGTGCGCGGACGCGCCCATCGCCACGCCGCGGTGCTCGGCCACGTGCTCGGAGCGGGCGCGCACGGCAGCGGTAAGCTCCTCGAGACGCGTCTCGTCCTCGCAGGCACATACCGCAGCAGCGCCCTCGATGACCACGCCAAAGGCGTGCTCGCACGGCACGAAGCCCTCGTGGGCATCCATCGCGGCGCACATCGTGGCGCCCAGGCCCACGAGCTGGGCAACGAGCACCTCACGCACCCGCTCGACGCGAAGGATCTGCTCCGCATCTGCCATGGCCTCAACCTGACCGTGGACAACCTGCTCGCTCATCGCGCTCTCCCCTCTCGCCGGACGCGCCGGCGCTCGTCGTGTCAGCGCGATGGTACCAGCCAGCCGCAGCAAAAATGGGACCAGCCGCACGCACGCGGCTGGTCCCCACAAGTCAAACACGAAGCGTTCGCAAGCGAGTGCCGCCCCCACAGCCAGCACGCCACGCGGCCCCGCGGCCACGACTGGCAGCGACCACAGGCATCAGGCTCCCTACAACCCCAGCGCCTCGGCAACTTCGCCAACGCACGCCAGGGCGTCTGCCATGGCGGAGACCACAAGCGACGAGCCCGTGCGGGCGTCACCGGCCGCATAGACTGCGGCGCCCTCGCCCGCCGTGGCGACACGGTGCGAACCCGCGCCGGCCATGACCGGCAGCGGACGGCCCTGGGCGGCAATCTGGCCGCCCAGCGCCTCGAACACCGAGCGCTCGGGGCCCGTAAAGCCACAGGCGATAAGCACGAGCTGCGCGTCCATCGTGCGGCGCGACGCCTCGACGCGCTCGGGCTTGCCGCCGGTCCAGTCGAGGTCGACGACCTCGATGCCGCTCACGGAGCCATCCTCGCCGCGCAGCACCTCGAGCGTGTCGACGGCCCACTCGCGCATCTCGCCACCCATGAGGGCGATGGCCTCCTGCTGGCCGTAGTCGGTCTTCTTGACGTTGGGCCACTCGGGCCACTGGTTGGAGGCCATGCGCGTCTCGGGCGCGCACGGCATGAACTCGAGCTGGCGCACGCTGCGCGCACCCTGGCGCACCGCGGTGCCCAGGCAGTCGTTGCCCGTGTCGCCACCGCCAATCACGATAACGTCCTTGTCGGCGGCATCGATGGCGGGCTCCGCGCCAGACAGCACGGCCTTCGTGGCGCTCGTGAGGTAGTCGACGGCGTAGACCACGCCACCGGCCGCGAGTCCCTCGTCAAAGCCAGCCGCGCCAAGGCCACGCGGTGCACGGGCGCCGGCGGCGACCACCACGGCGTCGAACTCCTTGGCAAGGCTTGCGGCAACGGCCACGTCGCTCGCGTCGACGCCCAGCCTGAACTCGATGCCAAGCTCGACCATGAGCGCCACACGGCGCTCGACCACGGACTTGTCGAGCTTCATGTTGGGGATGCCGTACATGAGAAGGCCGCCGGCGCGGTCGTTGCGCTCGAGGACCGTCACGCGGGCGCCGCGACGGGCGAGCTCCCAGGCACTCACGAGGCCGGCCGGGCCCGAGCCCACCACGGCCACGCGCGCAGCACCCTCGGCCGCAGGCTCAAAGCGGGTGGGGCCGCCGTGCTCCCACTGCCAGTCGCTGATGGCGCGCTCGTTGTCGTGAATCGTCTCGGGCTCGTCGGTGCGGCCCAGGTTGCAGGCCGCCTCGCACAGCGCCGGGCACACGCGGCTCGTGAACTCGGGCATGGGGCTCGTAAGCGCCAGGCGCTCGGCGGCCTGCTCCCACTGGCCTCGATAGACGAGGTCGTTCCACTCGGGGATGAGGTTGTGCAGGGGGCAGCCGCTGGGGCGGGCGTGCCCAAACGACACGCCGCTTTGGCAGAAGGCCACGCCGCACATCATGCAGCGGCTCGCCTGCAGCTGCTGCAGCTCGCGGGAGAGGGGCTCGTAGAGCTCGTCAAAGTCCTTCGTGCGCTCCTCAACCGGGCGCGTACCGTGACCCTGGCGTCCCTGCTCGAGAAACGCTCCTGGCTTGCCCATGCTAGTTCCTCCCCGTAATCTGGTCGAAGGCCACCTGCAGGGCCTCCTCGTGGGTCTTGCCCTGCGCCTCGGCCGCGGCGACGGCGTCGAGCACGCGCTCGTAGTCGCGCGGGATCACCTTCACGAACTTGTTCTTGTACGTCTCGAAGCGGTAGAGCATCTTGATGCCGCGCGGGCTCGAGGTGCGCCGCACGTGCTCCTCGACCAGGCCGCCGATGAGCTCGAGCTCATCGGCCGCCGGAGCCTTGAGGTCGACCATATCGGTGTTGCAGCGACTGGCAAGGGTGCCAAACTCATCGAACACGTAGGCCACGCCGCCGCTCATGCCCGCGGCGAAGTTGAGGCCAACCTCGCCCAGCACAAGGGCGATGCCGCCCGTCATGTACTCGCAGCCGTGGTTGCCCACGCCTTCGACCACCACGGTGGCGCCGGAGTTGCGCACGGCGAAGCGCTGGCCGGCGAGGCCGTTCACGAAGCCCTTGCCGCTCGTGGCGCCGTAGAAGGCGACGTTGCCCACGATGATGTTCTCGTCGAACTTATAGTTGGCGCGCTCGGGCGGGCGCACCGAGACGATGCCACCCGAGAGGCCCTTGCCAAAGTAGTCGTTGGCGTCGCCCTCGATGTTGAGCGTGACGCCCTTCGGCAGGAAGGCGCCAAAGCTCTGGCCGCCAGCACCCGTGCAGTCGACCGTGATTGAGCCGTCGGGCAGCCCCTCGGGATGGGCCGCGGTGACCTCGTGGCCGAGCATCGTGCCCACGCAGCGGTTCACGTTGTCGATGTCGGCGTGGAAGCGGATGGGCTCAAGGTGCCTGCGGGCAGCCTCGGTGTAGGGCACGAGCAGCGTGGCGTCGAGCGCGCGATCGAGCTCGAGGTCAGGCGCCACGCTCGGCAGGAAGTGGCGCCCTTCCGCGCCGGGGATCTTGCGGCCAAACTCGTTCGTGGCACCGGCCAACACGCGCGACAGGTCAACGGTGTTGGCCTTCCAGCTGCCCTCGACGGCAACCTGGCGCAGGCACTCGGGGTGGCCCACCATCTCGTCGACGGTGCGGAAGCCCAGGCGCGCCATGATCTCGCGCAGCTCGGCGGCCGTGAACTCCATGAAGTTGATGACCTGCTCGGGAGAGCCGGTGAAGCGCCCGCGCAGCTTGCAGTTCTGCGTGGCGATGCCGGCCGGGCAGGTGTCCTGCTGGCAGTCGCGCTGCATGAGGCAGCCCATGGCGACGAGGGGCATCGTGGCAAAGCCAAACTCCTCGGCGCCCAGAAGGGCAGCGATGGCGACGTCGCGGCCGTCCATGAGCTTGCCGTCGGTCTCGACCACGACGCGCGAGCGCAGGCCGTTGCGCAGCAGGGTCTGCTGGGTCTCGGCAAGGCCGATCTCGAACGGGATGCCCGCGTGCCAAATCGAGTCGCGAGGGGCGGCGCCCGTGCCACCGTTGTGGCCGCTGATCGTGATCTTGTCGGCACCGCCCTTGGCGACGCCCGTGGCGATGGTGCCCACGCCGGCCAGCGCGCAGAGCTTCACCGAGATGCGAGCGCCGGGGTTGGCGTTCTTGAGGTCGAAGATGAGCTCGGCGAGGTCCTCGATCGAGTAGATGTCGTGGTGGGGCGGCGGCGAGATGAGGCCCACGCCCGGGGTCGACTGGCGCACCTCGGCAATCCAGGGGTAGACCTTCTTGCCGGGCAGATGTCCGCCCTCGCCGGGCTTGGCACCCTGGGCCATCTTGATCTGGATCTCGATGGCGCTCGAAAGGTAGCGGCTCGTGACGCCAAAGCGGCCCGAGGCCACCTGCTTGATGGCGCTCTTGCGCGAATCGCCGTTGGGCAGCGGCACCTCGCGGGCGGGGTCCTCGCCGCCCTCGCCGGTGTTGGAGCGGCCATGCAGGCGGTTCATCGCGATGGCGAGGGTCTCGTGTGCCTCCTTCGAGATGGAGCCGTAGCTCATGGCGCCGGTGTTGAAGCGCCTGACGATCTCGTTCACGGGCTCGACCTCGTCGAGCGGCACGGACGTGCGCCCGCTCGCGTCGAAGTCCATGAGGTCGCGCAGGGTCACGGCGCGGCCTGCGCGGTGGATGAGGGCGCTGTACTGGCGGAAGAGGTCCATGCTGCCTTCGGAGCAGGCGCGCTGCAGCAGGTAGATGGCCTGCGGCTCGATGAGGTGCTGCTCGCCTCCCAGCGGGCGCCACTTCGTGAGGCCCAGGCTCGGCAGCTGGTCGGGCGAGGGGGTCTTGGCAAGGGCCAGGGCCGCGTCGTAGCGCTCGGAGCACTCGCGCTGCACGCCGTCGATGCCCAGGCCGCCCACGCTCGTGGTGGTCGAGGTGAAGTAGTGGTCGACGAGCTCGTCGGACAGTCCGATGACCTCGAAGATCTGGGCGGAGTGGTAGCCCTGCATCGTCGAGATGCCCATCTTGGACATGATCGAGGTGATACCGGCCGTCACCGCGCGGTCGTAGTTGGCCACGGCCTCGTCGGCATCGAGGCCAATCTGGCCCTTGGCCACGAGGTCACGGATGCACTCGTGGGCCATGTAGGGGTAGATGCCGCTCGCGGAGTAGCCCACGAGGCAGGCGAAGTCGTGGGCGCAGACGGCGTCGCCGGTCTCGATCACGATGTCGGCGAGCATGCGCAGGCCGGTGCGGATGAGGTGGTTGTGGACGCTGCCCAGGGCGAGCAGGCTCGGGATGGGCACCTCTCCGGCCGCGGCGCGGTCAGAGATCACGACGATGTTGGTGCCGCCGCGCACGGCCTCGGCAATTTCGTCGTTGAGGCGGGCAAGTGCGGCCTCAAGCGCACCCTCGCCGGCGTCGCGGCGGTAGGTGGCGTGGAAGACCTGGGTGCGGAAGCCCACGCGGTCGATGGCGCAAATGCGACGGAAGGCGTCGTGGGTAAGCAGCGGCCCCTGCAGGCGCACGAGGCGGCAGGTGTCGCGGCAGTCCTCGAGGAGGTTTCCGTGGTTGCCGAGGTAAAGCACCGAGCTCGTCACGAGGCTCTCGCGCAGGGCGTCGATGGGCGGGTTCGTGACCTGGGCAAACAGCTGGTGAAAGTAGTCAAAGAAGCTGCGCGTCTTGCCCGACAGCACCGCAAGCGGCGCGTCGACGCCCATCGAGGCGAGCGGCACCTTGGCGGCCGTGGCCATGGGGCGCACGAGCTCGTCGACGTCGTCGTAGTGGTAGCCGTGCTCGGCGAGGCGCTCGGTGAGGGGCAGCCCCGCGTCGGGCTCGGCCGGCAGCTCGGCGGCGTCGGGCTCGCGCAGGTCGTGAATATCGAGGGTCTCGTCGCCCAGCCAGTCGCGGTAGGGCTTCTCGTTGGCGTACTTGTCGCGAATCTCGTCGTTCCAGATCACGCGACCTTGGGCGGGGTCGACCTCGAGCATCTCGCCCGGGCCCAGGCAGCCCGCGCGCAGGATGTTCTCGGGCTCCACATCGATGGTTCCCACCTCGGACGACAGGATGATGCGGTCGTCGCGGGTGACGTAGTAGCGCGCCGGGCGCAGGCCGTTGCGGTCAAGCGCCGCGCCCAGGATGCGGCCGTCGGTGAAGGCGATCGCGGCGGGGCCGTCCCAGGGCTCCATGAGCATCGACTGGTAGGCGTCGTAGGCGCGGCGTTTCTCGGAGAGGTTGGGGTTGTGGTCCCACGGCTCGGGGATCATGAGCGTCACGGCACGGTCGAGCGGCCGCCCGTTCATCGTGAGGAACTCGAGCACGTTGTCGAGGATGGCGGAGTCAGAGCCCTCGCGGTTGATGATGGGCAGCACGCGCTCGAGGTCGTGCTGCAGCGCCGGGCTGTAGAGATTTGGCTCGCGGGCGCGAATCCAGGAGACGTTGCCGCGCAGGGTGTTGATCTCGCCGTTGTGGATGATGTAGCGGTTGGGGTGCGCGCGCTCCCAGCTGGGCGTCGTGTTGGTCGAGTAGCGCGAGTGCACAAGGGCGAGCGCCGTCTCGACGGCGGCGTCGGAGAGGTCCGTGTAGAAGCGACGCATCTGCGTGGCGACGAGCATGCCCTTGTAGACGATGGTGCGCGAGCTCATCGAGCACACGTAGAAGATCTTGTTTGCGAGCGCCGGGTTGGCGTCGGCGGCGCGCTCGATGGTGCGGCGGCACACGTAGAGCTTGCGCTCGAAGGCAAGGCCGCGCTCGACACCCTCGGGACGGCGCAGGAACGCCTGCAGAATCGTGGGCATGCAGGCCTTGGCCGTATCGCCCAGGTCATGCGGGTCAACGGGCACACGACGCCAGAACATCAGGGGCACGCCGCACTCGGCGCAGCCCTCCTCGAAGACGCGGATGGCAGCAGCGACGGCCTCGGGGTCTGCCACGCCATCGGTCTCGCCGCACTCGTCGGAGTGGGGGAAGAAGAGCATGGCCACGCCGTAGTCGCCCTCGTCGGGCAGCAGCTGGCCCTCCTTCTGCGCCTCCTTGCGAAAGAAGCGGTGGGGCACCTGGAACAGCACGCCGGCGCCATCGCCGGTGTTGCGCTCGAGGCCCTTGCCACCGCGGTGTTCGAGGTTCACGAGCACCGACAGGGCATCGTCGAGCGTCTGGTGGCTGCGCACGCCCTTGAGCTGGGCGATGGCGCCAATGCCGCACGCATCATGCTCGTAGCTGGGGCGATACAGCCCCTCGTTGGTTGCGTCTTGCTGGTGAGACTCCATGGTCTTAGTCCTTCTCCGTGTGGGTTCAGGCCTTTGCAACCTTACGCAGCGGATGTGTCGCGTCCGTTACATCCAACAACCGGCAACACGCGAGAAAGAATCTTGTAACAAGTGCGGGGACAAAAGACCCGTCCCCCCTGTCCCCGGCCTGCTAGTAGGCCTCGATCTGTGAGAGAACCACCTCGCGGCCGCGCAAGAGGTAGGTGTCGTCACTGCCGCAATGCGGGCAGGTGCGGCCGTGCGCCACGGTTGGGTAGTCGGCCCCGCAGCCACCGCAGTGGGTCACAGCGGCAAGCGGCTCGACCACAAGCTCGCAGCCCTCCATCATGGGCTCGCGCTTGCAAGCCCACGTCCAGGCGTCCTCGAGCAGCTCGGGCACCACGCCCGAGACCTCGCCCAAGGTGAGCGTCACGCTCTTGACGCTCGTGAGGCCGTTGTCCGTGGCCGCCTTTTTGGCGTCGTCGATGATGTAGAACACGATTCCCAGCTCGTGCACGCGCACTCCCCTTCCACACAAAAGCGGGGCGCCCGCGCCGCGTGCGATGGCGGCAGCGGGCACCCCATGGCGAACGCTCAGCCGCTACTTGCGGTTGAACATGATCTTGAACTGACGCTTGGCAGCGTACTTGAGCAGCGAGGGGATCTTCTCCTCGTACTTGACCATCGTGGAGCACTCGGGGCGCTCGCGGTGGAGGTGGATGGCGTCGAAGGCACACTTGGTCGTACACAGGCCGCAGCCAATGCACTTGTTGGCATCGACGATCGAGGCGCCGCAGCCCAGGCAGCGGGCGGTCTCGGCGCGTACCTGCTCCTCGGTGAAGCCCTGGGCGTACTCCTCGAACGGGGCCGTGCGCTCGCGCTCGTGGTCGATTGCGGGCTCCTGGCGGCTCGTGGTGTCATACGAGCCCGGCTCGATGTCGTCGCGGTTGAGCTCGCGATAGCTGCGCGGGTTGCGGCCAATGGTGAGCGTGCCGCCCTGCACGAAGCGGTGAATCGAGACGGCCGCCTCGTGACCGGCGGCGATGGCGTCGATCGCGAACTTGGGGCCGGTGTAGACGTCGCCGCCCACGAAGATGTCAGGCTCGGCGGTCTGGTAGGTCTTGGGGTCTGCCACCGCGCCCTGGCCGCGGCCCAGCTCCACGGCCGAGCCCTCGAGGAGGTTGCCCCACTCGATGCTCTGGCCAATGGAGAGGACGAGCTGGTCGCAGGCGACGTCGATCGTGTCGGCCTCGTCGTAGGTGGGGGCAAAGCGACCCTCATCGTCAAAGACGCTGGTGCAGCGCTTAAAGCGCACGCCGGTAACGTGGCCGGCCTGCGCGAGGACCTCGGCCGGGCCCCAGCCGCACGACAGGCGCACGCCGTCGCTCTCAGCCTCGGCGACCTCCTCGTTGGAGGCGGGCATGATGTCGCGGGCCTCGAGGCAGAGCATGTCGACGCTCTCGGCGCCCAGACGGGCGGCGGTGCGGGCCACGTCGATGGCGACGTTGCCGCCGCCCACAACGACGACCCTGCCGCTCACGGGCTCGACCACGCCGCCGTCGAGCTGCGCCTCGGCAACCTTGCGCAGGAAGTCGACGGCCACGGTGACGCCCTCGGCGTCCTCGCCGGGGATGTTGGCGCGGCGGCCGCCCTGGCAGCCGATGGCCACGTAGAAGGCAGAGAAGCCCTGCTCGCGCAGCTGGGCAAGCGTCACGTCGCGGCCCACCTCGACGCCATAGCGGAACTCAACGCCCATGGCCTCGATGACGTCGACCTCGACCTGCACGACGTCCTTGCCCAGCTTGTAGGCCGGGATGCCGTAGGTGAGCATGCCACCCGGGCGCGCGTTCTTCTCGAACACGACGGGCTTGTAGCCCTTCTCGGCTAGGAAGAAGGCGCAGGTGAGGCCCGCGGGGCCGGCGCCGATGATCGCGACCTTCTCCTCGAAGTCGCCGCGAACCTTGGGGCGCACCTGCGAGGGGATGTAGCGGGTCTCGGCGTTGAGGTCCTGCTGGGCGATGAAGCGCTTGACCTCGTCGATGGCGATGGCCTCGTCGATGCGGCCGCGGGTGCAGGCGTCCTCGCAGCGGCGGTTGCAGATACGGCCGCAGACGGCCGGCAGCGGGTTCTCGCGCTTGATGAGGGCAAGGGCCTCGGTGTAGCGGCCCTGGCTCGCGAGCTTGAGGTAGCCCTGGACGGCGATGTGGGCGGGACAGGCGCTCTTGCAGGGGGCGGTGCCCGTCTCGTGCGTCTCGACGCGGTTCTTGTTGCGGTAGTCGGGGCTCCACTTCTCGGGACCCCACTTGGCGGCGTCGGGCAGCTCCTGCACGGGATAGCTGGGGGCCTTGCCGGTGGTCTTGAGACACAGCTTCTGGCCGAGCTTGGCGGCGCCGGCCGGGCAGACCTCGACGCAGCGGCCGCAGGCCACGCACTTGCTGGACTCGACGCGCGCCACGTAGGCCGAGCGCGAGAGGTTGGGCGTGTTGAACAGCTGCGAGGTGCGCAGGGCATAGCAGACGTTCACGTTGCAGTTGCAGATGGCGAAGATCTTGTTCTCGCCGTCGATATTGGTGATCTGGTGCACGAAGCCGTTGTCCTCGGCGCGCTGGAAGATCTCGAGGGCCTCCTCGCGCGTGATGTAGCGGCCGCGGTTGGTCTCGACCACGTAGTCGGCCATGTCGCCCACGGCGATGCACCAGTCGTTGAAGTCGTCGCCGCAGCCCTCGCCCAGCGTGTCACGGCTAGCACGGCAGCTGCAGGTGCTCGCGGCGTACTTGCCGTCGTACTTGTCGAGCCAGTGCTTGATGTGCTCGATCGAGATGGACTGGTTCTCGTGCTCAATGGCCTGCTCGACGGGAATCACGTGCATGCCGATGCCGGCGCCGCCGGGCGGCACCATGGGCGTGGCCTTGGAGAGAGGGCCCTTGGAGGCCTGCTCGAAGAACTTGGCGTAGACGGGGTGGTCCTTGAGCTCGGCGGGGCGCATGTTGAGGAACTCGGCGGAGCCGGGCACGAGCATGGGAAGCACCCACTGCTTCTCGTGGGCATCATTCTCCCAGTTGTACTCGAGAAGACCCACGTAGGAGAGGTCGTCGAGCATGGGCTCGAGCTTCTCGCCGGCGATGTCCGTGGCGCTCACGGCGGCGTCGAGCGTGTAGGGAACGCGCATCTTGAGCTTGCAGAGCATGGTGGCCTGCTCGTCGGTGGCCGCCTCGGCAAAGCTCCAGTACTCGTAGGGCAGAAGCTCCTTCCTGCCGAGGATGCGGTTGGTGCAGTGCTCGCAGAGGGCCACAATCGCGGGACGCGGGTTTTCGGGGATGGGCGGCACGAACTCGGAGCCGATGTCGGGCTCGGTGTAGGAAATGCCAGGTCCGTTGAGAATCATCTTGTCTCCTTATGGGCACGGATGTGACAAAGGGGTTGGGGCCTTGTCACGCTTCTTCGCGATTCGTTCGCTAGACACTTGGGTAGTGCGGGGCGTTCTCGTTGGCGGGGGCGTCCTTGGAGAAGGTGCCGGCCTTCCAGGAGGCCACGGCCTCGGCAAGCCAGCCGGTCCAGGCCTCGACGCCCTCGCCGGTCTTGGCGCTCATCGCAAAGATCTTGGCCTTGGGGTTGCGCAGGTGGACATTTGCCTCGAGGGCGTCCATGTCGAAATCGAAGTAGGGCGCCACGTCGATCTTGTTCACAAGCACCACGTCGCAGACCTCGAACATGAGCGGGTACTTGAGAGGCTTGTCGTGACCCTCGGGCACCGAGAGGATGGCAACGTTGACGGAGGCGCCGGTGTCAAACTCGGCGGGGCACACGAGGTTGCCCACGTTCTCGAGAACCGCGAGGTCGATGGCATCGACGCCCGCCTCGGCGGCAGCGGCGTCAAGCTCGGCGAGGCCGGCCGCGCACATGCCGGCGTCGAGGTGGCACATGCCGCCCGTGTGTAGCTGCACGGCGATGACGCCCGCGTCTGCCATGGTGCGGGCGTCGACGTCCGAGTCGATGTCTGCCTCCATGACGCCCATCGTGAGCTTGCCCGCGAGCACTTCGACGGTGCGACGCAGCGTGGTGGTCTTGCCCGAGCCCGGGCTGCTCATGAGGTTAAGCAGGAAGGTGCCGCGCTGCCGCAGACGCTCGCGCAAGCCGTCGGCCGCGCGGTCGTTGGCCGCGAACACGCTCTGCTTCACCTCGATGACGCGCACGGCCCGCTCGTCGGCAGGCATAGGTGTCTGGTCCATGTTCCTCCCCTTTTGGCCAGAGGCCACGTAACCCCGCGTGAACCCCGGCCTAAACCAATTTACATAATTGTTCACAGTGTACGGGAGAGACGGACGTTTCCCCACGTCACATCGCCAGAAGGTAGGAGCGGGGCAAAACCCTTACAAGTTGCGGGGCCGCTCCCATCCCTCGCAACGGCACCGGCGAGCTCCAGCCCGGAGGCACCGTCATCGCAGACCAGGACATGGAGCCCGTCCCGACACCGAGCGCCGCGGCAAGTGGCTCATCATCCCCGCGATGGTGGGCGGCGCGGCGCTGCCGCATCCCGCACCTGCTCGAGTACATCGACGAGCGTGTGCTGTGGCACGACGAGCCGCTGGACCATTAGAGCCAGGCAGGTCGCGCAATCGGTCGCATCTCGACCGAGCGGATTTACCCCGCTCACCCGGATTGTGTCGAGGCTCAACGCCACCCACCCCGACCATGCAAAAAGCCCGCCTCGCGCAGGGCGAGACGGGCTTGGCAATGCCATGGGTGGGGCGCAGATGCGCGGGGCATCACCCCGTGTTCTGCAGGCCCGCGGAGACACCGGCGACGGCGGAGAGGATCAGCGAGATGTAGCGCTCGCGCTCCTTGGCAGTGAGCTCCGCCTCGTGCTCGCGCAGGGCCGTGAGGGCGCGCACCTGGGAGATCGACAGGGCGTCGACGTAGGGGTTGCGCACGCGGATGGCCTGGCCAAGCACGCGGCGGTGCTGCAGCGGCCACTCGTCTCCCACGATGGCAAGCGTCCACTTGCGCGTGAGGGCCATCTCGTCGAGGACCATCTTGGCGAGGTCGTCGCGGTCGCCCAGGGCCAAGTAGTGGCGAGCGATGCGGCCGTCGGTCTTGGCGATCGACATCTCGATGTTGTCGATGAACGTGCTGAACAGCGGCCACTCCCTGTAGGCGGCACGCAGCAGGTCGAGGTCGCCAAGCTTCTCGCACGCCGTGCCCAAACCGTACCAGGCAGCAAGGTTGATGCGTGCCTGGCTCCAGCTGAAGACCCACGGAATGGTGCGCAGGTCATCGAGCGACTTGGCGCCCAGGCCACGCTTGGCAGGACGCGAGCCAATCGGCAGGAGGCCAATCTCGACGAGCGGCGTCACGGTGGAGAACCACGGCGTGAAGTCCGGCGTGTTCAGCAGCTCGACGAAGTGGTCATGGCTCGCGTCATAGAGCTCGGCAGCCATATCCGCGTACTTCTTGGTCATCTCGGTGTTCGTCTTCTCGACGGACGGCGCGCTCTGAAGGAGCGTGGCGCCGGCGACGCTCTCGATGTGGCGCTGGGCCAGGACCGGGTTGCCGTAGCGCGCGAAGATGACCTCACCCTGCTCCGTGAGCTTGAAGAAGCAGTTGACCGAGCCCGCGGGCTGCGCCAGCACGGCACGGTTGGCCGGGCCGCCGCCACGGCCCACGGCGCCGCCGCGACCGTGCATGAGCACGAGATCGATGTCGTTGCGCTTGGCCCACTGGGCGATGCGCTCCTGGGCGGAGTGCAGCGCGAGCGTAGCCGTGGTGGGGCCGGCGTCCTTCGAGGAGTCAGAGTAGCCGAGCATGACCTCCATCTTGCGGCCCGTCTCGGACAGGCGGCGCTGGACGTCGGGCAGCTCGAGCATGTCGTCGAGCACGTCGACGCAGTTCTCGAGGTCCTCGAGCTGCTCGAACAGCGGGATGACGTCGATCGTGGGCACGTCCTCGGCGTGGGCGAAGGCCAGACGGTTGAGCTCGTAGACGTCGGCCACGTTCTGGGCGCTCTTGGTGAACGAGATGATATAGCGACGGGCCATCTTGGCGCCGTAGCGCTTCTGGATCGAGCCGAGGGCGCGGAAGGTGTCGAGCACCTCGCGGGTCATCGGGTCGAGCGGCCCGCGCTCGCCGTTGCGGCCGTGCTTGTGGATGTCTGCCAGCGCGCGACTGTGCACGATCGAGTGCTGACGGAACTCCATCTCGACCATGTGGAAGCCAAAGGTCTCCGTCTGCCAAATGAGGGTCTGGACGGGGCCGTAGGCGGCGCGGCAGGCGTTGCTCTGGGCGAGCGAGCGCTGCACGATGCGCAGGTCGGACAGGAACTCGTCGCAGGAGCGATACATCGTGTCGGAGTTGCGGCGAATCGTGGCGCCCAGGCGGTCTGCCATGACGAGCATGACGGCGCGATGCGGCTCGGACTCGCTGATGAGCTGGGCGCGGGCGGTGAGCACCTCGCTCATCTCGACCTGGTGGTTCCACAGGTTGACGAGCTCGGGCGAGGGCTTGGAGTGCTCGGCGTCGAGCGTGAGGTTGCGGCCGATGCGGCGGCACTTGTCCTCGAGGGTCGCCACCATGTGGGTGAAGAACTTGGCCGCCACCTGACGGCTCACCTTGGCCGTGACGTTGGGGTTGCCGTCGCGGTCGGAGCCAATCCAGGAGCCGGGGTGGAAGAAGGCCGGGCACACCGGGGCCACGCGGCCGGCGTCGTCGCCCAGCACCCAGTCGTCGAAGCGGCGGTAGACCTGCGGCACCATGTCAAACAGCGTGTTGTCGAAGATGTCGATAATCGTGTCGGCCTCTTCGACCGGCGTGGGCTTCTTGAGGGCGATGGGACTCGTGCGCAGCAGCGCGTCGATCTCCTGGAGCATGTGGCGCTCGTTCTCCGCGAGGTCGGAGCCGCCCAGGCGCGGGTGGTCCTCGAGCAGGCGGGCGATGCGGCGAATCTTGCCCTCGACGGCCTTGCGGCGCGCCTCGGTGGGGTGCGCGGTGAAGACCGGGTGAAACTCGAGGCGGTTCAGCAGCTCGTAGGCGCGCTCGGGGCCGGCCTCCTCGATGAGCTGGTGGTAGGCCACAGCGAGGGCATTGCTCTCGTCGGTCTCGGAGTCAAGCGACACCTCGCGCTCGCGCTCGTGCAGGGTCTGCACGCGGAAGTTCTCCTCGGAGAGGTTCGCGAGGTGGAAGTAGGCGGTGAGGGCGCGGGTGACCATGGTCTGCTGCTCGACGGTGAGGCCGCGCATGAGCTCGTAGGCGTGACGGAAGTTCTCGTCCTCCTCGGAGGCGCCGGTGGCGCTCACGACGCCGCGCTCGTCGGCGGCGATGAGGTCGGAGAGCAGCTCGTCAAACGTTGCGCGGAGCTCGGGCGAGTACTCGGTGAGCACCTCGCGCAGGAGGCGCAGGAACAGCTCGAGGTTGTCGCGCAGGCTCTCGGGCAGGTCTACCTCGGCAAACGTACGCGCCGCGGCCGCCTGTGCCTCGTAGCGCTGCTTGTCGCGCCCGGAGCTGGTGTTGTTTGCTGACAAAGGTACCTCCTCAGGCTCTCATGCACGCGGATGCACAAGCCCTGTGCACCCGCACATGTTTCCTTTCCATGATAGCAGCTGAAAGGAGGGAGGTACCCGCCGTAACCCGCGTGTAACGCAATTGATGTGCGCCCGCAAGCACCAGTCCGCGAGCGCATCCATTGGGTCGATGGATGGCCATGACGCGGGACATCAGCGCGCATTCGCGCCATAATCTGGGTTCGCAGACAACCGTAAGGAGCATCCGTGTCAGACACCAAGCTTGGGACAACCGGCTACGCCACCGTGATTTTCGACCTCGACGGAACGCTGCTGAACACCATCGAGGACCTGCACCTGGCGCTGGCGCACGCGCTTGACGCCTGCGGCCTGGCGCCCGCTACGCTCGCGCAGACCCAGGCGCGCGTGGGCAACGGGCGCGCCAAGCTCATCGAGCGCTCTCTGCCCGCCAGCGCATCGCCCGAGCTCACAACCCGCGTCACCAGCGCGTTTGACCACTACTACGCCGCCCACAAGAACGACCACACCCAGCCCTACCCCGGCATGGTCGAGCTCGCCGCGCGCCTTCGCGACGAGGGCAGGCGCGTCGCCGTGGTCTCCAACAAGTCCAACTACGCGGTGCGCGAGCTCATGGACAGCTACTACCCCGGCGTCTTCGACGTGGCAATGGGCTCGAGCGACACGGTGCCCAAGAAGCCCAACCGCATCATGGTCGACACGGCGCTCACCCGCCTGGGCGCCGCAGCCCAGGCGGATGCTGCGGCCGGGCGCGCCGTCTACGTGGGCGATTCCGAGGTCGACGTGGCGACCGCCGCGAACGCAGGCCTTCCCTGCATAGCCGTGAGCTGGGGCTTCAGGACCGTCGAGCAGCTGCGCGCTGCCGGCGCCGCCACGATTGCCTCCACGGCAGACGAGCTTGCCCACGCGATTCGCGGCTAGAACTCCGGGCCGAGGTCAAGAGCCCCTCGTCCCGGCTCCCCCGGCAAGCTCGCAGCTCATGGGGAACACCTCGAGCTGTACTGAGTGCGAACGAAGGGAGTGCGAACGAAGGGTTTCATGCCCTCCTGTTTGAAAGCGGCGCTTGGGCCTGGCCCACAGAACGGATGTCTTCGCACAAAGGCGGTCGCTCGCTTATTTCAGCGCACTTCTCCCCCTCGCAAGTAATTCCTAATCTCCATAGGGTTTTAGGCATACGATAAGAAGCGCAACTAAACCCGCACACGGAGGTTACCCATGTCCATCGACACCACCTGCGTCCAGGGCGGCTACCGTCCCGGCAACGGCGAGCCACGCCAGGTCCCCATCATCCAGAGCACCACCTTCAAGTACGACACCTCCGAGCACATGGGCCAGCTCTTTGACCTCGAGGCCGAGGGCTACTTCTACACGCGCCTGCAGAACCCCACGAACGACCACGTGGCCGCCAAGATCGCCGAGCTCGAGGGCGGCACGGCCGGCATGCTCACGAGCTCGGGCCAGGCCGCGAACTTCTTTGCCCTGTTCAACATCTGCGAGGCGGGCAGCCACATCGTCGCGAGCTCGGCCATCTACGGCGGCTCGTTCAACCTCATCGCCCACACCATGGCCAAGATGGGCATCGAAAGCACCTTCGTCGCGCCCGACTGCACCGAGGAGGAGCTCGAGGCGGCCTTCCGTCCCAACACGCGCGCCGTCTTTGGCGAGACGATCGCCAACCCCGCCCTCGCGGTCCTCGACATCGAGCGCTTCGCCGCGGCCGCCCACGCCCACGGCGTGCCCCTCATCGTCGACAACACCTTCCCCACGCCCGTCAACTGTCGCCCCATCGAGTGGGGCGCCGACATCGTGACCCACTCCACCACCAAGTACATGGACGGCCACGGCGCGGGCGTCGGCGGCGCCATCGTCGACTCGGGCAATTTCGACTGGATGGCCCACGCCGACAAGTTCCCCGGCCTCACCACCCCCGACGAGTCCTACCACGGCATCGTCTACGCCGAGAAGTTCGGCCGTGAGGGCGCCTTCATCACCAAGGCAACGTCGCAGCTCATGCGCGACTTTGGCTCGATCCAGAGCCCGCAGAACGCCTTCATCCTGAACCTTGGCCTCGAGAGCCTGCACGTGCGCATGCCGCAGCACTGCAAGAACGGCACCGCCGTGGCCGAGTTCCTCGCTGGCAGCCCTAAGGTCTCGGGCGTGCGCTACCCGAGCCTGGCCGGCGACCCCTACCACGAGCTCGCGCAGAAGTACCTGCCCAACGGCGCGTGCGGCGTCGTGTCGTTCGAGCTGGCCGGCGGCCGCGAGGCTGCCGAGCGCTTCATGGCCGCCCTCAACATCGCCGCGATCGAGACGCACGTGGCAGACGCCCGCACCTGCTGCCTGCACCCCGCGAGCTCGACCCATCGCCAGATGACCGACGAGGAGCTCGTGGCCGCCGGCATCTCCCCCGCGATGGTGCGCATGAGCTGCGGCCTCGAGGGCACCGAGGACCTCGTCGCCGACATCGCCCAGGCACTCGAGCAGGCCTAGCGGCGCATCTCCGCGACCCGCCCGGCGACAAGTGCGAGAGGAACGGCGGAGCCGAGAAGAGCGGCGGGCCCGCAAGCCACCGAGCCGTCGCGGGCGCCGACAGCCCCTCGCAAACAAAACAGCCCGCAACAGAGAAGAGGGCCGCGAGCGTCACGTGACGCCCGCGGCCCTCGCGCTTGCTTCTCGAGCAACAGACCCCAGCTAGATGCTTACGCCTTAGGCTTCTGCGCCTCGTCGGTCTCGGCAACCTGGTCCTGCTCGTGCTTGCCGTCCTCGTCGCGCTCAAGCTCGGGGATGAGCATGCGGTAGGCGTTCTCGGTGGCGTTCTTGCGCGAGCTCTTCTTGGAGTACATCTTCACCGCACCCGCAGACTTGGCCACGGCCTGCAGCGTGCCGGCGCCGGCCACGCAACCGCCCGGGCACGCCATGCCCTCGAGCAGGTAGCCATCGTACTTGCCCTTCACGGCCATGCGCATCATCTTGCGGCACTCATCGAGGCCCTCGGCATTGGCCACGTTGACCTCGCGGTCCGGGTAGCGGCGATGGATCGCGTTCACCACGGCGTTGGCCACGCCACCGGCCACGGCAAAGCCTCGGCCGTCGGCACTCGCCACGTCAAAGTCGCCGCCCTCGCCGGCAAGCTTGGTGTAGTCGATGTCCTTGGCCCGCATCATGCCGGCCATCTCCTCGAACGTGAGCACGAAGTCGACCTCGCTCTTGACGCTCTTGCGCATGGCCTCGAGCTTCTTGGCCGAGCACGGCCCCACGAACACGATCTTGGCGTTGGGGTGCTGCCGGCGGATGAGCCTGGCCGTGAGTGTCATGGGCGTGAGCGCCATGGAGATGCAGTCCGCGTGCTCGGGGAACTCCTTCTTGGCCATGACCGACCAGGCCGGGCAGCACGAGGTGCCCATGAACGGAATCTTCTCGGGAACCTCCTCGAGGAAGTCCTCAGCCTCCTCGACGGTGCAGAGGTCGGCGCCCAGGGCCACCTCCTCCATGCCGGCAAATCCCAGCTCCTTGAAGGCCTCGCGCAGTTTGTCCACGTTGCCCTTGCCGCCAAACTGGCCCACGAAGGCGGGCGCCACCTCGGCGATGACCTCGTCACCCGCGTTGATGGCCATGATCGTCTGGAAGATCTGGCTCTTGTCGGCGATGGCGCCAAACGGGCAGTTCACGAGGCACTGGCCGCAGCTCACGCACTTCTCGTAGTCGATCTCTGCGCGGCCGTGCTCGTCAGAGCCAATCGCGTGCATGCCGCACGCGTCGGCGCAGGGGCGCACGTGGTGGTGAATGGCGTGGTAGGGGCACACGTTGGCGCAGCGGCCGCACTTGATGCACTTGTCGTGGTCGATGAACGCCTTCTTGTCCTTGAACGAGATGGCGCCCTTGGGGCAGATCTCTCGGCAGGGGTGCGCCAGGCAGCCCTGGCAGGCGTTGGGCATCACGCGGTAGACGTTGTCCTCGCAGGCGTTGCAGGCAAACTTGATGACGTTGACCAGCGGCGGCTCGTAATAGGTCTCCGACACGGCGGCCTTCTTGATGCCGTCGGAGACCGTCTCCGGGCGGTCGAGGTCCTGCAGCGGCAGGCCCATAGCCAGGCGGATGCGCTCCTGGACGATGGCACGCTCGAGGAAGACCGACTCGCGGTAGGTTGCGACGTTGCCGGGAATGAGCTTGTAGGGCAGCTGGCGCAGCTCGTGGACCGCCTCGGGAACGGGGTCCTCGGTCGTCGCCAGGTCCTTGGCAGAGCCGTAGGCCACCTTGGCGACCTCGGTGAACACCCTGCGTCGGATGTCGGTTAGGTTGGTGTAGACGCCACGCATAGTTCCAGCCATGAAAGTCCTCTCCTCCAGTTTTGGGCCCCGCTTGGCCCGGCGCGGCCACGCATCCCCATGCGCGCCCGCGCAGACGTAGTCACGCGCCTCCCCAGGCGCGCCTCAGTCAAACGACCATATATTAGCAGTCAACTTGGGCGGATGCGCGCTGGGGTGTCCCTCATTTGCGCTTCTCGCCCATTCCACACGAAAAGGCCCGTTACCTCGAAAAATAAGGGGCAAATCGTTCGGGATACGGAACGCTCAGGGCCAGCCGCTCGCCCGTCACGGGATGGGCGAGAACCTCGCTGACGGCATGGAGCATGAGCGGGGTGCGACCCGCGCGGTCGGCCGGCACGCCGTAGAGGGCGTCGCCCAGGATGGGGTAGCCACGGCTCGCGAGGTGCACGCGGATCTGGTGCTTGCGGCCCGTCTCGAGTGTGAGCTCGACCAGGCTCACGCGGGCGCGGGGCGGGCCCGCGACGTCGAGCGGGCGCACGAGCGTGAGCGAGGGCTTGCCGCGGGCGTCGACGCGCATGCGACGTGCGTCATGGCGGTCGCGGGCAAGACCGGTGTCGATGCGGGTGAGCGTGGGCGGTACCTCCCCGCGCACGATGGCGAGGTAGCGCTTCTCGATGCCGTCGTGCTCCGCCACGAGGGCGTCAAGCCTGGGCTGCACCTCCTTGGAGAGCGAGAACAGCACGAGGCCCGTCGTGTCGGCGTCGAGGCGCTGCACGGCCTGGAGCTGCGCGGCGGCCTCCTCGCGCCCCTCGTCCAGGAGGTGGGCGCGCACGGCGTCGGTGAGCGTGGCGGTACCCGTGCCGTCACCATGCACGATGACGCCGACGGGCTTGTCGGCCGCGAGCAGCCACTCGTCCTCATAGATGAGGGCCGGCGCCGCAAGCGCAACGCCGACTCCCCCGTTGGTCTTATCTTGCGAGCTCACGAGGCTTAGGCCTGAGCGAGGCGCTCGGCCACGCGCTCAGCGAGCTCGGCGGCGGGCACGCTCACCTGCTCGTGGGTCTTCATGTCGCGGATGGTCGCGGTGCCGGCCTCGACCTCCTCGGGGCCCAGCACCACGCACAGAACGGCGCCGTGCTTGTCGGCCTGCTTGAACTGGGCCTTGAGCGAGCGGCCCTGGTAGTCGGCCTCGGTGCGGATGCCGGCGCGGCGAAGCGCCAGCGTGGCCGTGAAGACGGCGGGGCGCAGGTCGGCCTCGGTGCCGGCCACGTAGACGCAGCCCGGCTCGTCTCCGCCCAGGTTCACACCTTCGGCCTCGAGGGCCAGCATGACGCGCTCGAAGCCCACGGCAAAGCCGATGCCCGGGGTGGGCTTGCCGCCCTCGAGCTCCATCAGGCCGTCGTAGCGGCCGCCGCCGCCAATGGCGCCAATCGCTGGGTCGGGCGTGTAGTCGACCTCGAAGACGGTGCGGGTGTAGTAGTCCAGGCCGCGCACGAGCGTCGGGTCCTCCTCGTAGGCGATGCCCGCCTCGTCGAGGTAGCGCTTCACCTGCTCATAATGGGCGGCGCACTCCTCGCAGAGGTTCTCGTGAGCAAGCGGGGCGTCTGCCATGACCTCGCGGCAGTGGTCGTTCTTGCAGTCGAAGGCGCGCAGCGGGTTGATCTCGGCGCGCTCGCGGCACTCGTCGCACATCTCGTCGGCGTGGTCGAGGATGAAGGAGCGCACCTTCTCGCGATAGGCCGGGCGGCACACGGCGTCGCCCATCGAGTTGATGGCGAGGTGCAGGTGAGAGGGGTCGATGCCCAGCGCGCGGTAGAAGTCCATGAGGATGATGATGCACTCGGCATCAGCCGCGGGGTCAGGCGCGCCCAGCCACTCGATGCCCACCTGGTGGAACTGGCGCAGGCGGCCCTTCTGCGGGCGCTCGCCGCGGAACATCGGCTCCGCGTACCACAGCTTCACCGGGGCGCCGCCCTGCGGCACGAAGTTGTTCTCGACGGCGGCGCGCACCACGCCAGCCGTGCCCTCCGGGCGCATGGCGAGGCGCTGCTTGGGCTTGAGGCCGGCGTCGTTGCCGGCCGCGAAAACGCGATCGAGCAGAGCGCCGGAGAAGACGCGGAACATCTCCTTGCGCACGACGTCGGTCGACTCGCCGATGCCGTGGACGAACGTCGAGACCTGCTCCATCGCGGGCGTCTCGATGGCCGAGAAGCCGTAGGGGGCAAACGTCTCGCGCGCCACCTGCTGCATGCGCTCCCAGGCACGCATGCGCGCGCCGTACAGGTCCTCGGTGCCTTCCGCCTTGTTAGCCATGATTGCACGTCCCTCTCAGTCGCGGTTTAACCTGTTGAGTATACCGCGCGGGGGCGGGCGCCGCAGCACGGGGGCGGGCGACATGCCCGCGGCTTTGGCGGAGGCATAGGCGGGCGCGTACGAGGCTTTGGTGGGAACACAGACGGGCGCTTCCACGGCCTTGACGCCGCCACGGACGGGCGCGTCGCCGGGCGCGGGCGCGCTATCATAGCTACCGACCAAGCCAAACAGTGAGGAGACGCCATGCACCTGTTCCGCAACGACTATTCCGAGGGCGCCGCGCCCCAGATCATGGAGGCCCTCTTGGCCGCCGGCAGCCACCAAAACGTTGGCTACACCGAGGGCGACGAGCACTGCGACCACGCCCGCGAGCTCATTCGCGCCGCCTGCGGCACGCCCGAGGCCACCGTCGAGTTCTGCATTGGCGGCACGAGCGCCAACGTCATCTGCCTGAACGGCATGCTGCGCGACTGGGAGGGCGTCATCTGCACGCCCGACGCCCACATCGTTGTGCACGAGACGGGCGCCCTCATGGCCTGTGGCCGCACCGCCCTGCCCACCGGCGACGCCGACGGCTTCCTCACGCCCGAGGCGGCCGAGCGCGTCTGGCGCACGCAGACCTCGACGGGCCGCCACATGACGAGGCCCGCGGCCATCTACATCACCGACACCACCGAGCTGGGCGGCGTCTGGAGCGCCGAGCGCCTCGACGCCATCTGCGACTGGGCCCGCAGCCACGACCTGGGCATCTTCCTGGACGGCGCGCGCCTGGGCAGCGCCCTCACGGCGCCCGGCAACGACCTTACGCTCGCCCACATCGCGAGCAAGGTCGACGCCTTCTACATCGGCGGCACCAAGAACGGCATGCTCATGGGCGAGGCCGTCGTGATTTGCGGCCACGGAGCGGCGGCCGAGCGCCTGCGGGAGGCCTTCCCCTACCTGCAGAAGGAGCGCTGTGGCCTGCTCGCCAAGGGCTTTTTGCTGGGTGCGCAGTTCGAGGCCGCCTTTGCCGAGCAGGACGGCAAGGAGGCGCTCTACTGGCAGCTGGCCGCGCACGCCAACGAGTGCGCCCAGCAGCTGCGCGAGGGCCTGGTCGAGAGGGGCTTTGAGCTCTACGGCAACTCGACCTCCAACCAGGTGTTTGTTGCCGTAAGCAAGGCGCAGGAGCAGGCGTTCGAGAAGGCCTGCGGCTGCGAGACGTTCTACGTGCTGCCCGACGACCGCCGCGTCATCCGCTTCGTGTGCTCCTGGGCCACCGAAGCCGCCGACGTCACCGAGCTGCTGGAGCTCGCCACCAGCTTGGCGTAGGGACGCAGAACGGGGGCCCTGCGCCACCGAGCTTCTCGAGCTTGTCACGTGCGGGAACGCGCAAGGGGCACGGGGCGAGGCCTGCACCATTGACCGCGCGGCTGGGGCGATGGTCTCCGCTGGGCTCCGAGAGCACAGGGCGAGGACCTGCGCCATCGACCGCGCGGCCGCCCGCGAGCCCAGCACATCGTCCGAACGCAGAACGCCGGGGAAGGCGCCCAACCTCCCCCGGCGTTTCTCTTCTCATCCCAGCGTTTCTCTTCTCATTTTCCTAGGAAAATGACGTTAACCATATTTAGCGGACAGCCTTAAGCGCATATTCCTAGGAATCTGTGGTTAAGGGAGAGGTGGCCACGCCTCGCCACGCAGCGCTACCCGCGGCTGCGGCCGGGCAGCATGAGGACGAGCTTCTCGCCCACCTCGGACAGGACGATGCCAAGAAAGATGAGCGCAAAGCCCGCGAGCAGGCGCGGCGTGAGCGTCTCGTAGCCAAAGGCCACCGAGAAGGCCACGCCGCTGGGGCTCTCGAGGTTCGAGAGCAGCGAGCCCGCCGCCGGGTCGACCTTGGTAAGCGCGTAGTTGAGCAGCGCCAGGCACCCAAACGAGCACACCACAGCAAGAAACACGAGCGCCACAACGTTGCCCGCCGTGAACGAGGCGGCCGCGGGCGCCGTCTCGGCCAGCAGGTGACCCGCCGCCATCATCACGGCGACGGTCGCAAACTGCCAGAACGTGAGCGCCCAGACGTCGCGGCCGCGCCCCTCGCGCGCCACGACCACCATCTCGAGCGCATAGAAGACCGAGCCCACGAGCGTGAGGCCGTCGCCAACGTTCAGCGGCAGGCCCTGGTCGAGCACCACGAACCCCGCGCCCACAAGCGTTACGACCGCGGCGATCACGCTCATGCGGCGCGGCCTGCCCTGCCCCAGGGCCCACGCGCACAGCGGCACGAGCGCGCAGTACACGCCAGTGAGAAACGCGTTTTTGCCTGGCGTGGTGTAGACGATGCCGTACGTCTGGAACACGTAGGCAAGCCCGTAGAACACGCCAAGGAGCACGCCCGTGCGCACGACCGGCGCGCAGAGGTTGCCGCAGATGCGCCGCCAGAAACAGGCGAGCATGAGCAGGGCCGACAGGCCAAAGCGCACGAGCAGAAGCCAGAACACCGGGAACTGCGCCGTGACGTCCTTCATCACGAAGAACGAGAAGCCCCAGGCAAGGGCGCAGGCAACAATGAGGAGCTTGTTGAACCAGGGGGCGTCGACAAGGCGGCCCGCACGGGCGCCCTTCTCGACCACGCCCTTCTCGGCCACGTGAGCGGTGGCAGCACCCAGCGCGCCCTTCTCGGCCGCACTCTTCTCGGACATGAAGTTGTTGGCGGAATCGTTTGGGCTCACGGGCTACACCAGGTCAAAGTCGGCGTAGCTGGGCAGCACCTCGTTAGCGGCGCTTACGTCCTGCTTGACGTAGGCCGAGCCGGTGAAGCCCAGCACGTAGCAGCCCGCGGTGAGGCCCGAGCGAATGCCCGCTGGCGAGTCCTCGACCACCACGGTGCGGGCGGAGTCCACGTGCAGGTACTCCATGGCCGTGGCATAGGGCATGGGGTCGGGCTTGTGGCGCTCGACCATGTCGCCGGTGATGATGCAGTCGAAGCACGAGGCCAGGCCAAAGCGGTCGAGGCCCACGAGGATGTGGCTCGAGACCGTGGTGGAGACGAGGCCGCAGCGCACGCCGGCGGCACGCAGGCGCGCGAGCACATCGTGGATGCCGGGCAGGGCGGCCGCCTCGGGGTTGTTGTAGCTCACCCTGTCGATAAGGCCGCGCTCGATGCACTCGGTCTTCTTGGCAGCGAACTCGTCGGCCGTAACGTGGACGCCGTACTTGGCGCCGATGGCCGGGATTGTGGTCTTGCCGTCCTGGCCGCACATCGTGAGGCAGTCCTCGAAGGTGGCGGGGATGCCCAGCTCGCCAAAGATCACCACGTTGCGGCGGGCGGCGATGGGCTCGGAGTCGATGAGCACGCCATCGCAGTCGAACAGGACGCAGTCGATTCTCTCAGGACGAGGCATAGTCACTCCCGTGGTCGCATGGTCAACGATGACCCATTCTAGCAGGATGTTTAGTGAGGACCGCTGGGCATGAGGGGACTGCGCCATGAGCACGGGGATGCTCCGTGCGTCCAACGCAACAACCAAGCAGCATTGCGTGCCCATCGCGACAATCGAGCAGGATTGCGTGCCCAACGCGACTAAACCGGCCCTCCAGAGCCGCCATCTAGTCGCGTTGGGCACGCGAGCGGACAAACAAGGCGCAATAGGCACGCAAGAGAATGCTTAGGACGAGAAGAAACGACAGGCGAGGACGTGGACGCGGGGTGAAAGTTCACCCACATTTCACCCCTCTGGGCAAAAACAGGCAGTCGCGAGACAAAAAAACAGGCCAGAGGATATGTCCCCTGACCTGCGAGTTTCGATGGAGCCAGCTACCAGACTTGAACTGGTGACCCCCGCTTTACGAGAGCGGTGCTCTACCAACTGAGCTAAGCTGGCAACTCCATGGCCGCCGCAACGTGATGTGCTGCAGCGAAGACAGACTATACCGTATACACCCGCACTCGCGCAAGCCATTTGCGAGAAATAATTTAGCAGCCACCACTCGCAAATACGCCGACGCCCACGGCTCCCCCAGGCCATAGAATCGCACTCGGAAGGATAACGACCAGGGGAGCCATCATGAGCGACACAATCAAACTTGCGACCATCGGCACGTCGATGATCAGCGACGACCTCATCAACGCCGTAGGCCAGGTCGAGGGCATCGAGTACGTGGGCACGCTCTCGCGCAACGCCGTGAGCGCGCGCGAGTTCACCGAGAGGCACGGCGGCTCGCGCCCCTTCACCTCGCTCGAGCAGCTCGCCAACTGCAAGGACGTCGACGCCGTCTACATCGCCACGCCCAACGCCCTGCACTACAAGCAGGCCCTCGCCTGCGTGCGCGGAGACAAGCACGTCCTGGTCGAGAAGCCCTTCTGCTCAAACCGCTACGAGGCCCAGTCGCTCTACGCCGCGGCCGAGCTCCACCACGTCCTGGCGCTCGAGGCCATGCGCCCCGTCCACGACCCGGCCTGGGCCACGATCTGGGCGGCCCTGCCCAAGCTGGGCCAGCTGCGCCGCGCCACCTTCCGCTTTGGCAAGTACTCGAGCCGCTACGACGACGTCAAGGCCGGCCGCCACACCAACATCTTCGACGCCAAGATGGCCTCGGGCGCGCTCATGGACCTCGGCGTCTACTGCATCGAGCCCATGGTGGCCCTCTTTGGCGCGCCTGACCGCATCGTCGCCGCTCCCACGCTCATCTCGGACGCCCGCACCGAGTCGACAGGTGGCGTCATCGACGGCGCGGGCTCGGTCCTGTGCAGCTACGGCAGGCACTCCGGCACGCCCGGCCTCGTCGTCGAGATCGCCTACTCAAAGATCTCGACCGACCTGCTCCCCTGCCAGATCGAGGGCGACCTCGGCACCCTCACGCTCGACGCGATGAGCGTGCCCCAGTCCGCCGAGGTCATGGTGCGCGGCCAGGCCATCCGCGGTGCCGCGACCACCACGACCAACAGCGTCGGCAACGTCACCGAGAGGCTCACCATCGAGCCGTGCACCAACAACATGGTCCACGAGGTGCGCGACTTCGTGAGCCTCGTAAACGGCGAGCGCATCGACACCCTGTGGGGCGCGAGCATGGCCCCCACTGGCGCCGCCTCGAGCTTCACCGACGTCACGCTCGACGCCCTGGCCATCTGCGACGAGATTCGCCACCAGGGGCTCATCCACTTCCCCGCAGACTTCCACATCGAGTAGGGCAAAAGGCCGATAAGATCACAACAGACAAAGCGAGAGGGACCCGCCAGACCAGGCAGGCCCCTCTCGTCATTTACGTACGCGTTGCCGAGAAGCACGCCCCGCGCGCTATCCCAGAAGCTCCAGCACCCGGCGCTTCGTCGCGAGCGACTCGGGCGTGAGCATCCACTCGCCACGTCCCTCGCGCTCGCAGGCGACGTCGACCTCGCCCACGATCTTGCTCGGGCGCCCCTCCTTGGGGGCGCCGCTCATCACCAGGATGCGGTCAGCCATCTCCACAGCCTCGTCGACGTCGTGGGTCACGAGCATGCACGAGATGCCCAGGTCGCTCACCATCGAGAGGAACCACGCGCGCATGTCGCGGCGCGTGAGCGCGTCGAGCGCGCTGAACGGCTCGTCCATGAGCACCACGTCGTTGTCCATGAGGTAGGTGCGCAGGAGCGCCGCACGCTGGCGCATGCCGCCCGAGAGCTCGGCCGGGTAGCTGTCCTGCGTACCCTCGAGGCCAAAGCGCCCAAAGAGCGGCTCGGCCTTGGCGCGCGCCTCGCGCCTGGGCGTGCCCGCAACCAATAGAGGCAGGCACACGTTGTCGATAATCGTTCGCTGGGTCAGCAGCAGGTCCTTCTGCAGCATGTATGAGATGCGCCCCGGCTTGCCCGTGACGTCCTCGCCATGCAGCAGCACGCTGCCCGAGACGGGCTCGGTGAGGCCCGCCATGCCGTGAAACAGCGTCGACTTGCCGCAGCCCGAACGCCCCACGAGACACACCATCTCGCCCGGCGCGAGCTCGAGCGACACGTCGGCCACCGTGGGCGAAGTGCCGTCGGTCCAGGCAAGGGTCAGGTCGCGCACGACGAGCGCGGGCTCGCGTCCGTCCGCAGCGCCGGCCGCGCCGCCCGCGCCAGCCGTGGCGACCTTCCGCGTGTCTCGAAGATCCATCTCTACTGCTCCAGGTAGTCCATGCTAAAGCCGCCGTTGACGTCGAGCGCAACGGGGGTGAGCTGGTTGTCGTTCATCCAGGTGTAGAACGCGGCCCAGCGCTGCGGGTCGATGATGCCCCAGCTCGAGGCGTCGGCCGTGTACTGGTCGGCGAGGTACTCGGCGCTGGCCTTCGCGAGCTCGGCGTCGGTCTCGGGGGCGGCGTCACACAGAATCTGGGCGGCGTCGTCGGGGTTGGTCACGCAGTACTCGTAGCCCTTCTTCGTGGCGCGCAGGAAGGCGCGGGCCACCTCGGGCTGCTGGGCGAGGAAGTCGTTGTTCGCGACGACGACTGGTGTGTAGTAGTCAAACGTTGAGTCGATGCTGCGGAACGAGAAGTAGTCGCAGGGGTAGTCCTGGACCTTGGCGTTCTGCAGGCCCCAGCCCTCGTAGCCCCACACGCAGTCGAACTGGTTGGCCTTGAGGCCGCTCACCTCGTCGCCGCTCGGCACGAGCTCGACCTTGGAGAAGTCGCCGCCGTCGGTCTCGACGACGCTCTTGATGATGGCCTTCTCGACGTCCTGGTCCCAGGTGCCGTAGCGCTTGCCCTCCATGCCCTTGGGGCGCGTGATGCCGTCGCCGGCGCGGCTCATGATGCCCGAGGTGTTGTGCTGGATGGTGGCGGCGATGGCCGTCACGGGCAGCTGGTCATCGGAGCCAAGGTAGTTGGCCATGACGTCCTGGTAGCTCATGCCAACCTGGGCCTTGCCGGTGCCCACCAGGGCGTCAGCACCGTCCTCGGGCGGCTGGACGACCTCGACCTCGAGGCCCTCGTCGGCGTAGTAGCCCTTGGCGATGGCCACGTAGACGCCCGAGTGGTTGGTGTTGGGCGTGTAGTCGAGCACGAAGGTGAGCTTGTTGAGGTCACCCGACGTCGCGGCGGCGTCGGTGGAGGCGGCGTCGGTCGCGGGGGCGGCGGCACCCGAGGCGCCGCATCCGGCAAGG
>UQSV01000016.1 GCA_900543875.1 uncultured Coriobacteriaceae bacterium | reverse complement strand
CAGGCTCGCCGCGAGCGCCCCCGCCGTCATGGTGCTGCGCGCCCCCGCCTTGCCCGAGGACCTGCTGAGCGACGAGGACGGTCACCCCACGGCGGCCGGCGCCGCGCTGCTGGCGCGCTTCGTGTGCTCCGAGCTGCCCAAGCTCTCGTGCCAGTGCCTGCGTGAGACGGGCCGCTTTGGCCGCTGCGGCGCCTGCGCTGGAACTGGGACACTTCCGCCCGTAGCCTTTCTGTCCCAATCTGGTGGAGGGACCAAGAAGCGGGGCGGCCGCAAGGCTAAGGCCACGGTTGCCGCCGCGATTGAGCCCAAGCCAGAGGCCACGCCCGTCTCGGCCAACGTGGCAGATGCCGAGGCAGAAGCCACGTCCGTCTCGGCCAAGGTCGAGGGCGACGAACCCGTCAAGCCTGCGCCCGTCTCGGCTAAGGTCGAGGGCGACGAACCCGTCAAGCCTGTGTCCGTCTCGGCCAACAAGCCAACCCGCAGGGCCGCGGCCGTCGAGGACACGCCGGTGGGCCAGACCATCTCGATGTTCACGCTGCTCGACGAGTAGGAGAGAAGATTGCCATGGCAAACCTCGCGAACCGCCTCGTTCCCAACCTGCCGCAGGAGCTGTCGCCGCGTCTCGCGGGTGCCGTTCTCGACCAGCGCGCCCGCGGCCACCTGAGCGCCTACGCCACGCAGAACACAGCCGCCATCCGCCGCGAGAACACCGAGCGCGACCGCGCCACCGCGAGCCGCCCCGCCTTCGTGCGCGATGCCGAGAAGGTTATCCACCTGCCTGCCTACAACCGCCTCGCGGGCAAGACCCAGGTGTTCTCCCTGCGCGCCAACGATGACATCACCCGTCGCGGCCTGCACGTGCAGCTCGTGAGCCGCGTGGCGCGCGACATCGGCCTGTCGCTGGGGCTCAACCTCGACCTCATCGAGGCCATTGCCCTTGGCCACGACATTGGCCACACGCCGTTTGGCCACGCCGGCGAGCGCTTCCTGAACGACGTCTACCACGGCCGCACCGGCCGTTGGTTCTTTCACAACGTGCAGAGCGTGCGCGTGCTCGACGTGCTCTACGGCCGCAACCTCACCCTCCAGACGCTCGACGGCGTTATCTGCCACAACGGCGAGTGCGAGCGTCAGGTGTTCGAGACGAGCGACCTTGCGAGCTTCTCCGAGTTTGACAAGATCGTGCAGGGCTGCTGGGACAACGGCGAGCACGCGATTGGGCACCTGCGCCCCATGACGCTCGAGGGGTGCGTCGTGCGCGTCTCCGACATCATCGCCTACGTGGGCAAGGACCGACAGGACGCCATCGCCGCGGGCGTGGCACGCGAGGACACCTTTGACGACGGCCTGGGCAGCGCCTACAACACGTGGGCCCTGGGCGCCTTCATCACCGACGTGGTGGAGCACAGCTTTGGCAAGTCCCGCATCGAGATGAGCGAGGCGGCGTTTGCCGAGATGCGCCGCGCCAAGCGCGAGAACTACGAGAAGATCTACAACGCCAGCGAGCTCTCGGGAGACCTCTCGGCAGACTTCGCCGAGCTCTTTGCCATGGTCTACGAGCGCATGCGCGCAGACCTTGCCGCCGGGCGCACCGACAGCCCCGTGTTTCGCCACCACATCGCTGACGTTGAGCGCACGCTTGCCCACTATGGCCGCAGCTACGACTGGCAGGCGGACCTCGACCTCACGGTGGTGGTCTACATCTCCTCGATGACCGACGACTACTTCGTGGCCCTTTGCCAGGACCTCGACCCCAGCTGCGCCCCCGTCTTTCGCCGCCGCGGCTACTTCTGCTAGGGGCGTGACAGGGGCGTCCATGACGGAGGGACGCGCCTTCTGCCATATGACAAAAGACACGTCCCTCTGTCATGCCCTTCGCGATGATTCAAGCGCCAAAGTGTCGTACAATTGTTCCCATGGATACTCTGTTTACACAAGCCGAGCGCTACAAACGCAACGAGAACGCGCCGCTGGCCGTGCGCATGCGCCCACAGACCCTTGCCGAGTACGTGGGTCAGGCCCAGGCGGTGGGCGAGGGCTCGTGGCTGCGTCGTGCCATCGAGCACGACGTTTTGTCGAGCGTGATTCTCTACGGGCCCGCGGGCACTGGCAAGACCACCCTGGCGCGCATCATCGCCAACACCACCCATGCGGAGTTCGTCGAGGTCTCGGCCGTCATGGGCACCGTCAAGGACCTGCGCCGCGAGATTGACGCCGCCGAGAGCCGCCTCATGACGCGTGGAGTACGCACCATCCTGTTCGTCGACGAGATCCATCGTTTTTCGCGCACGCAGCAAGACGCGCTGCTCCACGCCGTCGAAGACCGCATCGTGGTGCTCATCGGCGCCACCACCGAGAACCCCTACTTCGAGGTCAACTCGGCGCTCATCTCGCGCAGCCGCGTGGTCGAGCTGCAGCCGCTGGGAAACGAGGACATCGCCGAGCTGCTGCGCCGCGCCTGCACCTCCGAGCACGGCCTGCGCGGCGCCTTCTCACTCAATGACGACGCACTTGAGCAGATCGTGCAGCTTGCCGGGGGAGACGCGCGCGCCGCGCTCACCTCGCTCGAGCTCGCGAGCCAGATGGCGCTGCCGCCCGCGGCCAAGGTGGGGTCCGACGGCACGGTGACGCTCGCGGACGGCTCGTGCCTGGGCGCGGACGGCGAGGCGCTGCCCATCACGGTCGAGCACGTGCTCGAGGCCAACCCGCGCCGGGGCTTGCCGTATGACAAGTCCGGCGACATGCACTACGACATCATCTCGGCGTTCATCAAGTCGATGCGCGGCAGCGACCCCGACGCCGTGCTCTACTGGCTCGCCCGCATGATCGACGCGGGCGAGGACCCCAAGTTCATTGCTCGCCGCATCATGATTCACGCGAGCGAGGACGTGGGCAACGCAGACCCGCAGGCCCTGCTCATTGCCCACGCCGCCTTTAAGTCTGCCGAGGTCATTGGCTATCCCGAGTGCCGCATCAACCTGGCACAGGCCGCGCTCTACGTGTGCCTGGCTCCCAAGAGCAACGCCGCCGAGGCGGGCATCGACGCCGCGCTGAACGAGGTGCGCCACGGGCCGCGCCGCGAGGTGCCCAACCACCTGAGGGACCGCCACCGTCCGGGGTCAGACGCCTATGGCCCCTACCTCTACCCGCATGACTACCCGGAGGGCTGGGTGCCCCAGCAGTACCTGCCCGACGGCCTGGAGCACGGGGCGTTCTTCCACCCCAGCGGCCGCGGCTGGGAGGCCTGGCGCCTCGACGCGACGCGCCACGACCGGCCGCAGCAGTAGGGGGGCGAGTGCGCGCCGCGTCCTTCTCGGCCATGTCCATGGCGCTGGCGAGCGGACCGTACGAGTGGGCGCGCCCCATCCTTCTCGGCTTTGCCCGCGATTCAGGCGGATTCTCGCGGCCGCGCACGTGCTTCTCGGCCACACCCGCAGCGCTGCCCGCCCACGCGGATGGGTAGAATGAAGCCCATGGAGCGCGCCCGCCTCCTGCGGGCGCCACGCTTATCGCTTAGAAACTTGGAGGAATCCCGATGGATCCAATGACGATCGCCCTCATCGTCCTCGTGATTGCCGGCGTCTGGGCCGTGGTCGAGCTTGCCCTCACCCTGCGCCAGACCCGCAAGAGCGTCAGCGAGCTCTCGGACTCCGTGAACGACACAATCGGTGAGGTCCGTCCCGCCATCGCCAAGCTCGACGGCGCCATCGACGAGCTTGGCCCTGCGGTCAAGGAGGTCGCCCCGATCCTCGAGAAGGCCTCGACTACGGTTGACCTCATCAACGTCGACCTCGTGCGCGTCGAGGGCATCCTCTCCGATGTCAACGCCGTGACCGGCGCGGGCGCCCACGTGACCGATGCCGTGACCGGCGCGGCCGAGTCCGTCTCGCGCGGCGTCGCAGGCGTTGCCGCCAAGGTCGCCGGCAAGGTGACCGGCGCTGGCAAGGCCGCCAAGATCGCCGCCCCCGAGACCGCCGCGAACCTCGAGGCCCCCAAGGACGAGACCGGCGAGCCTACGCCCGAGGCAGACGTCGAGGTCGAACGGGTCAAGGGCGACACGGGCTACTTTACCTACCCCGGCGCCTCCGCACAGGCCGAGGGCGATGCCGCCACGACCGATGGCTCTGCCGAGTAGGGGTGGCGAAGATGGACAAGCAGATCGTCAACCTCAGCATCCCCGCCCAGCCCGACTTTGCGCGCACCGTCCGCATGATGGCCGCGAACCTCGCCGTCATCTCCGGCCAGTCAGTCGAGGACGTCGAGGACGCCCGCATGGCCGCCGAGGAGGCCTTCGTGTGGTGCTGCGCTTCCGGCCCCGCCGCGTGTGACATCGAGTTCCAGGTGGCCGAGGGCTACCTGGGCGCCAAGTTCGCGTTTGGCCCAAACGACCTTCCCGAGGACGACCCGGCCTCGACCTACGCCGAGCTCATCCTCAACGCCGTGTGCGACGAGTGCGTCTTCGACCGCTCGACGCGCACGCTTCACCTCTCCAAGTCCGTGGATGTTGCCGATGCCTAGCGAATCGACAGAGCTAACCAGCGAGCAGCGCGCCGAGGCCCGGCGTGCCGCTGCCGCCTCCACCCACGAGCTGCCCGGCACGCCCAAGGGCAAGCTCGCGTGGGACAAGCAGCGTACGCGCGAGCTGTTTGCACTCTACAAGGAGCAGGGCGACGAGGACGCCCGCAACGAGCTGGTGATGAGCCACCTCAACCTGGTGCGCTTCCTCGCGAGCAAGTTCAAGAACCGCGGCGAGCCGCTCGATGACCTCGTGCAGGTGGGCACGATTGGCCTCATCAAGGCCATCGACCGCTTTGACCCCGAGCGCGGCCTCGAGTTCACCACGTATGCCACGCCCACCATCCTGGGCGAGATCAAGCGCCACTTCCGCGACAAGGGCTGGAGCGTGCGCGTGCCGCGCCGCCTGCAGGAGCTGTCGAGCAAGGTCAACCAGGCCACCGACGAGCTCACCAAGGAGCTGCAGCGCACCCCCTCCACCGAGGAGGTCGCTAGCAAGCTTGGCGTCACGGTCGAGGAGGTGCTCGAGGCCATGGAGTCCTCGAGTGCCTACAGCTCCGTGCCGCTCGAGGCCGGTGGCTCCGACGACGATGACGCGCCCGCGGTCATCGACCACTACGCGAGCGTTGACCAGGACCTGGCCGCCTCCGACGACCGTATGGTCATCGAGGACACCATCAAGGAGTTCTCGCCGCGCGAGCAGGAGGTCATCCGCATGCGCTTCAACGACAACCTCACGCAGGTCGAGATCGCCAAGCGCCTGGGCGTGTCCCAGGTGCAGGTGAGCCGCCTTTTGCGTCGAACGCTCAAGAAGCTGCAGGAGAAGGTCGACCCCGAGGGGCTGATGCGGTGACGGCTGGCCGAAAGACCCCCGACGAGCAACAGCGGGCCTACGTGTCCGCGCGGCTCGTCGCCGTGCGCGCGTGGGCCTTTGTGGGCTGTGCCGTGGCGTTCGTCATCGCGCTTGTGGCGCTTGGCTCCGTGGGCGACGCCGTCAAGTGCCTGCTCGTGGGTGCCGTTGTGGGGTTCATTTGCAGCTCGCTCACCAATTGGCTCGAGCGCCACGGCGTGGGCCGCGGCCTGGGAGCGCTCGTCTCGCTTGTGGCGTTTCTGGCCATTGTCGCGGGGCTCCTGTGCTGGCTGGGGCCCATGTTCCTCGACCAGTTGAGGCAGCTGCTCGAGCGCATGCCCGCCTTCTTCTCGCAGCTCCAGGACGCGGCGCGCAACTTCATCCTGCCGTTCACGCAGGGCAAGAACTCCGTGCTCTGGGATAGCGTGCAGGGTGCCATCGGAACCCTGGGAGACGTGGGCAAGGCCCTCGTGACCAGGCTTGCCAACTGGCTGTCTGCCGCCCTCGTGCCCAACATGATGGCGCTCGCAAACGACTTCGTGATGTTCTTCCTGGGCCTTGTGCTGGCCTACTGGTTTGCGAAGGACTACCCGGGGACTACCCGGCCATCATGCGCGAGCTGGGCGTCATCGCAGGTCCGCGCCATGACGAGGATCTGGCGCTGCTCGTGGCGGTCCTGGGCCGCTCGGTGGGCGGCTACATGCGCGGCATCGTGATTACGAGCGTGCTCAACGGTGCGCTGGTGTTTCTTGCGCTGTGGATCTGTGGACACCCGTATGCCGGGCTCATGGGCGTCGTCGTGGGCATCATGCACTTCGTGCCCGTCGTGGGCCCCGCGGTGTCTGCCCTGCTGGCCACGCTGACCGGCCTCTTTGCGAGCCCGGCCGTTGCGGTGTGGACGCTCGTCTGGGCCATCGTTGCGCAGAACGTCACCGACAATCTGGTGAGTCCGCTCGTGATGCAGAGCGCGGTGAAGATCCACCCTGCCATGAGCCTCATTGGCATCACGGTGGGCGCGAGCCTGGGCGGCGCCGTGGGCATGGCGCTGGCCGTGCCGCTCACGGCTGCGGTCAAGGGCGCGTTCATCTACTACTTCGAGAGCAAGACCGGCCGACAGCTCGTGGGCTTCGACGGCGCGCTCTTCAAGGGGACCCCCTTCCACCACGCCGACGGCTCGCCGGTGCCCTCGTATGACGCCCTCGACGACGACTCGCTGGCCGCCACCTCGCTCATCGTGGCCAACCGCGACGCCGACGACGTCCGGGCCGACGAGGCCCCCGCGCCCGAGCCTGGCCTTCTCGACCA
Source organism: uncultured Coriobacteriaceae bacterium (assembly GCA_900543875.1). GTDB lineage: Bacteria > Actinomycetota > Coriobacteriia > Coriobacteriales > Atopobiaceae > Parolsenella. Next base: position 23,090 of record UQSV01000016.1, on the reverse strand, counting down.
CTTCCGCGCGCGCCTTCACAAGGGGGAGTAGCCGCTTGTCCCATGCGCTGGAGCATTCGTGCGGGGGCGCGGCCTCGCGGCTCCAAGCGGCCGGCACGCTGTATACTTCCAAGGTTGTATGACCGTCGACAAAACCCGAACGCAGGGGAGACATATGAGCACCGCTGACTTTCCGACCATGACTACCGCCGAGATTCGCTCGACGTTCCTCAAGTTCTTCGAGGACCGAGGCCTCAAGCTGTACCCCAGCTCCTCGCTCGTTCCCGAGGACCCGTCGCTGCTTCTCGCCAACGCTGGCATGAACCAGTTCAAGGAGTACTACCAGGGCAAGAAGACGATGAAGGAGATCGGCGCCTGCTCCTGCCAGAAGTGCGTGCGCACCAATGACATCGACTGCATCGGCGAGGACGGCCGTCACCTGTCGTTCTTCGAGATGCTTGGCGACTTCTCCTTTGGCGGCGTCTCCAAGCAGCAGGCCTGCACCTGGGCCTTCGAACTGATCACTGAGAAGTTCCAGCTGCCGCTCGACCGCCTCTACTTCACCGTCTTCACCGACGACGACGAGACCCACGACATCTGGCGCTCGCTGGGCGTCGCCGAGGACCACATCTCCCGCCTGGGCGAGGACGACAACTTCTGGGCCGCCGGCCCCACCGGCCCCTGCGGTCCCTGCTCCGAGATCTACTACGACCAGGGCGAGGAGGTCGGCTGCGGCAAGCCTGACTGCAAGCCCGGCTGCGACTGCGACCGCTTCCTCGAGTTCTGGAACCTCGTCTTCACCCAGTTCGACCGCCAGGAGGACGGTTCGATGCCCGAGCTGCCCCACCGCAACCTCGACACGGGCATGGGCCTCGAGCGTATGGCCGGCATCATGCAGCACAAGAGCTCCAACTATGACGGTGACCTCATGCAGAGCCTCATCGCCCTGGGCGAGAAGGTCTCTGGCAAGACCTACGTCGCCGACGAGTACTCCGGCGCCTCCCGCTCGCTGCGTATCATCGCCGACCACGCCCGCGCGGTTGACTTCATGATCTCCGACGGCATCCTGCCGGGCAACGAGGGCCGCGAGTACGTGCTGCGTCGCCTGCTGCGCCGCGCCGTCTTCCACGGCCGCCTGCTGGGTATCGAGGGCGCCTTCCTCACCACGTTCATCGACGAGGTCAACCGCCTGATGGGCGAGGCCTACCCCGACCTGCTCAAGAACGTCGCGCTGGTCAAGGGCATCGTCAGCGCCGAGGAGGAGCGCTTCTCCAACACGCTCGACACGGGCCGCACCTACCTCGATGAGGCCCTCGAGGGTCTCGAGGCCGGCGCCACGCTGCCGGGCGAGGTCGCCTTCAAGCTGCACGACACCTACGGCTTCCCCATCGACCTGACCGTCGAGATCGCCGCCGGCGCCGGCCACGACGTCGACATGGATGGCTTCGACGCTGCCATGGCCGAGCAGAAGAGCCGCGCCCGCGCCGCCGCCAACCGCGACGCCTGGGGCGACTTCAACAACGTCTGGACCGCGCTGTCCGACCAGCTGGCCCCCACGCAGTTCGAGGGCTACGACAGCAACGAGCTCGAGGGCGCCAAGGTCGTCGCCATCGTTGCGGGTGGCGCCTCCGTCGAGTCTGCCGAGGCCGGCTCCGAGGTCGAGGTCGTGCTTGACCGCACCCCGTTCTACGCCGAGATGGGCGGCCAGGTGGGCGACACCGGCACCCTCGCGGGCGACTCCGCCAAGCTCGAGGTCAGCGACACCAAGGGCCACAGCGGCCTGTACGCGCACGTCGCCAAGGTCGACGAGGGCACGCTCCACGTGGGCGACGCCGTGTGCGCCACGATCGACGCGCACCGCCGCGAGCTCATCCGCCGCAACCACACCGCCACGCACCTGCTCGACGCCGCCCTCAAGACGGTCCTGGGCGAGCACGTCAACCAGGCCGGCTCGCTCGTCGACGACGGCCGCCTGCGCTTTGACTTCACGCACTTCGAGGCCCTCACGGCCGAGCAGCTCCACGAGGTCGAGGACCTCGTGAACGTCGAGATCTTCTCGGCCAAGCCCGTCGTAACGCGCGTCTGCGGCATCGAGGAGGCCAAGGCCGCCGGTGCCGTGGCCCTCTTTGGCGAGAAGTACGGCGACGTGGTGCGCATGGTCTCCTGCGGCACCGAGGACGTGCCCTTCAGCCGCGAGCTGTGCGGCGGCACCCACGCCCGCAACACCTCCGAGCTAGGCCTCTTCAAGATCGTCTCCGAGTCTTCCACGGGCTCCAACGTCCGCCGCATCGAGGCCGTGACGAGCCTGGGCGCCCTTGCCTGGCTCGACGAGCGCAACGAGGCCCTCGACGCCGTGGCCGCCGAGCTCAAGTGCCGCCCCGAGGATGCCGCGGGCCGCATTGCCGACGTCAAGGCAGCTGCCCGCGAGACCGAGGCCAAGCTCAAGCAGGCCCTGCTGGGGGGCTCGTCCGACAAGATCCAGGCCGCCATGGGCGCCGCCATCGACTGTGGCTCCTACAAGGCCGTCATCGCCCGCATGGACGGCCTCGAGGCCGGCGAGCTGCGCGAGGCCTGGGACGCCATCCGCGACAAGGCCAGCGGCGGCGACGTCGCCTGCTTCCTGACCACCGTTACCCCCGAGGGCAAGGTTGCCATGCTCTCCGCCGCCACCGACGGCGCCGTTGCCGCAGGCTTTGGCGCCGGCGACGTGATCCGCAAGGTCGCCGGTCTCGTTGGCGGCCGTGGCGGTGGCCGCCCCAACATGGCCCAGGCCGGCGGCAAGGACGCGAGCGGCATCGAGGCCGCCCTCGCCGCCGCCCGCGAGATGCTCGCCTAGCGCATGCGTGCCCTTGCGCTTGACATAGGCGAGGTCCGCATTGGGATCGCCGCGAGCGACGCCTCCGGGCGCATCGCGAGCCCCGTGAAGGTCCTGCCTGCGGCGGAGGTGCTGGGGATGTCCCGCACCTTCCGCCGCATCCTCGAGGACTACGAGCCCGAGGTGCTCGTCTGCGGCCGTCCCCAGACCATGGGTGGCGAGGACGGCCCGCAGGCCGAGCGCATCATGGCCCAGGCGCGGCAGGTCGCAGACGCGTGCGACCTGCCCCTCGAGTTTGCCGACGAGCGTCTCTCCTCCGCGGAGGCCAAGCGCATCCTTCGTGCGCAGGGCCTCAAGGAGAAGCAGATGCGTGGCAAGATTGATATGATTGCTGCGTCGCTTTTTCTCCAGGCCTGGCTAGACTCCCATGGGGCCGGCGCCGCAAGCGATGCTTCGGACCCCTTCTCGGGTGCCCGCTAGCGACACCTCTCGAGAAGGGTCCCACATGGCAGACTCTCCCAGGCGTAGGTCTACGCCCCGCTTCTCAACCGGTGACGCGCCCTCGCGCGCGGGCGCCGGTCGTCACGCGCGTCCCGCGGCGCCGTCCCAGTCCGGTCGTGCGGTCGCGCGCCAGGCGGGTGTGTCCCCGCGCCCCTCTCGCATGAGGGCCAGCGCGCCCCAGGCCGCATCGGTTCGCACGCGTGCCCAGCGCCAGGCCGCCTCCCGCGGCGGCCACTCGCACAAGGGTCCCATCATCGCGGGCGTCGTCGCTGCCGTCGTGGTCATCGCTGCCCTCGTGGTGCTCGTCCCACGTCTGCTCATGCGCGACTCCGCAAGCCAGGACACGCTGCCCAACCAGGGCGCCACGGTCGAGGTCGTCATCGACGACGGCTCGGGCGCCCAGGCGGTCGCCGCCAAGCTCAAGGAGGCGGGCGTCATCGCGAGCTCTGACGACTTCATCTCCGAGCTGCAGCGCCAAAAGGCCGACGGCTCGCTCAAGAGTGGCGCCTACGTCTTCACGGTGGGGCAGGACCTCGACAGCATCATCCACCAGCTCACGACCGGTCCCAACTCCACGAGCGGACGCCTCTCGGTGCCCGAGGGCCTCACGGTGAGCCAGACCGCGGCGCTCGTGAACCAGACGCTGCCCTCCATCTCGGCCGACGACTTCGTAGCGCAGGCCAAGGCCTCGAACTACGCCGCTGACTACCCGTTCCTCGCCGCGGCCGCCAACGACTCGCTCGAGGGCTTCCTCTGTCCCAAGACCTATGACTTCTCGGGTCGCTCCGACGTCACGGCAGACACCGTGATCCGCGCGATGCTCGACCAATACCAGGCAGACGTCGCCTCGCTCGACTTTTCGGCGGGCGAGCAGCTCATCTCGCAGCGCTACGGCATCCAGATGAGCGACTACGACATCCTCACCCTGGCCTCGATTGTCGAGCGTGAGGCCGTCACGACCGACCAGCGCCCTAAGGTTTCCTCGGTGTTCTTCAACCGCCTCAAACAGGGCATGGCGCTGCAGAGCGACGCCACGATGATGTACGTCACGGGCGGCGAGGTCACCGCCGACGACCTCAAGACCGAGAGCCCCTACAACACCTACCTCAACACGGGACTCACGCCCACGCCCATCTGCGCGCCCTCGGTCGAGTCGATCAAGGCCACGCTCAACCCCGACGACACGAACTACCTGTACTTCTACATCACCCAGACCGACGAATGGTTCTCGGCGACCTATGACGAGCACCTTCAGGCCATTGAGGAGAACCGCTAGATGAGCGTTGTGCGACCCACCCGCTGCGTGCCCGTAATCACCGACGTCGACGTCGGTGAGCTCGCGGCCTCCGGCGTCCGCTGCGTGCTGTTCGACCGCGACAACACCGTGGTGCCGCGCGACACCGGCGTGGCGCCCGCGCCCGTCATGGACTGGATGGCGCGCGTGCGCGAGGCGGGCATGAGTCTGTGCATGGTCTCGAACAACTTCCACTCCGGCCAGGTCGAGGCGAGCGCCGCCGAGCTTGGCTGCCCCGTCGTGCACCACGCGATGAAGCCCGCGCCCTTTGCCGTGAGGCGCGCCCTTGACCTCATGGGCGCCGCACCCGACGAGGCCGTGCTCATTGGCGACCAGGTCTTCACTGACGTCATGGCGGGCAACCTCGCGGGGGTGCGCACGATCCTCGTGGAGCCCCAGAGCACGACCGACCTGTGGTACACGCACATCTTCCGCATCTTCGAGCGCGCGATCGGCGCCCGCAGGTGAGTCTGCACGCCGCGACGCATGTGCTTTGCCTCCTTCTCGCCTGTGGCTTTGGTGCCGCGGGCGTCTTTGCAAGCGTGAGGGACGCTCGCACGAGGACCATCCCCAATGCATGCTGCGGGGCCATCTGCCTGCTGGGACTTGCCCTGTGCTGCCTGCGTGCCCTCACGGGCGCGCTGCCGGCGCTTCCCACGCCCATCTCGTGCGCGACCGTGGCCGTGGCCACGCTGCTGCTTGGCGTTGCCGCCGAGGGCGCCTACCGCGCGGTCTCGGGGCGGGTGGGCCTGGGGCTTGGCGACGTCAAGTACATGGCCGCCTGGGCGTGCGCACTGGGCTGGTGGGTGGTGCCAGCCCTGGCTGCCGCGTGCCTGGGCGGGGCACTCTATGCCTGTACCCGTCGCGAGCGCACCTTCGCCATGGCGCCGTGGCTCACGCTCGCGTTCGCCTGCGCGTTCGTCGGAGCCCTCCTCCGTTAGGTCGTGCGCCCTCGCTGCGCTTCTTGGCGGGCTTGTCTATTAAGTCGTGCGCCCTCGACGCGCTTCTTGGCGGGCTTGTCCAATAGGTCTTGCGCCCTCGCTGCGCTAGAATCTCATGTATTGCTGTGGTCGTACTGCCGGCTCGCCGTCACGGGTGCCGGCAGTGCTCTTTGCGAGCGGGGGAGGTGGCCTCACACATGGACAAGGACAGCGCGGGTCTTGGCCACCGCGGCTGTGACCACGTCTTCTTCATCGGTTTTCTCGGTGCCGGCAAGACGACGGTCGCGCGCAACCTCGGCAACATGTTCCATCGCTCGTTCGTCGACGTCGACCGCATGGTCGAACGCGAGCTGCACGAGAGCGTGGCGCGCATCTTCGAGACGCGTGGTGAGGCGGCCTTCCGCCGTGCCGAGACGCGCTCGCTCGAGAGCCTGAGGAGCCGCCAGAGCCTGCTGGTGAGTTGCGGCGGCGGCATCGTCGAGGGGCCTGATAACGCCCGCATCATGCACGAGATGGGCAGCATCGTCTATCTCGACGGCACTCTCGAGGACTCGCTGCGCCAGATCCGCCGGCCCGAGAAGCGCCCGGACCTGGGAGACCTCGAGCACGCCCGCGCGCTCTACGCGCACCGCCGCCCGCTCTACGAGGAGGCGGCCGACTACCGCGTTTCTATCTCTGGAAAGACGTTCGAGCAGGTTGCCTATGACGTGGCGGGGCTGCTCTGGGAAAGGGGACTGCTATGAGTGACGAGACGAGCGAGGTCAAGGTGTCCGAGCAGCCCGAGGCGCCGGCTGCTGCGCCCGAGCCGGCGCCTGTCGTGCGCCGCCAGTCCATCGTGATGCGTACGGGCTCGTGCGACATGCGCGTGGGTACGGGCGCCCTCGAGCAGCTGGGCCAGGCCGCCAAGATCGCGGCCGGCAAGCCCTGCCGCGCCCTTCTCGTCCAGGGCGAGGACGCCGACGCCGAGCTGGTCGAGCACTGCCGCAGGCTGCTCGTCGACCAGGGCTTTACCGTGAGAATCACGAGCGCCATGGCGGGCCGCGCGAGCCGCAGCCTTGCCTGCGTGCAGCACCTCTACGAGGCAATGAGTGGGGTGCGCGTTACGGCCGACGACCCGGTTGTCGTCGTGGGCGACGCCGACGTCATCTCCGCCGCGATCTTCGCCGGGGCCACCTGGCACACCGGCTCGCCCGTCGTGGCCGTTCCCACGACGCTCGACGGCGCGGTCGACGTCACTGTGACGCCACGCGCCATCGACGCCCCCGGCGCGCCTGAGATGCTCTCGTGCCGCGGCAACGCGCGCTTCGCCATCTGCGACCCCTCGGTCATGGCCGCGGGCCGCGACACGGATGGCGAGCTCATGGGTCGCGCCGTGATGGTCGCCGGCTGCGTCGCGGCGGGGGAGAACTCCTTCTCCGAGCTGTGCGTCCGCGCCGACGGCATCATCGCGGCCCGCGAGGCCGAGCTCGTCGACGCCATCCTCGACGTCACGAAGGCGCGCGCCCGCGTGGCCTCCTCGAGTGCCCTCGCCATGCGTCAGGGCATCCTCTACGGCCGCTGCGTGGGCCGTGCCCTCGAGCGCGCCTTCGACGGCGCCCCCGCCGCCGACGAGCGTTTCCTCGTCGAGGAGAGGCCCGGCACCGCGCGCCTCTTCGCCGAGGCACTGCGCATCTCGGGCCGCCTTGCCGCCGCACGCCAGGCGCCCGATGAGGCCTTGGTCGATTTCGTCTTCACCCAGGACGCCCTGCTCGAGAAGTTCGGCCTTGCCGAGGTCGCCTGCGTGCTCGACCCCGTCGAGCTCGCCGCCGCGCTCAAGGCAGATGAGCTTCAGCGCTCGAACCGCTGCATGATCCCGCTGCCGCTCGGCTTTGGCCGCGTGCGCTTCACTTCGCTCGAGGACGACATGATCGCCGAGCACCTGGGCGCCTGGTGCAAGTCGCGCCGTAAGCTGGCCCGCCGCCGCGCCCGCGAGGCCTAACGCCGCGCCCAAGGCGAGAGACCCGCTCCTCTCGCCACGCATTCTTACTTTGGTTCCCATACCTGGGACAATAGATGCCAGGCACCTATTGTCCCATTCGTCGAAAGGACAGACATGGCAGACGAGAAGGCATGTGCCGCGCGCGTGGCCAAGCTGCGCGCCATCATGGAGAAGCGCGGCTATGACGCCGTGATTCTGCGCAACAACCCGGACCTGCGCTGGCTCACCGGCTGCGAGCGCACGTTCGACGACGAGGTGGCCCACACCGCCGTCATCACGCCCACGCGCCAGATGCTCCACACAGACTCGCGCTATTACAACACCTTCTGCGAGCGCCTGGGCGCGGACACCGCCTGGGAGCTCGACCAGACGATCGTTGGCGCCGAGGAGTGGGCGGCCGACCGCATCGTCGAGGCCCGCGCCCGCGTCGTGGCCGTCGAGGACACCTGCACGCTCGAGTTCTACGACGCCCTCCAGGTTGCCCTCGCCGCCCGCTCCGTGGCGCCCGCCCTGCCGCGCCTGCACGGCGACCTCATCCGCGCCCGTGCCGTCAAGGATGCCGAGGAGGTCGAGCTCATGCGTGCCGCCCAGCGCGTGACCGATGCCGCCTTCCGCCACATCTGCGGCTACATCAAGCCGGGCGTCACCGAGCAGCAGATCCGCGCCGAGCTCGAGAACTACATGCTCTCCCATGGCGCCGACGGCCTGTCGTTTGGCACGATCATCGCGAGCGGCCCCAACGGCGCCAACCCGCATGCCCAGCCGGGCCCGCGCGTGGTCGAGAAGGGCGACATGATCGTCATGGACTACGGCGCCACCGTGGCCGACTACCACGCCGACATGACGCGTACCGTGTGCGTGGGCGAGCCCTCCGAGGAGCAGCGCCACGTCTATGACGTCGTGCGCCAGGCCCACGAGGAGTGCGCCGCCATGGCCCGCGCGGGCGTCATCGGCAAGGACGTCTACGACCACTCGGTCAAGGTCATCAGCGACGCCGGCTACGGCGACTACTACAAGCACGGCCTGGGCCACGGCGTGGGCGTCGAGATCCACGAGGAGCCCAACTTCAACCGCCGCAACACCGAGCCCATCCCCGCAGGCGCCGTCATCACCATCGAGCCGGGCATCTACCTGCCGGGCAAGTTTGGCATTCGCCTCGAGGACTTTGGCATGGTCACCGAGGACGGCTACGAGCCCTTCACCGAGTCCCCGCACGAGCTCACCGTCATTCCCTGCTAGTTCTAGCTCACTGTTTGATCAAGAAGGCATATCAACTTCTTGACAAAAGGCACCGGGCGCATGGCGTTATTGCCAATTGGCCGGTGCTTTTCTTCTAACTTGCCAAAAAAATCGATGAACGGTAGCGTTATGTTTTGCAGATTACCTATCGGTAACGTTATGTGGTCAATACTTATCCGTATAAGCAGCCTATTTTGGTAAGTATTTCGATTACATAGTGGAAACGGTGCGCATTATATATGCGCACGATATTAAAGATTGAACCAACTAAAAAACCACCGTTGGCAAACGATTTGTCCACAACTCACGCCCATCCGCTTATTATTTCTCTTGTCCCGTTCGTTTACCCCATTACTGCATGGGAGGTAGGAATGGTAGGGATTGTCCTAGCAAGTCATGGAGAGCTTGCGGCGGGCGTCCGTCAGACGGGTTCCATGGTCTTTGGTGACCAGGGGAACGTCGCGGTCGTGAGCCTCGAGCCCTCCATGGGTCCTGATGACTTCAGGGCCCAACTCGAGGAGGCCGTGAGTCACCTCGAGGACCAGGAGCAGGTCCTGTTCCTGGTTGACCTTTGGGGAGGCACGCCGTTCAACCAGACGAGCGCCCTCGTCAAGGGTCACGACTCCTGGGCCATCGTCACGGGTCTGAACCTGCCGATGCTCATCGAGGCCTACTCGGCGCGCATGGATGCGTCGAAGACCGCGCATGAGATCGCGGCTCACCTGGTTGGCGAGGGTCGCAAGGGCGTGCGCGTCCTTCCCGAGGCGCTCGAGCCCGCGGCTGCGGTCGCGGCTCCGGTTGCCAAGGCTGGCGCCATTGCCCCGGGTACGGTTCTTGGTGACGGTCACATCAAGATCGCCCACGTCCGCATCGACACGCGCCTGCTTCACGGCCAGGTTGCCACGACGTGGACCAAGACGATCGCCCCTGACCGCATCATCGTCGTCTCCGATGGCGTCGCCCACGACGACCTGCGCAAGACGATGATCGAGCAGGCCGCGCCCCCGGGAGTTCCGGCCAACGTCGTGCCCATCAGCAAGATGATCGAGGTCACGAAGGATCCGCGCTTTGGTGCTACCAAGGTCATGCTTCTCTTCGAGAACCCCCAGGATCTGCTTGCTGCCATCAAGGGCGGTGTCGACATCAAGAAGGTCAACATCGGCTCGATGGCGCACTCCGTGGGCAAGGTCGTCGTGACCAACGCCGTCGCCATGGGCGCCGACGACGTCAAGGCGATCGAGGAGCTCAAGAGCCTCGGCGTTGAGTTCGAGGTCCGCAAGGTTCCGTCCGACAGCTCCGAGAACATTGACGCCATGCTCAAGAAGGCAAAGGCCGATCTGGCCGCTCAGAAGTAAGGGAGGGTTTGACTCATGTCTCCAATCACGATCATTCTCATCGTCATTGTTGCCCTCCTGGCTGGTATGGAGGGTATTCTCGACGAGTTTGAGTTCCACCAGCCTCTGGTGGCCTGCACGCTCATTGGCCTCGTCAGTGGTCACCTGCAGGAGGGCATCATCCTCGGCGGCCAGCTTCAGATGATTGCCCTTGGCTGGGCCAACATCGGCGCTGCCGTTGCCCCGGATGCCGCTCTCGCCTCCGTCGCCTCCGCCATCCTCATGGTGCTGGCCCTCAACGGTGGCAACGCCGACGCCCAGACCGCGATCAACACCTCCGTGGCCCTGGCCATCCCGCTGTCCGTCGCTGGCCTGTTCCTCACGATGATCTGCCGTACCCTCGCCACCGCCATCGTCCACGCGATGGACGCCTGCGCCGAGAAGGGCGACTTCAAGGGCATCGAGGTCTGGCAGGTTGTCGCCATCCTGATGCAGGGCGTTCGTATTGCCATCCCGGCCGCGCTGCTCTGCGTCATTCCTGCTGAGGCCGTCACCAGCGCCCTCAACGCTATGCCCGCTTGGCTGTCCGGCGGCATGGCCGTCGGTGGTGGCATGGTCGCCGCAGTCGGCTACGCCATGGTCATCAACATGATGGCGACTAAGGAGGTCTGGCCGTTCTTCATCCTCGGCTTCGTCCTCGCCGCCATCTCCCAGCTCACGCTCATCGCCCTTGGCCTCATCGGCATCTCGCTCGCCCTCATCTACCTTGGCCTTAAGGACATGGCCAAGCAGGGTGGTAACGGCGGCGGCTCCGGTGACCCGCTCGGCGACATCCTGAACGACTACGAGTAGGAAGGGAGAGTGACTGACATGGCACAGGACAAGATTGAACTTACCTCTGCTGACCGCAAGAAGGTTTGGTGGCGTCATCAGTTCCTGCAGGGCTCGTGGAACTACGAGCGCATGCAGAATGGCGGCTGGTGCTACTCGATGATCCCCGCGATCAAGAAGCTCTACCCGGCCAAGGAAGACCAGGTTGCCGCCCTCAAGCGTCACCTCGAGTTTTACAACACGCACCCCTACGTCTCCAGCCCGGTCATCGGCGTGACCCTGGCCCTCGAGGAGGAGCGCGCCAACGGTGCTCCCGTTGACGACGCCGCCATCCAGGGCGTCAAGGTTGGCATGATGGGCCCGCTGGCCGGCGTTGGCGACCCCGTGTTCTGGTTCACCGTGCGCCCGATTCTCGGCGCCCTCGGCGCGTCCCTCGCGCTGGGCGGCTCCATCCTCGGCCCGATTCTGTTCTTCGTGGCCTGGAACGTCATTCGTATGGCGTTTGAGTGGTACACGCAGGAGTTTGGCTACAAGGTCGGCTCCTCCATCGCCAAGGACCTCGGCGGCGGCATGATGGGCAAGATCACCGAGGGTGCCTCCATCCTTGGTATGTTCATCATCGGCGCGCTGGTCCAGCGCTGGGTCTCGATCTCCTTCACCCCGATCGTCTCCCAGATCACCCAGCAGGAGGGCTCCTACATCGACTGGTCCCAGATTCAGGGCAACGCCGATGGCATCAAGAGCGCCCTCACGCAGTACTCCTCGCTCGGCGCGACCGGTCTTGATCAGATTAAGACCACCACGCTCCAGGGCAACCTCGACCAGCTCATTCCTGGTCTGGCCGCCGTGCTGCTGACGCTGCTGTGCTGCAAGCTCCTCAAGAAGAAGGTCAGCCCGATCGTCATCATTCTGGCCCTCTTCGCCGTGGGCATCATCGGCCGTCTCCTCGGCTTCATGTAAGATGTGCTCGCGAGGCATCCGCGCAATCGGCTGCCACAACAAGTAAGTCTGGGCGGGCCGCCTCCAGTTCTCTGGGCGGCCCGCCTTCTTTGGTAAGGAGAGGCGCATGGCGCAGTCACTCAACACAAAGGTCGAGCTCACGATCAAGGCAACCTCGTTCATGGGCCTCGCCACCTACGGCGACATGATGGTGGGCGACCGCGCGCTCGAGTTCTACAACGAGCGCAACCGCGAGGACTTTATCCAGATACCGTGGGATTGCGTCGACCACATCGCGGCCTCGGTCATGAATCGCGACAAGACCATCGCACGCTTCGCCGTCTTCACGACGCTCAACGGCAACGTCTTCTCGTTTTCCACGCGCGACAACAAGAAGACGCTGCGCGCCATCCGCGAGCACATCGGCGACGACAAGCTCGTGCGCTCGCCCACGTTCTTTGGCGTGCTCAAGCGCGGCGTCGCGAGCATTCCGGGCAACGTCAAGAGCCTCGTGAACCGCAAGAAGTAAGGGTCGCTCGCTGCATTTCTCCTGCCGCGCTCATCGTTCTTCTGCTGCCTCCCCCGAGCACCCGCTTTTACGCGTCTGGTCCATCGAGCACCCGCTTTTACGCGTCCGAATCTTTGAGCACCCGCTTTTACGTGCTAGGAAGCCTCCCAGCACGTAAAAGCGGGTGCCTGCTTGCATCAATGGGGGAGCGGGGACAAGGGGACGTGTCTATTGTCCCCGCTCTGGTTGCCGTGGCGTCATGCCTGGCGAGGGTTCGACGCTCCTTCGTTTGCCACTTGCGAATGCGGGCTCTAACTGGCGGGGCCGGTGCCATGCCTCTCTCAACCATCTCGGCCGGAATCGTGCCCGTCCGTCCCGTGCGTGCGTTGCTGCTGGTAGCTGCTGCTACACATAATCGACAGGCTCGGTATGCTAGAATTTTCAAATGCATGAACGTATGTGGCCCGCCACCGTTGGGCCAAGACAGGAAGAGAGTCTTTAGATGCAGCAGATCAGCACCGCCGAGTTCAAGAACGGCATGGGCCTTAAGATCAAGGACAAGATCTATACGCTCGTCGAGTTCCAGCACGTCAAGCCGGGCAAGGGCGGCGCCTTCGTTCGCTACAAGATCAAGGATCTGCGCTCCGGCCGCGTCATCGGCGACCAGACCTGCAACGCCGGCTCCAAGTTCGACTCCGTCATGCTCTCCACCAAGGAGATGCAGTACCTCTACAACGACGGCGACAACTACTACTTCATGGATATGGACACCTACGAGCAGATTCCCGTGTCCACGGACTTCATCGGCGAGAACTACAAGTGGCTCAAGGAGAACGATACCTGCCAGCTCATGTACGCCGATGACGACCTGCTGACCGTCCAGCCTCCCATGTTCATCGAGGCCGAGATTACGAAGACCGACCCGGGCTTCAAGGGCGACACCGTCCAGGGCGGTGGCAAGCCTGCCACCATCGAGACTGGCGCCGTCATCCAGGTCCCGATGTACCTCAACGAGGGCGACGTCATCAAGGTCGACACCCGCGAGGGCAAGTTCGTCGCCCGCGTCTAGCTTCACCCGTCACTTGCCCGCGCGTCAATCCGGCGCGCGGGCTCATTCACCTCGAAAGGGGCAGACATGAGCAATGAGCTGAGAATCGCCGGCATGGGCGTTTCCAAGAGCGTCATCACCACGATCGTGAGCGGTGCGGCCGAGAAGGTCGAGGGCGTTGCCTCCGTCTACGGCAAGGACATCGCGAGCGGCATCATCGCCATGCTGACCTCCAAGCCCCAGCCGACGACCAATGCCGTCGAGGCCACGGTTGCCGAGGACGACTCCCTTGCCATCACCGTGAGGCTCGCCGTCTTCTTTGGCTACCCGTTCACCAAGCTTGCCGCCGACGTGCGTGAGGCCGTTGCCACCGCCGTCGACGCCCAGATTGGCGTGCGCGTCTCGAGCATCGACGTCTGCATCGACGAACTCGTCTTCCCCAAGGAGTAGCCTTGTCTTCTCGTTCTCACCACATCGGTGGGCGCACGCTGGCCCGTTGCCAGGCGCTGCAGCTCATGTTCCAGGCCGAGGCCTGTGGCCGTTCCGTCGCCGACGTGCTCGCTGGCGAGTATGCGGTCGATCCCGGCCCGCTCGACGAGTATGGCGAGTTCCTCGCTCGCGGTGCCGACGAGTGCCGCAGCGACCTCGACCACGTGCTCTCTGGTGCCACGCGCAACTGGAGCCTCTCGCGCATGTCCGCGACTGACCGCAACCTGCTGCGCATCTCCCTGTACGAGATGCTCCACAACGATGAGGTGCCCGTCTCGGTGAGCATCGACGAGTGCGTTGAGCTCGCCAAGGACTTTGGTAGCTCCGATGAGTCGTCTCGCTTCGTGAACGGCATCCTCGGCCGCATCGCCGCCCAGCTCGACGAGGGCGTCGACGTTGTGGCCGTGGCCCGCGAGCGAGCTGCCAAGGAGGCCGCCGAGGCCTCTGAGCGTTCTGCCCGCGAGGCCGAGGAGCGAGCTCGCCAGGAGGCCGAGAACGCCGCCTACGACGATGGCTACGGCTATGACGACTATGGCTATGAGAACGAGTCTGCCGCCGAGCAGGGCGCTTCCGCTGGCTCTTCGTCTGACGACGTGCCCTCCTGGGCCAACGAGGGCGAGTAGCTCAGATGGCCAAGGGTCCAGACACCTCGGGATACGAGCGCTTCTCCGACGTGACGCAGCGCCTCGACGAGATTATTGGCGCCGTGCGCGACAAGAACACCTCGCTCGAGCGCTCGCTCGACCTTTTCGACGAGGCCATCGCTTTGGGCACGCGTGCCGTTGACCTGGTCGATAAGGCCGCCTTCTCGCCGGAGGAGCGCGAGCGCCTGGCCGAGCCTGTGGGGGAAGGCGACGATTCCTCTCCTTCCGCCGAGGACGGCGATGCTGTCTCGACCAACGGCTCCGACGCCGCCGAGCAGGGCGACTCCTCGACTGTTGCTTCCGAGGGCAAATAGCCTTGGGCAAGCGTAGGCTCGACGAGGAGCTCGTTGCCCAGGGGTACTTTAGGTCTCGCGACGACGCGATGCGTGCCGTTATGGCCGGCGACGTCTCGGGACCTTCAATGCGTTATACCAGCGCCGGGATGCAAGTGCGTCCCGGCTGCGAGCTGCATGTGCGCGGCTCGATTCCGTATGTGAGTCGCGGCGGGCTTAAGCTCGAGCGCGGCCTCGAATTCTTTGGTGTTGACCCTACCGGTCTTACCTGCGTTGACGTGGGCTGCTCAACCGGTGGCTTTACCGACTGCCTTCTCTCTCGCGGCGCGGGCCACGTGACGTCGGTCGATGTGGGATACGCGCAGTTTGACTGGTCGCTTCGCCAGGACGCGCGCGTGACGCTGCTCGAGCGCACCAACATCGTTGACGTTCCCACTAACACGACTCGCGGGACGTTTGACCTGGCCGTGTGCGACGTGTCGTTTACCTCGGTCATGACGATTCTGCCCGCCGTCTGCGAGTTGCTGGGCCCGCAGGGGCGTTTTCTTACCCTGGTGAAGCCGCAATTCGAGGCGGCTCGCGAGGACGTGGGGGAGGGCGGCGTCGTGCGCCGCCCTGAGGTGCGTCGCGCCTGCGTGGAACGCGTGGCGCAGGGCCTCAATGAGGCTGGCCTTGCCGTGGCGGGTTGCTGCGAGAGCGCGATCACGGGCGCCAAGGGCAACCACGAGTACCTGCTGCTGGGCGTTCGCGGCGGCGAGCCTGCTGAGCTTGACCTCTCATTCATTGGGTAGACCAAGCAGCTCAACTTCTGCTTGATTTCCTCTCTGCCGAAATGTCGTATGCAGCAAACGACCGATTTGTGTATGGCCGCTGCTTGCTGCTGGCCTGCCGTTTGCAGCAAACGACCGACTCTGGCGTAGTTGTCAGCGGCCATATATTGCTATTAGCTGACTCTGTCTACCTCAAAGAAGACGGACCATATCGAGCCGCAAACAAACGGGCGCCAGCGACACGATTGGTCGCTGGCGCCCGTTGGCGTGCGTATGTGTCGGCCGCGTCTCGAGGCAACACGACCGGCCAGGCCCCGCTACATGATCTTGGTGCTCTCGAGCTTCTTCTCGACCCACTCATTGAGGTGGATGATGGGGCGCCTCAGCACGAGACCCAGCAAAAGCGACGGGATGATGAACAGCGCGAGCGTGCCCAGGCAGGTCCAGAAATCGTTGCCGTAGAGACCAAACATCGCGGCGCGCATCGCGTTCTCGGCGTGGACGAAGGGCAGGAACGGATAGATCGCCTGGAAGGCCTGGGGAAGCATCTGCACCGGGAACGTGCCGCCCGAGCCCGCCACCTGGATGACCATGAGTACAACGGCGATGGCCTTGCCCACGTCGCCAAACGACGCCGTGAGCGCGTAGATGATGTTCACGAACGTGAAGCTCGCGACCCAGCAGGCCACAAAGAACAGCAGGGGATTGGCGCACTGCGTCCCTAGGAAGTAAAGGTCGCCGGCGCAGATGAGCGAGCTCTGCAGCAGACCCACCAGCGCAAAGAGAAAGAGACGGGCGAGATAGCCCTGCGTGGGGTTGAGCCCCAGCTCCTCGGCGATCTTCTCGCTCGGGTTGGTCTTAACCAGAGCCGCGAGCACCACGCCGCCAATCCAGATGGCGAGCGTCGTGTAGAAGGGCGCCATGGCGCTGCCGTTGTTCTCGATGGCATAGAGGGGCGTGCGGTCGACCGAGACGGGCGAGGAGATGAACTCGGCGAGTGAGGTGGGGTTGGCCGTGAGGATGTCGCGTACCTGCTGCAGGTCATCGGAGTCGAGCGCGGCGCGCAGGCTCGTGTGCAGGTTGGAGAGCTGGCCAGCGGCCTTCTCGAGGGCGTCTGCGGTGCTGTTGAGCGAGCTCGTGGCGTCGCCGAGCGTCGAGGCGGCAGCGCTGGCCGTCGAGCCCACGGAGCCGAGCGTGTCATCGAGGCTCGCCACAATGGCGTCGGCACCCGAGGACGCCTCGGAGATCTGCCCCGCAAGCGTCGCGAGCGTGCCCTTGAGGTCTGCCTCGTAGGTGCCCTGGACCTGGCCGATGCCTGCCTTGGCGGTCTCGACGGCGCTCTTGAGCTCGTCGCGCACCTGCTCGGTGTTGTTGCGCACGCTGTCGATGTTGGTCTGTGCCTCTCCAAGCTTGGTCGCGAGCGTGGTCATCTCGTCTGCGGAAGTGCGCAGGCGCTTGGCGTTCTCGGTGACCTTGTCGCGCAGGCTCGCGGCCGCGTTGTAGGCCCGGGTGAGGGCCTCGTAGCGGATGGCGTAGTCGGCGGCGGTGGGGTCGAGGGCCTGACGCTGTGCGTCGATGTTGTCCATTGCGGTGGAGGCCGAGGCGGCGGTGTTGTCGAGCTTAACGGCGAGGCCACTCAGCTTGGTGGCGTTGCTCGTGGCGAGGTCTGCCGCGCGGCCCAGGGCGTCCCTCAGATCGCTCGTGGGCTTGTCGGCCGCATCGAGTGCGGCGTCGATGGCGCTGCCCACCGAGTCGATGCTGCCGGCGCTGCTCGCCAGGGCGTCGTTCAGCGAGTCGGTGGTGCCGTCGAGGGCGTTGCCGAGGTCGCGCACGTTGCTCGCCGTCGCCTGCAGGGTGTCGCTCACGTCGAGGGTGGAGGACAGCGAGCTCGAGAACGAGCCCGAGCCGGAGTCGAGCAGGCCCTGCGTGGAGGAGAGGATGTCGGCAAAGCCGCGGATGTCGCTCGCGGTCGAGGCGAGCGTGTCGCAGCCGCGCGAGATGGCGTCGTCGAGCTTGTCGGCCACCTCGGAGAGCTTGTCGTCGTCGAGGATGCCGCCCAGCTGCTCGAGCGCGCCCGAGCCTACGGTGGTCACGGACTCGGCGAACGAGGCGTCGATGTCACTCTCGATGGCGGTGCTCGCCTTGTTGGTCACGATCTGGGCAATCGCGTTGCTCTTCTCGTTCTGATAGAACTTGACCTGAGGCTTCACCGGGTTGGACGACAGCGCCGTCATCATGTCGGTCGAGAAGTCCTCGGGAATCACCACGGCGGCGTAGTACTCGCCGGAGCGCACGCCCTCGATGGCCTCCTGCTCGGTCGTCACGGTGTAACCAATGGAGGTCGATTTGCGCAGGTCTGCCACGACGTGCTCGCCAAAGTTGAGCTCGATGGGCAGGATGTCCGAGCTAAAGCCCTTGTCGGAGTTGGCTACGGCCACCTTGAGGTTGGCGGTGTTGCCGTAGGGGTCCCAGGAACCCGCGATGTTGAACCAGGCGTAGAAGGTGGGCACCACGATCATGCCCACGAGTACCACGAGGGCGATGACGTTACCGCGGATGCTCGACAGGTCGCGCTTGATGAGCTGAAAGATCTTGGACATCCTACGCCTCGCCTCCCTTCTCGGATCCGTCGTGTGCATTGGCGTTGTCTGCGCTGCGCTCCTCGCTGACCTCGGCATCGTCCGTGAGAGTCACGGCGTGCCACGCGGCGGCGGGGCTCAGGGGCCCGTCTGCGTCGTGCGGGATGGGGGCGGCAGGCGCGTCGGTTTTGCGCTCGAGCAAGATCTTGTCGATGGGCGCGAAGGCCATGAACTCCTGGCGCAGCTCGTCGTCGAGCAGGGCAAAGAGGTCCTCGCGCGTCATGTCGGCGAGGGTGGTCTTCTCGGCCACGCGGGAGTGGAAGTACTCCACCACGATGAGGAACGTGCAGATGACGACGAGCGACATGATCCAGGCGATGAGCAGGGCAAACTTGAACGGCGTCACAAACACCAGCACCAGCATGAGCAGCGGGAACCAGATGAGGGCCGCGAACCCACGCTTGATGAGGGTGGGGTACATGAGCTCGAACTTCGCCGCGCGCTCGAGGAAGGTTTGCTTGTAGTCGGTCGAGTGCAGGATGACCTTGACTATGGTCGACAGGCGGAAGTGTGCGCCCTCGAGGCCCGTGCGCTCCGAGATCATGAGGTCCGTCTCGCCCAGCTTGCGGTCGAACAGGGCGTTGATGTTGAGCAGGTGCCTGCGCGCCGTGACGCCGATGAACACGGCTGGGATGAGGAAGACGAGCACCATCGCGAGGTTAAAGCCGTAGTAGCCGCCGTAGAAGCCCGCTATGGCCTCGCGCATCGCGTTGATGCCGTAGGTGAAGGGCAGCCACGGGTGAATGGCCTTGAAGAAGTCGGGCTGCATCTCGATGGGGTAGGTGCCCGAGCCGCCCGGGATCTGCAGGATGACGATGAGGACGGCGAGCGCCTTGCCGATGTGCTTGAACGCCACGGAGAGGGCGTAGACCACAAAGACGTAGACGAAGCTCTCGACCATGCCGGCAAACACGAAGGCCACCGGGTTCAGGCACTGGATGCCCAGCAGGATGTCGCCCACGCAGCAGATGATAGCCTGGATCTGTCCGATGAGGTTCATGAGCAGCCAGCGGCCAAAGAAGCCCTGCCATGGCTTGAACGAGCCGATGCCCTCGTCGTCGACCTCGAGCTTGTAGATGGCGACGAGCACGATGCCACCCACCCACAGGGCGAGGTTGGTGTAGAACGGCGTGACGCCGCTGCCGTAGTTCTCGACCGGGAAGATCGGCTGCGAGACCATCTCGACGGGCGAGCCCATGAACTGGCCCACCTGCTCGGCGTCGAGGCCCATGGCGTCCTTGAGGAGCTTCATGGTCTCGGCGCTCTGGAGGGCCGCGGTGTCTGCCGCGAGCGTCCCCACGCCGTCTGCGGCGGAGCTCACGGCCGCGGAGGTCTTGGAGAGGGCATCTGAGCTCTGGGCAAGCATACTGTCGAGCTGGCCCAGCGTGGCGTCCACCTGCGTGAGCATGGGGGCAAGCGAGCGCGAGAGACCCTGCAGCTGGCCACCGGCGTCAGCAAAGGCGTCGAGCGAGTTGGAGAGCGCGGGCATCGTGGTGGTGGCGAGCGTGCCCTGCAGCTGCGTGAGGGTCTGGGCGCTGCTCTGGACGGCGTCGTTCACGCTGTCCGAGAGGTTCCTCACTGCGTCGTTGCCGGCCTTGATGGCGTCGGAGGTCTGCTGCAGGCCGTCGAGCTTGCCCGAGAGGTCGCCGGTGACGCCGTCGAGCGCGGCGATGGCCAAGTCGAGGCTCGCGAGGGCGTCGGCCTTGCCGGGGGTGCCGTCGGGGATGGCGGTGTTAACCTTGTCGCGCACGCTCACGAGCTGAGCACGCACGGTGGAGAGGGTAGAGCCGCCCAGGGCGCCCGCCTGCGAGATGGCACCGTCGAGCTGGCCCTGCGCCCAGCCGATGTTGCCGCAGATCTGGCCGATGTCGTAGTTGGCCTGGCTCGAGATGCCCGTGACGCTCGTGACGCCGGTGCCCAACGCGCTCGAGAGCTGCGCGCCCAGGGCCTGCGCCTGCATGCGGGTGGTGGAGAGCGTGTCCATCGACTGGCCCAGGGCGTCTGAGAGCGAGGTGGTGGAGCCGCTCACCTGCGAGAGGGTGGAGCGGGCGCTCGAGATGGTGCCGCGAGCCTCGCTGATGAGGCCCTGCGCGCCGTCGAGGTCGCCGGTAAGGCCCGTGAGCAGGTTCTGGACGTCGGTGAGGTCGCCCGCGGCGGTGGCCACGGCGTTGTTGGTGGCGTTGAGCATGGAGCCGGAGAGGGCCGAGACCTTGTCGACGATGGTCTGCGAGGCCGTCTCGACAAACTGGTTGGCGATCTGGTTCTCGAGGGTGGTGGCGCCCGTGTCGGTGACCTTGGGCGAGATGGCGTTGACCTTCTCATTCACGTAGTAGGTGATGTGCGCCTGGTTGGTGTCGCCATCGAGGATATCTCCCAGCGAGGCGGTGAAGTCGCTCGGCACGACGAAGGCGGCGTAGTAGGTGCCCGCCTTGACGCCGTCGAGCGCCTCGTCCTCGGAGTCTACGAAGGTCCAGGCCAGCTGGTCGTTCTCCTTGAGCTGGTCCTCGATCATGTCGCCGGCGTTGATGTAGCCCATGTCGCCGATGTCTGCGCCCTCGTCCTCGATGACGACGGCGATGGGCACGGTCGAGGTGTTCTCGTAGGGGTCCCAGTTCGCCAGGATGTTGAACCAGGCGTAGAGGGAGGGGATGATCGCCACGCCGATAGCGATGACGATGGCGACCGGGTTCACGAGGATTCGCTTGAGGTCGCGCTTGAAGATCTTGAACGCAGTTCTCACTTGGAGACTCCTTGCCTGAGGTCGAGCTGCCGGCACCTCTCTCGCACTCATACAACTTATATAAGTATGCGAGAAGCGCTGACTTTATGGAACTGGCGCGGGCATGCGCGGTGGCGCGCGCCGCACGCACCCGCAAACAAGCGTGATATACCCTAACAGCTTGACAATAAGTGGGGCCGTAGCTGAGAAGTTTACATAATTTCTTTGTTTACACAGCGTCCCTGTGGGAATACACTGTTCAGGCCCGAAAGGGCGCTCGTCAAGAGGCGCCGCCGGCCTTGCGCGTTGAGGCCCGCACATGGCGCATAGAGCCGAGGGACCGAGCCCGATGACGCTCCGACAACCCACCAGCCCCGCTGGCAGGGTGCCAATTCTCGGCGGCCTTGCTGGCCGGAAGACGGGGGAAGCATGACTCGCGCGTCATCGACGTCCCCTTGCACAGGTGAGGGGACGTTTTTCGTCTCCGGGGCGCCCGCCCGCGCGCGGCGCCCACAACGTGGCGGCACGCCCGCCAGAAGGGAGAAGGGATGAGCGCAAGCGAGTCCACCAACGAGAGCTACTACTTCACGTCTGAGTCGGTCACCGAGGGCCACCCCGACAAGATCTGCGACCAGATCAGCGACGCCGTGCTTGACGCGATCCTTGCCAAGGAAGCGCGCCTGCAGGCCGAGGGCTACATCTCGCCGAGCGGCCAGCCCGCCAACGTCGACGAGGTGCGCTGCGCCTGCGAGACGTTCGTGACCACCGGCACCGTGGTCGTCGCCGGCGAGATCCGCACTCAGGCCTACGTCGACGTGGCAGAGATCGCCCGCGAGACGCTGCGCAGAATAGGCTACGACCGTGCCAAGTACGGCTTTGACTGCGACACCTGCGGCGTCATCAACATGATCCACGGCCAGAGCCCCGACATCGCCCAGGGCGTCGACGAGTCGTTCGACGCGCAGGCCGGCCGCACCACTGACCCGCTCGACCTCATCGGCGCGGGCGACCAGGGCATGATGTTTGGCTACGCCTCCGACGAGACCGACGTGCTCATGCCCATGCCCATCTACCTGGCCCAGAGCCTCGCCAAGCGCCTGGCAGACGTGCGCAAGAGCGGTGAGCTCTCCTACCTGCGCCCCGACGGCAAGACCCAGGTGACCGTGCGCTATGAGGACGTCGCAGCGGACTACCCGCGGCAGACAGTCACGTTCTCCTCCGGCTCCGCGCAGCTCACGGGCTGGCTCTACCCGGCAGAGGATGCGGCGGCCCTTGTCGTCATCGCCCACGGGCTTGGCGCGGACGCGGAGACATACCTGCCGGAGACGATGCACTTTGTGGACAGCGGCTACAGCGTCCTGGCCTACGATGCGACCGGCACCGGAGCCTCCGGCGGCAGCGGCACGCGCGGTCTTGCGCAGTCTGCCCTTGATCTGGATGCCGCCCTGACCCGTGCAGAGCAGGAGGACCTGCCCATTCTGCTCTTCGGCCACAGCTGGGGCGGCTATGCGGCCGCGGCCGTGCTGGGCGGCAGCCACGACGTGACGGCCTCCGTCTGCGCGGCAGGATTTGATACGCCGCTCGGCCTGATGCGGCAGACGGCGCGACGCTGGTGCGGACCGGTCGCGGAGTTGGGCGTACCGTTCCTGTGGCTCGATCAGCAGCTGCGCTTCGGCACGGCGGCAAACGTCTCCGGCGCAGAGACAGCGGCGGCTTCCGGCACGCCGGTGCTCGTGCTGCATGGGTCGGACGACGGCACCATCCCGGCAGACGGACCGAGCCTGCTGGCAGCCTGTCAAAAAGAGAACGCGCCGAACATCCGGACCGTCCTCCTGCCCGGCGAAACGCACACCTCCCTGCTGCACGATGCGCAGGGGCGCTGCAGCGAAGCCGTATTCGCGCAGATCGATGCGTTCTATGCCGCTGCGCTGGCATGCGGCGCAGGCTGACGGGGAAATGGTACGCGCCAATTGCGCCTGTAGCGGCGGTCAGTGACCGCCATTGGCAGTTGCAGGTTTTGGAGCATTTCCGCCGAGCGCTCCAGCTCCCAGATTTGTCATTGCGAGGAGGCCAAAGGCCGACGTGGCGCCCTGAGCGCGAAGCGCGAGGAAGTGCCCTTGGGGTGCAAT
>UQSV01000015.1 GCA_900543875.1 uncultured Coriobacteriaceae bacterium | reverse complement strand
GGTGGTGGGGCTCTTGAGCATGAGCGTGTCGGTCATCATGGCCGAGAGCAGCAGCGTGGCCTGCTCGCGCGTGGGCTCAACGCCCAGGACCTCGAAGAGCTTGGCGACGATGGTGCAGCTGGAGCCCCAGGGCAGGGCGATGTAGTGCAGCGGGGCGGCCGTGGTGAAGCCGCCGATGCGGTGGTGGTCGACAACGCCGGTGACGACGGCGTTGGCGATGCCGTCGACGGTCTGGCCATCCTCGTTGTGGTCGGTGAGAACGACCTGCTGGGGCTCGTCGGCGGCCTCGATGACCTCGAGCAGCTCGGGCTCGGCCACGCCGTTGTCGGCGAGGAGCTTGGCAGACTCGGCGGGCAGCGAGCCCAGGCGGCGGGCAACGTAGGTGTTGCCGTCGTAGTTGACCTGGTTGAGCAGCTGCGACAGCACGACGGCCGACATGATGGCGTCGTTGTCGGGGTTCTTGTGACCAAAGACGTAGACCGTGCTCATGGACTCTCCTTCTATCCTTGCCCGCACCCTCGCGCGGACACCTGCGGACGCCTGCGCGCCCGGAATATGCACAACGTTTTCATTGTAACCGCGCCGCCCGCACACGCGCGCGACCGCGGCGCGTCCCTACGGGTTGAACACGAGCAATACCACGCGCCGGCCGCGCCTAGCGCCCCAGCAGCAGTGTCTGCTCCACGAAGACCTTGTCGGCCACCGCCTCGACGCCAGCCTCCATCACGCGGGCGAGGTCGGGGGCAACGGGCGTGCCCTCGGCGTCGGTGAGCTCGACGGTGGGCGTCGAGAGGGGCACGGTTCCGTCGAAGCGCTGGGCAAGCGCGTCCTCGAGCGAGCCCGCCAGCGCGTCATAGGTGGCCGCCACGTTGACCCCGCGGTCGACGCAGACCTGGTACAGGTCACGAATCTGCGAGATCGAGAACACGCGCTTGAACGAGCACGCGAAGATGAGGGTCGCCACGTGGCGGCGCGTGTAGCGGCGGCGCTGCGGCGCGGGCACGACGCGCTGCTTCACGTAGTTGTTGACCATCGAGCCGGTGAGCAGCTCCTCGCCGGGAAGGGCCATGAACGACAGGCTCTGCGACACGAGCGCAAGCACCTGGTCGAGGTAGAGCTCGATGCGGGGCATCTCGTCAATGCGCATGATGTGGGCGTAGGCCATGCGACGCGCCAGCTCGCGCGCCTCGTCATCGTCGAGCGTCATGGGCCACCCCCCCCTCGCGTGTCCGCCACGCCCGACCCTCTCGGCCGCAGCGTCGCCGGCACCTGCACGCCGGCGTTCTTCTCGTCCACGCTAGTTTACACATTATGAAAAGCAGCACATCTAGTTTTAAATACTAGATGTGCTAATCCTCCATATTCATAGGCTATACTGCCGCTCATGAGTTAACGGCACGGCCGCGGAACGCCAGCGAGGAGAGACCATGAACGACCAGCGCATCGCCGTCCTCGCGGACACGGGCACCAACACCCCCGCAGACTTCTGCGAGGCCCATGACGTGCGCAACATCCCCCTGGTGGTGAACTACGCGGACGGCTCGTACCGCTCGGGCGTCGACATCACCACCGACGAGGTCATCGACCGCTTCGCCACCGAGATTCCCACCACGAGCCTGCCGAGCCCCGCAGACATCCAGGCCGCCCTCGAGGCCGCACGCGCCGACGGCTACGAGCGTGCCGTGCTCGTGACGATCAGCTCGGGGCTCTCGGCCACCTGCCAGACCGCCGAGCTCGTCGCCAGGCAGATGGAGGGCTTCCCCGTCACCGTGGTCGACACCAAGAGCATCGGCGTCGCCGCGGGCCTCGTGGTCATGGCCGCAGTCGAGATGATCGAGGCGGGCGTTCCCTTCGAGGAGCTGGGACCTAGGCTCGCAGACCTCTCCGAGCACACGCGCGTCTACTTCACGGTGCGCGAGCTCAAGTACCTGCGCCACGGCGGCCGCATCAACGAGGCGACGTATCGCCTGGGCAGCGCCCTCAACATCAAGCCCGTCTTCTACTGCGACGCCGAGGGCAAGTACGCCACGGTCAAGAAGGCCCGCGGCTGGGAGAAGGCCCTCGCCGCAGAGCTGGCGTTTGTCCAGGAGCAGGCCAAGCGCTACGAGCGCGTTGTCTGCGCCGTATGCTGCACCAAGGCCGAGGACAGGCTCGACGAGCTCACGGCCAAGATCCGCGAGACCATCCCCAACGTCGTCGACGTGGTGCGCAGCGGCATCTCGCCCGACCTCATCGTCCACACCGGCGCGAGCCTCGTGGGCATGGCCGTCCAACCCTGCTGGCGCTAGCCCACCTGGGACACTACAGCCCGTAGCATTACATGTCCCAGCGCATGTGATGACATATTCTTCACCGCTGTAAACAGAACGCTACAGATGCGCCGACTGACCTGCGGGCCAGTCGGCGTTGCGTGCATAATGGAGCGATACCGTAGGCTCGACAGCTAAGGGGACACTGTGTCAATCACCGCAGAAGAGGTCACCGAGACACTCAACATGGTCACCGAGCAGCACCTCGACATCCGCACCATCACGATGGGCATCTCGCTCATGGGCTGCGCGGACGAAAACATGGACCGCATGTGCACCAAGGTCTACGACCACATCACCAAGACCGCCGAGAACCTCGTGCCCGTTGCCGAGAGCCTCGAGCGCGAGTATGGCATCCCCATCGTCAACAAGCGCGTCTCCGTAACGCCCATCGCCCAGATTGCCGCGGCCTGCCCCGACGCCGACCTCGTGCCGCTCGCCCACGCGCTCGACCGCGCCGCCGCCACGCTTGGCATCGACTACCTGGGCGGCTACTCCGCACTCGTCCACAAGGGCATCGGCGACGCCGACCGCAGGCTCATCCGCTGCATCCCCGAGGCCCTGGCGAGCACGAGCCGCGTGTGCTCGAGCGTCAACGTCGCGAGTCTGCGCGCCGGCATCAACATGGACGCCGTGCTCATGGTGGCCCAGACGGTGCTCGACTGCGCCCGCCTCACCGCCGACCAGGACTCCATCGGCGCAAGCAAGTTCGTCGTCTTCTCCAACATGGTCGAGGACTCGCCCTTCATGGCCGGCGCCACGCACGGCTCGGGTGAGGCCGACGCCGTGATCAACGTGGGCGTCTCGGGCCCCGGCGTCATGGCCGCTGCCCTCGAGGAGCTGCCCGAGACGGCCAGCATGATGGAGGTCGCCGAGCGCATCAAGCAGACCGCGTTCAAGATCACGCGCGCCGGCGAGCTCATGAGCCGCGAGGCCGCGCGTCGCCTGGGCAAGGAGAAGGGCATCGTCGACCTGTCTCTGGCCCCCACCCCCGCCATCGGCGACTCCGTGGCCCGCATCCTCGAGATCATTGGCGTGGGCACCTGCGGAGGCCCCGGCACCACGTGCGCCCTGGCCATGCTCAACGATGCCGTCAAGAAGGGCGGCGTCATGGCGAGTTCCAGCGTGGGCGGCCTGTCGGGCGCCTTCATCCCGGTGTCCGAGGACGCAGGCATGATCGAGGCGGCCGAGGCGGGCGCCCTCTCGCTCGAGAAGCTCGAGGCCATGACCTGCGTGTGCTCGGTGGGCCTCGACATGATCGCGGTTCCCGGCGACACGCCCGTCGAGGCCATCGCCGGCATCATCGCCGACGAGATGGCCATTGGCGTCATCAACAACAAGACGACCGCCGTGCGCCTCATCCCGGCCATCGGCAAGTCCGAGGGAGACTCGGTGGAGTTTGGCGGCCTGTTTGGCCGCGCCCCGGTCATGCACGTGAACCCCAACGCGGGCCACGTCCTCGCCCACCGAGGCGGCCGCTTCCCAGCCCCGCTCAACTCGCTCAAGAACTAGCGCGGGCAACACCACCCGGTTTGGCGCCGGCCTCGCAAGGGGCCGGCCCCTTTTTGTGCGAGAAGGGCGAGAAGGACGAAGGCAAGCGGCGCGCCCATGCATATATGCATGGCATGATTATGTAAGGTAGTTTCTGGGAACAAGCTAGCCCATCGAGCGAGGAAGGGAGTGGGCGTGGGGCACGTGACGAGCGGGCACAGAGGCAGCAAGGCGCTGGTGGGAGCGTTTGTTGGCGGCACCTCCGTCGTGGCCGCGCTCGCAAGCCCCACCCCGGCGCTCGCCCTCGACCTCACCACGCCCCAGCTCGCCACCCAAGACGGCTCCCCCTCCTTTGCGCAGGGGCTGCTCACCTGCGCGCCCCTCGTCCGCGAGCAGCCGAGCCGTGTCGACGTGAGCGGCGCCACCGCCAACGCCTCCCAGCTCAGACCCCTCGACGAGGCCATCGGCGCCATCGAGGGGCAGGGCCACCAGGTGGGCTTCGTAATGGTCGACCTTGGCAGCGGGGCCACCGTGAGCTACCACGCGGACGACGCGTTCTACTCGGCAAGCTCCATCAAGGGACCCTACGTCGTGTCGGTCGTGCAGAACGTACTGGGAGACGGCGCCCCCGCAGACGGGCGCATCGACGCGATTCTGCGCTACTCGGACAACGACGCCTACGCCTCGTTTCGCTCGAGCTACACCGACGCGCCCATGCACGCCCTCGTCGACGCCTCGGGCGCCGAGCAGATGGCGAACTCGGGCATAACCGAGGTGGTGGAGGCCTCGGCCGCACCCGCGCGCGAGGGCGGCATCGCCGACAACTTCTACGAGTTCGTAACGCCGCGCCAGCTCGCAGCGCTCTGGCAGCAGTGCCACGCCTACCTTGCCTCGGACGAGCAGGGCGCCGCGTGGCTCGCGGACGAGCTCACGCACCCCGAGGTCTCGTCGCTTCGGCACGTGGGCTGCGCTTGGGGCACCACCTGGTCAAAGGCCGGCTGGTACCCAGACGACGACGCGGCCTTCTCAACCACCGTCGACGCCGGTGTGGCGCGCACGGCCACGGGAGACGTGGCCATAGCGGTCATGACCACCGCGCCCGAGGACTTCTCGGTCACCGCGAGCGTCATCGCCCCGCTGCTGGTCCTCCATGCAGAAATGGCGGAGTAGCACAGCCGCGCCACCCCGCCATCCTGGGACAATTGGGCCCGTAGCCTTATCGTCCCAAACCGCAGGAAAAGCGGGACAGTAAAGCTACGGGCAGTTCTGTCCCAAAGCCCTAGAACTCGCCCACGAAGCGCACCTCGGGCTCGAGCTCTACGTCAAACTGGCGCTTGAGCTCAGCGCGGACGTGGTCGATCACGGCGCGCACGTCCGCCGCCGTGGCGCCGCCTACGTTCACGACGAAGCCCGCGTGCTTGGTCGAGACGGCGGCACCGCCCACCTGATAGCCCTTGAGCCCGGCATCGGTGATGAGCTTGCCGGCGAAGTGGCCCTCGGGGCGCTTGAACGTGGAGCCGGCGCTCGGCAGCTCGAGCGGCTGCTTGCTCTCGCGCGCGCAGGTGAGCTCCTCGACGCGCATGGCGATCGCCGCCGGGTCGCCCGGGTCGAGCGCGAAGGTGGCCGAGAGCACGACGAGCCCCTCGGTGCGCACGCGGCTCGTGCGGTATCCCATCTCGAGGTCCGCCACCGCGATCTGCTCCACGAAGCCGCTCGGCATGAGGCAGCGCACGCTCTCGAGGACGTCGGCGCAGCAGCCGTCGTAGGCGCCCGCGTTCATGAAGACCGCGCCGCCCACGCTGCCGGGGATGCCGCAGGCAAACTCCAGGCCCGTGAGGCCCAGCGAGGCCGCGAGGGCCGAGGCGTCGGCGATGGCCGCGCCCGCCTGGCACACGAGCTGGCAGCGCTCGCGAGGATCTCCCAGCATGAGGATGTCGTCGAGGGCGCCCGCGCAGTCGACCATGACGCCGCGGTAGCCGCCGTCGCCCACGAGCAGGTCGCTGCCCAGGCCCAGCAGGAAGTGCTCGACGCCCGTGTCGCGGCAGGCACGCACAACGCGCACGAGCTCGTCCTCGCTCGCGGGCGAGACGAACAGGTCTGCGGGACCGCCCACCTTGAAGGTGGTGTGGGCGCTCATGGGCTCGTCGCGGCGCACGCCATCCTCGCCCACGACAGCCACGAGCGCGCCGGCGAGCGCCTCGAGCTTCTCGGTATCCATTGGCATCGGAACTCCTTGGGTGCATGCGGGCACGCATCGACGCGTATTGGCCCGCCTCGTTCTTATCGTCCAAATCGTAGCGTACCCGCCCGCAAGCCCATTGACACCACACATACGCATGGCTAGCCTGTGGTTGTCAGTTTCAGGGCGGGGTGAGATTCCCCACTGGCGGTAACCGCAGGAGATGTGGAAGCCCGCAACCCGCGAATACGCGGCCGACCCGGTGAGAGTCCGGGGCCAACGGTACAGTCCGGATGGAAGAAACGGAGGGCCACCATGGCCAATTCTGTGCACTCGTCTACCCACGCAACCACCGGCACCACCTCGGGTGGCTGGTCTACTCAGCGCATCGCCATCTGCGCGCTGTTCGTTGCCGTGTCGATGATCGCAAGCTACATCGAGATTCCCGTGCCGCCCGTCGCATGGCTCAAGTACGACCCGTCGGGCGCCGTCTGCCTCATCGCCGGTCTCGCGTTTGGCCCGCTTACCGGCGCGCTCGTCTCGGTGCTGTCCTGGATGCCGCACGTCCTCATGGACCCGTGGGGCGGCCTCATGGGCATCCTCTGCACGCTCGCGCTCGTGCTTCCCGCCTCGGCCATCTATGCCAAGAAGCACACGCGCTCCGGCGCCATTGCCGGCATGGTCATCGCCGGCGTCACCGTGCTGGTCGTGGCCTGCGTCGCCAACATCATCGTGACGCCGCTCTACACCCCGTCGATGACCGCCGCCGACGTCATCCCCCTGCTCGTGCCCGCGCTCATCCCCTTCAATGTGGTGAAGGTCGTGCTCAACTGCGCCGTCACGGCCATTGCCTACAAGCCCGTCTCCAAGCTCATCGCCCGCTAGGAGCGGCCGGTGGCAGCAAGCCAGAACATACGCGCACGCCTTACGCGCGCCCGCCTCTCCTACGACGGGCGCGCCACCTGGGCGCTCGACGGCGTCTCCCTCGAAGTGCGCGCCGGCGAGCGCCTCTGCGTGCTGGGCGCGAACGGCTCGGGCAAGTCGACGCTCGCGCAGCTGCTCGCGGGCCTCGAGGCGCCCGACGAGGGCATCGTTGAGCTCTGCGGCCGCGTTGCCTTCGACGGGACGCGCGTGGACGCGGACGCCTACCGCGAGGCGCGCCATCACACGGGTCTCGTGTTCCAGAACCCCGAGGACCAGATTGTCACGAGCGTCGTTGCAGACGACGTGGCCTTTGGCCCCGAGAACCTGGGCGTCGACCCCGCCGACATGCGCCGACGCGTTGAGGACGAGCTGGCGCGCGTGGCGCTTGCATCCTATGCCCAGGCAGACCCCGCACGCCTCTCGGGCGGCCAGCAGCAGCGCGTCGCCATCGCAGGCGCCCTGGCCATGCATCCCGACATGCTCGTGCTCGACGAGCCGGGCGCCATGCTCGACGTGCGCGGCAGACGTGGCATCATGCGCGTGCTCGACCACCTGCAGGCCGCGGGCGCCACGCTCGTGCACGTGACCCACTTCATGGACGAGGCGCTCGCCGCAGACCGCGTCATCGTCATGAGGGCCGGCAAGATCGTCCTCGAGGGCACGCCGCGCGAGGTCTTCTCGCACGCAGACGAGCTTGCGGACGCAGACCTTGAGCTGCCGCTCGTTGCCGAGGTTGCCCACCAGCTGGGCGCAGGCGGCACCCCGTGTGCCCCGTGCGCCTCTTGTACTTTAAGCGCCCGCGAGCTCGCAACCCAGACGGCCCCGGCCACGCACGCTTCCGCAGCCGGTGACGCCCCCACCCCCAACAAGAGCCAGGCCGAGAAGAACCTGGACGAGAAGGGCACCAACGAGAAGGGCAAGGCCGGCTCGCCCGCGCCCGCCCTCTTGATGCAAAACGTCTCGTTTGCCTACGACGGAGCCCCCGTGCTCGACGGTCTCTCGCTTGCCGTTGCCCCCGGCGAGCTCGTTGCCCTTGCGGGCCACACGGGCTCGGGCAAGTCGACGCTCGCGCGCCTCGCCTGCGCGCTGGCGGCGCCCACCGCAGGCACGGTCGAGGTCTTTGGCGTGGACACGCAGGACCGCAGGCGCCGCCGCGAGCTGCGCGGCCTCGTGGGCTACGTGATGCAGCGCCCCGAGCGCCAACTCTTTGCGGAGACGGTCTACGACGACGTCGCCTACGGCCCGCGGAACCTTGGACTCTCAAAGACCGAGGTAGACGAGCGCGTCGCCAGCCAGCTTGAGCTCCTGGGCATTGCCGGGAAGGCCGGCAGCTCGCCCTTCGAGCTCTCCGGCGGCCAGCAGCGCCTCGTGGCGCTCGCGGGCGTCCTTGCCATGGAACCCAGGCTGCTCGTCCTCGACGAGCCCATGAGCGCGCTCGACCCGCGCGGCGCGAGCCTGCTGCGCGACATCGTGCGCACCCTCCACGAGGCGGGCCGCGCCATCGTCCTCATCACCCACTCGATGGACGACGCCGCCGAGCTTGCCGACCGCGTGGTTACCCTCGACCGCGGCCGCGTTGCCCTCTGCGGCACCCCGCGCGAGGTCTTCGCCCACGAGGCCGAGCTCCACGACCTCGGCCTTGGCCTGCCCGACGCGCTCGTCCTCGCCCACCAGCTCGAGGACGAGTGGGGCATCGCGCACGCAACCCTGGGCGAGCCCCTCACGCGCACCGCCCTCGAGCGCTCACTGCGCATCCGCGGAGGCGAGGCCCCATGCTGAGCTCCCCCATCGGCCGCTACCAGCCCGGCACGTCCGCGCTCCACCAGCTCGACGCCCGCGTGAAGTCGCTGTGCCTCGTGGTGCTGCTCGTCCTCATGTTTATCGTGACCACGCCCACGCAGCTTGCGCTGGCGGTGACCCTGTTCGCGGCCCTCGTTGCCCTGTCGGGCACAAGGCCCGCGACCGTTGCCGCGAGCGTGCGGCCCATCGTGCCGTTTGCCCTGCTCGTGGCCGTGTTCAACCTGTTCCTCACCCACACCGGCACGCCCCTCGCGCAGCTGGGCCCCCTCACCATCACGAGCGACGGCCCCTGGGTGGCGCTGCTCTACGCCCTGCGCCTCGTCATGGCCGTGGGGATGGGCGCGCTGCTGCTCCTCACCACGACGCCCACCGCCATCACCGACGCACTCGAGTCGCTGCTGTCGCCCCTGGGAAGGCTGGGGCTTCCCGCGCACGAAATCGCGATGATCTTCTCGCTCGCCCTGCGCTTCGTGCCCGTTATCGCCGACGAGGTGACCTCGGTGCGCGACGCCCAGGTGGCCCGCGGCGCAACCTTTGACGAGGGCGGCCTCGCGAACCGCGTGCGCGCCCTCTCGAGCGTGCTCGTTCCCGTGCTCGCGGGCGCCATCCGCCACGCCGACAACCTCTCGCGCGCCCTCGACGCCCGCTGCTACGAGGGGGGCCGGGGCCGCACCCGCTACCACGAGCAGCGCGCCACGGGCCTCGACCTCGCCTTTGTCGCCGCATGCGCGCTGTGGGCAGCCGTCCTTCTGGCGCTTGGCTTCTTGGGGATTTAGACCACTCGTCCACCATTTCTTCTCGCGCGGCAGGTGACGGGCTATGCTGTTCAGATACGATTCACGACGCTCAACCACAGGCAAACGCACTCAAATTGGAGCAGCCATGTCGCGAAGCATCCAGCGCCCCAACCGGGACGCTTCACCCTATGAACCCATCCTCATGACGCGCCGCGCGGCCCTCAAGGCCATGCTCGGCATCACCGCCGTCACGGCAGGCCTCGTCGCAAACCCGCTGCCGGCATTCGCGGCCAAGGCCTCCAAGGAGACGACGGACGCCCTCAACTCCGCGCAGGCCCAGCTCGACGAGGCACAGGCCAAACTCGACGCCATCTCGGCCGAGTACGTGGAGCTCAACGAGAAGCTCAACGACACGGTCAGCCAGATCGAGCAGGTCCAGGCAGACATCCAGGACAAGCAGGACGAGATCGACGCCAAGCAGGCAGAGATCGCCGACAAGCAGGACCGCCTGAGCGCCCGCATCTCGAGCAACTACAAGACGGGCAACGCCGACCTGCTCTCCGTGCTGCTCAACTCGGGCAGCTTCGAGGAGCTCAGCAACAACCTCTACTATCTGGGCAAGATCAACGCCAGCGATGAGCAGCTCATCAGCGACGTCAAGCGCGCTAAGGCCGAGCTCGACGCACAGAAGGCCGAGCTCGAGCAGAAGCAGTCAGAGCTCGAGCAGCTCAAGCAGCAGCAGACCGAGGAGCTCGCCGCCGTCCAGGCCAAGCAGGACGAGGCGTCCTCCATCGTCGACAACCTGAGCGACGACGTGCGCGACCTCATGGCCAAGCGCGATGCCGAGATCCTCGCCGCCGCCGAGGAGGAGCGCCGCCAGGCCGAGGCCGCCAAGGCCGCTGCCGCCGCAGCAGCCAACCGCAACAACGGCAGCTCGGGCGCCTCAGGCGTGACGGGCAGCCTGTCGGGCGCCAGCGCATCGGTTAAGGGCCAGGCCATCGTCAACGCCTGCTACCAGGTGGGCTCACCCGGCAGTGGCCTGTGCGCCATGTGGGTCTCGCAGGTCTACTCGCGCGCGGGCTTGGGCTACCCGGGCGGCAACGCCAACAACATGTACTGGAACTTCTGCACGAGCTCCAACAAGGCAGACCTGCAGCCTGGCATGATTATCGCCGTGAGCACCTGGACCGGCACCGCGGCCGGCAGGGTCTACGGACATGTGGGCATCTACATCGGCGGCGGCATGGTCATGCACAACGTGGGTTCCATCCAGACGATGAGCGTCGACGCCTGGATTGGCACCTACGGCACCACGGTGACCCCGCGCTGGGGCTGGGCCGCCTAGCTCGCACAATCAGCGCCCGTTTGATCGCCGCCTTGTGACCCCTCGTCACAAGGCGGCTTTCTTTTACAAGCAGCCCGCCCACACCCATGCTCCACAGGCGCCGCAGCTGGCGCGATATACTTAAAAATTGGACAAAGGCGCACGTGCGCCCAAGCCTCGCAACAACAAACGATCGCCACAGGCGAAAGGATCCCCATGAGCGAAGCAATCAAGCCCCAGGACACCTGCGTGCTCGTCACCGGCGGCGCCGGGTTCATCGGCTCGCACACCGTCATCGAGCTGCTGCAGAGCGGCTACGAGGTCGTCGTGGTCGACGACCTCTCCAACGCCAGCGCCATCGCGCTCGACCGCGTGCGCCAGATTGTGGGCGACGAGGCCGCCCAGCGCTTCACGTTCTACGAGGACAACGTGCTCGACCGCGACGCGATGAACCGCATCTTCGACCAGCACGACATCGACCGCGTCATCCACTTCGCTGGCTTCAAGGCCGTGGGCGAGTCTGTCACCAAGCCCATCGAGTACTACCACAACAACATCGAGAACACGCTCGTGCTCGTTGACGTCATGCGCAACCACGGCTGCAAGTCGATCATCTTCTCGAGCTCCAGCACCGTCTACGGCGACCCCGACAGCCTCCCCCTCACCGAGGAGAGCCCCAAGAAGCCGGCCACCAACCCCTACGGCTGGACCAAGTGGATGATCGAGCAGATCCTCACCGACCTCCACACCGCCGACCCCGAGTGGAACGTCGTGCTGCTGCGCTACTTCAACCCCATCGGCGCGCACCCCTCCGGACTCATCGGTGAGGACCCCAAGGGCATCCCCAACAACCTCGTACCCTACGTGGCGCAGGTCGCCGTGGGCAAGCTCTCCGCCGTCCAGGTGTACGGCAACGACTATCCCACGCCCGATGGCACCGGCGTGCGCGACTACATCCACGTCGTCGACCTGGCCCGCGGCCACGTCGCGGCCCTCAACTGGATGAACGGCCGCGAGGGCGTCGAGGTCTTCAACCTCGGCACCGGCAAGGGCAGCTCGGTCCTCGAGGTCGTCGCCGCCTTCTCCAAGGCCTGCGGCAAGGAGCTCCCCTACGTCATCCGCGAGCGCCGCGGTGGCGACATCGCCGCCAACTGGTGCGACGCGAGCAAGGCCGAGAGGATGCTTGGCTGGAAGGCCCAGTACGACATCAATGACATGTGCCGCGACTCCTGGAACTGGCAGAGCCACAACCCCAACGGCTTCGAGGAGTAGCGCGTGAGCAGCTTCGTCGATTACCTGCGCGCCCGCCTGCCCCTGGTGAACGAGCGCCTCGCCGCCGCTTCGGCACGGCCGCTCACCAGCGAGGGCGTCGCCGTAGACCTCGAGCGCTACCTCTACGAGCCCCTCGCCCACTTCACGGCCGAGGGCGGCAAGCGCGTGCGCCCCGTCTTGTGCCTCATGGGTGCCGAGGCCGTGGGCGGCAACGCCGAGGTGGCGCTGGCCCCCGCCGTTGCCATCGAGCTCTTCCAGAGCGCGGCGCTCATCCACGACGACATCGCCGACGCCAGCGAGCTGCGCCGCGGCGAGCCCTGCCTCTACAAGACGCAGGGCGTGGGTGTGGCCACCAACATGGGCGACCTCGCGCTCGTGCAGGTCATCGACGTGGTGCTGCAGGACGCCGCCCTTCCCGAGGAGCGCAAGCCCGAGGTGCTGCGCCGCCTGGTCGAGATGGAGCTCCACACCCTCGAGGGTCAGGCGCTCGACCTGGGCTGGGCCCGCGACGAGCGCTGGGACGTCACCACTGACGACTACGTCTACATGGTGACGAGCAAGACGGCCTGGTACTCGGCGGCCTCGCCGCTGCTCATCGGCGCCACTGCCGCGGGCGCGGGTGACGCGCTCAAGGAGGGCCTGCGCAAGGTGGGCCTGCACGCGGGAATCGCCTTCCAGCTGCAGGACGATTTGCTGAACCTTGTGGGAGACGCCGAGGCCCAGGGCAAGGACTTCCGCAGCGACATCACCGAGGGCAAGCGCACGCTCGCCGTGGTGCATGCCCTCGAGAACCTTGGCGCGGCCGAGAGGGACGAGCTCGTGGGCATCCTGGGCAGCCAGGCAACCGAGGCCGCCACGCTCGCCCGGGCTGTGGAGCTCATCGAGCTTGGCGGCGGCACCGAGTGCTGCCGTGACCTTGCCTCAAGCGAGGTGGCACAGGCCGAGGAGCTCGCCCACGGGCTCGAGCAGGACGGTCTCATCTCGGCAGATGCCTGCGAGCTGCTATGCTCAATGGCGCAGTTCTTTGTAAATCGCGCAAGCTAGCCAGCCGGCAGCTTGCTTGGCCGCCGCGCTTGCTCGGGGCGACTAGTCAAGGAGTACACGATGGATCCGATTCGTGAGAGTATGACGGGCGCCGTGGTCGAGGACGTGCAGGAGCGCCTTGCCTCGCTGGGCTTTGACATCGACGAGGGTGAGCGCAAGACCTCGACGTTTGGCAGCTCCACCGCCAACGCCGTGGCGCGCTTCCGCCTGGGCCAGAACCTGCCGCTCTCCAGCGAGGTCGACGCGACCTGCTGGTCTGCGCTCGTCGACGAGTGCTACCAGATGGGCGACCGCACGCTCTACCTGCGCCTCCCCAACTTCCACGGCAACGACGTGCGCTGCCTGCAGAACGCCCTCAACGTGCTGGGCTTCTCCTGCGGCGAGGCGGACGGCTACTACGGCCCCCACACTGAGGGCGCCGTGAAGATGTTCCAGGAGAACGTGGGCATGCTCGCAGACGGTATCGCCTTCTCCGACACCTTCGACGCCCTTGAGCGCCTGCGCCACGTCTGGGCCGGCAAGCCCGCCAACGGCCCGCACCCGCAGAGCGGCATGGGCTTTGCCCGCGCCGCGCTCGTGCTCGACGAGGTACACATCGCCCTCACGGCCGAGGACCCCATCGCCCGCAACGTGGCCGGCCGCATCTGGAACATCGCCAGCGCCACCTCGCAGAACACCGGTCTGCACCTGGTCGAGAGCATTGACGCGGCCACGCCCGCCGACAACGCCGTGCTCGTGCTGGCCTCCACGCCGCGCCCCGCTGTCTCCAACGTCTCCAACGTCACGATGACCGAGGGCGAGGACCTGGCCCTGCGCCTGCGCACGGCCCTCGAGAGCGCCCGCCACAAGCCGCCCGTGATTCGCGTGGAGCTGCCCGGCGGCTCCTACGACGGCACGTTCACGCTCAACGACTCGCAGATGCTGGCCGTCTCGCTCATCGACGCCCTCTGCGCCGCCCTGGGCTAGACGCCAAGAAGAAGCAACGACAAGGGAGGCTGCCATCCACTCGGATGACAGCCTCCCTCTTTCTTGGGACAAATTAGCCCGGAGCTATCTTGTCCCACTTTTCCTACGGTTTGGGACGATATAGCTCCGGGCTAATTTGTCCCACCGCCAACGTACGTGCCAAACAGAAAACGGGGCGGCCGCTCGATGCAGCCGCCCCGTTCCACGCAACTAGTTGCCCGCGGCGGCAAGGCCCGCGTCGGAGCCGCCAGAGGCGCCGCGGCCACTGCCGCCCGTAGGGGCGCTCCACGTGCCCATGGCGGCCGGCAGGTCCATGTGCTCGCGCTCGGTGCGCTCGGGAATGGCGCCCGCACCCTTGGAGAAGGTGAGCTTGCCGTCATCGCCCACATCGACCAGCACGATGTCGCCGGCGCCCCAGCCCTGGGCCAGCAGCTGCTCGGCCAGCGGGTCTTCGATGAGGGTCTGGATGGCACGGCGCAGCGGCCTCGCGCCATAGATTGGATCGGTTCCCTCCTTGGCAAGCACGTTCTTCGCGGCGTCAGTAAGCTCGATGGACATGCCCTGGCCAATGAGGCGGTTGCGCAGCTCGGCCACCATGAGGTCGACGATGCCACGAATCTGCTCGCTCGAGAGAGACTTGAAGACCACGATCTCGTCAACGCGGTTGAGGAACTCGGGACGGAACAGCTTCTTGAGCTCGCCCATCGCGCGGCTCTTGATCTCCGCGTCGGAGAGCTTGCCCGCGCTCGTACCAAAGCCCATGCCGCCCGGCTTGGCGATCTCGCGCGCGCCCACGTTGCTCGTCATGATGATGACGGTGTTCGAGAAGTCCACCTTGCGACCCTGGCCGTCGGTGAGCCTACCCTCGTCCAAAATCTGGAGGAGGATGTTGAAGACATCGGGGTGGGCCTTCTCGATCTCGTCGAACAGCACCACGGAATAGGGCCTGCGGCGCACGGCCTTGGTGAGCTCGCCGCCCTCGTCGTAGCCCACGTATCCCGGAGGGGCACCCACAAGCTTGCTTACGGCGAACTTCTCCATGAACTCGCTCATGTCAAAGGTGATGAGCGCGTCCTGCGAGCCAAAGAGGAACTCGGCGAGCGACTTGGCGAGCTCGGTCTTGCCCACGCCCGAGGGACCCAGGAAGATGAACGAGCCGCCGGGGCGACGCGGGTCCTTGAGCGGCGAGCGGCTGCGGCGGATGGCGCGGGCCACGCCGCTCACGGCCTCGTCCTGGCCAATGACGCGCTGGTGGAGAACCTCCTCGCAGCGCAGCAGCTTGGATGCCTCGGCCTCGGTGAGGTTCGAGACAGGCACGCCCGTGATCGAGGAGACCACGTCTGCGATGGCGGCCTCGTCGACCGTCACGACGTTGCCCTCCATCTGCTTGTGCCAGGTCTTCTCGAGCTCGTCACGCTGGGCCTCGAGCTGCTTCTCCTGGTCGCGCAGGCGGGCGGCCTGCTCGAACTCCTGGGCGCTCACGGTGTCGCGCTTCTCGGCACGCACGCGCTTGAGCTCCTCGTCGACCTGGGCAATCTCGGGCGGCAGCACCATCTTGTGCACGCGCGTGCGGGCACCAGCCTCGTCGATGACGTCGATGGCCTTGTCGGGCAGGAAGCGGTCTTGGATGTAGCGGTCAGACAGGGTCACGGCCGCCTGCAGCGCCTCGGGCGTGTAGCGCACGTGGTGGTGCTGCTCGTAGGCGGGCTCGAGGCCCTGGATGATCTTGAGGGTGTCCTCGCAGCTGGGCTCGGCGATGTTCACCGGCTGGAAGCGGCGCTCGAGCGCGGAGTCCTTCTCGATGTGCTTGCGGTACTCCTCGGCCGTCGTGGCGCCGATGACCTGGATCTCGCCGCGCGAGAGGGGCGGCTTGAGGATGCTCGCGGCGTCGATGGAGCCCTCGGCCGAGCCGGCGCCGATGATCGTGTGCATCTCGTCGATGAACAGGATGACGTTGCCGTCCTTCTCCACCTCGGCGATGACCTTCTTGAGGCGGTCCTCGAACTCGCCGCGGTACTTGGAGCCAGCGACGAGCGCAGAGACGTCAAGCGTCCAGATCTGCTTGCCACGCAGCATGTCGGGCACGGTACCGGCGGCAACGAGCTGGGCCAGGCCCTCGACGATGGCCGTCTTGCCCACGCCCGGGTCGCCCAGGATGAGCGGATTGTTCTTCTGGCGGCGCGCCAGGACCTGCATCACGCGCTCGACCTCGCGGTCGCGGCCAATGACGGGGTCGAGCTTGCCGTCGGCGGCAAGGGCCGTGAGGTTCTTGCCGTACTGCTCGAGCATCGAGGCGTCGTCGCTATTGGCGGCGCTGGAGCGCGCGGGGCCCACGGACACGCCGTCGGGGCCAATGCGCACCTCTTGGACCTGCGGCGGGTTGTCCTTGGGCGCGTTCTTGTCGATGAGCTCGGTCACGGCGTTGCGCACCGCGTCACCCGAGACGCCCATGCGCGCAAGCGCCTCCATGGCCACGCCGTTGCCCTCGCGCACGATGCCCAGCAGCAGGTGCTCGGTGGAAATGTAGGTGGCGCCGCGGCTCATCGTCTCGCGATAGGCGCCCTCGAGCACGCGCTTGGCGCGCGGCGTGAACGGGATGTGGCCGCCCGGCACGGGCTCGCTCGAGCGCTCCGTGACCTTCTGGACCGTCTCGACCGTCTCGTCATAGGTGATGTCGAGGTTCGAGAGGGCTTGGGCGGCAATGCCCTCGCCCTCCTTGATGAGAGCCAGCAGCAGGTGCTCGGTGCCCACGTACATCTGGCCCAGGGCACGGGCCTCGTCCTGGGCGAGGCTCATGACCTTGCGCGCCTTGTCTGTGAACTTGTCGAACATGCGAAGGTTCCCCCTCGGTCGTTCCATCAAAACCAAGGTGCCCGTGCGACCACCTGGCGGCACGGGCACTCTGTAAGCTTATACCCTCGCGAGAGGTAGGTAATACCTCGTCACTTATGAAGCTATATCCCTTAGCACTCGGTACGAGGCATGGGTATCTGGATAGTTTCTCCAGTTGACGCCCATAGTGTCCAACTGGCCCTCAGCGATTTTGTCTCGTTTGCCATGTGGCGCAAATCGGACTCGCTTACGACGTATGCCTCCAGCGAGGGTCCGTGAGCGTTCGAGCGGCACCGAGGCCCACCGGGAGAAACGCAACGATGAGCACGGCGCGAACGAACCAACTCAACATGTTGGCCGTATCGAAGACACACATGTAGTACATGGCACGGTAGAGGTATAGTCCCGGAACCATGATGACAATTGACGGAACCGTTAGGGCAATCCTCGGATAAGTGAGCTTGAGCTCGGCTACACTCGCGAGCAACCCCGAGACAAGCGCTCCAATGAGCGCAGCCGCCTCGGGAGGGACGCCACCAGCCAGCCCAAGCGCCGGAATCAGAGCGTTGAGATCGACGAGCGAGAGCCTCAGCGTGTTCGAGACCGCGCCAATGCAACCCGCCGCCGCAGCCATCTGCACGGGACTGTTGAACATGATCGAGAAGCCAAATACGCCAACGAAGCTCATAAAAGCGCGCAGCGCCGTCAGCTGCAGCGCGCCGAGCCCCTGAGGCGCAAAGTCATCCGGAGAGAGTCCCACGCACTCGGCGACCACCCATCCCACGAGCGTCGCCACCACCACGATTGACACCGCATACGTAAGCCGTTCGATGCCGCTTCTCATGTCGAGCTTTGAGATGTCGAGCCCGGCCGTGATGAGGGGAAATCCGGGAATCACGAACAGCATGGCACCGATATAGCCCTCCTCGTGCGCAAGAGCCATGGGATCAAAGCACGAGAGTCCGAGCAACGCCAACAGATAGCAGACGCACGCCACGGCAACGCCCATCGCAAGCGCACTGAACTGCCCGATTCTTCTCGAGAGCATCGTGGAACGCACGAAGTTGCCGATTCCGGCGCCTACGAACGCGCCGAGCATCTCGATCGGACCGCCACCAAGGAGAAATACGAAGGCACCGCATGCGGCACCGGCAGCAAGCCCCTGCTGAACGGGGCGATAGTCTGGCCTCGTCCCCTCAACGGTCGCAAGCATCTCGTGGTACTCGTGCACCGTGAAGTTTCTGCCATACGTCTCAATCTCGCGCAGGAAGTTCTCCATCATCCAGATGCGGTGCGTGTTCACTCCCGTTGTGGGCAAGCTCACGACCTCGTTGAAAATATGATGTCCCTCGATGCACGTGCATTCGAACGACAGCAGGCTCAGGTCCACGTGAATGGTGACGCCAAGGACACTCGCCACGCGATCCATCGTGTCGCGCACGCGCCAGGCGCCCGTTCCGCTCGCGAGCATGAGCATGCCAGTGCGGCAAATGATCGTGGACTTGTCAGCAAGTGGAGCGGAGATGGCGGGAGAGTCTCCCTCGGTCACGACATCGTGCCAGACGGTCTTCATGTGCAGCGCGTTTGCTCGCATGCCGTGATGGTGGAACAACGCGTGACTCAAGGCGTCGGGAGCCAGAGCAGACTCCGGCCTGGATGTGCCAAGACATCCGTCCTCGTCTTCGTCCTCGACAAGATCGAAGTCCTCGATGGGCTCGACCACTCGATGGCCTGGCTCGTCATCGACGTCATCCTCATCTTGCTCGTCAAAGAAGTTGAGGCCCTCCAGGACCTCCTCACGCTCGCCGTCATCATCGGCAGCATGCTGACCGAAAGCCTGCATCCATGCCTCCCGTCTGGGGTGGCTCGATTGCCCCCCCGCACCGGTCACATTCCGCGGCCATATTAGAGCTACGTTATGTAAAGTTGCAAACCTCGATATAAAAAGCCCGCCGAGACCAAATCCTGGCTTCGGCGGGCGTGGAGTCCCAATCTGTAAAGCTGGAAGGCCTGACCCTAGTACAGCTTGGCGCCAGCCGGAATACGGTCGTCGACCATGAGCAGGTTCAGGCACTCCTCGCCCTCGACCTCGTGGATGGCCGAGAGGAGCATACCGCACGAGTCGATGCCCATCATGGCGCGCGGCGGCAGGTTGGTGATGGCAATGAGCGTCTTGCCCATGAGCTCCTCGGGCTCGTAGAACTTGTGGATGCCCGAGAGGATCGTACGGTCGGTGCCCGTGCCGTCGTCAAGCGTGAACTGCAGCAGCTTCTTGCTCTTCTTGACTGCCTCGCAGGCCTTGACCTTCACGGCACGGAAATCGGACTTGCTAAACGTGTCGAAGTCCACGTAGT
The DNA here is from genome assembly GCA_900543875.1 of uncultured Coriobacteriaceae bacterium. Lineage (GTDB taxonomy): Bacteria > Actinomycetota > Coriobacteriia > Coriobacteriales > Atopobiaceae > Parolsenella. The sequence goes on along the minus strand of UQSV01000015.1, from coordinate 12,382 downwards.
CCTCGAACAGCGGCTCGATGGTCACGTTGGAGAAGTCGATGGGCTCGGGCGCGGCCTCGCCAGCCTCGGCGGCGGCAGCGGCCTCCTCGGCAGCCTTGGCCTCGGCGGCACCGTTCTTGGCGCCGGCCTCGGGCTTCATGTGCGGGAAGAGCAGCACGTCACGAATCATGGGCTGGTTGGTGAGCAGCATGACCACGCGGTCGATGCCAATGCCAATGCCGCCCGCGGGAGGCATGCCGTACTCGAGGGCGCGCACGTAGTCGGCGTCGAACTGCATGGCCTCGTCGTCGCCCGAGTCGCGCTCGGCAATCTCGGCGTGGAAGCGCTCGGCCTGGTCAACCGGGTCGTTGAGCTCGGAGAAAGCGTTGGCGTACTCGTGGCCGGCAATGACTAGCTCAAAGCGGTGCGTCAGGCGCGGCTCGTCCTCGTAGCGCTTGGCCAGCGGCGACACCTCGACCGGGTAGTCAACGACAAAGGTGGGGTTCACGATGGAGGGCTCGCCCAGCTCATCGTAGAGCTCGGCGATGAGCTTGCCGGCGCCCCACTCGGGCTTGGTCTCGATCTTGTTTGCGTGACAGAGCTCCACCAGGTGCTCGACGGACGTGTCGAGGTCGACCTCCTCGCCAATGGCGTTGGAGACAACCTTGGTCATGGGGATGGAGGGCCAGGTGCCCGAGAGGTCAATCGTGGTGCCCTGGTAGTCAATCTGCTCGGGGTTGCCAATGGCGACGTTGGCGGCCTTAATGACGCCCTCGGCGAGCTCCTTCATGCCGTCGAGGTCGCTGTAGGCGCGATAGGCCTCCATCGTGGTGAACTCGGGGTTGTGGGTCTTGTCCATGCCCTCGTTGCGGAAGATGCGGCCAATCTCGTACACGCGCTCAAAGCCGCCCACGAGCAGGCGCTTCAGCGGCAGCTCGGTGGCGATGCGCAGGAAGCACTCCTGGTTGAGCGCGTTGAAGTGCGTGATGAACGGCTTGGCCGTGGCGCCACCCTGGATGGTCTGCAGAATGGGGGTCTCGACCTCCATGTACTGGTCCTGCTCCATGTAGCGGCGGAAGGCGGAGACGATGGCCGAGCGCTTGCGGAAGGTCTCGCGCACGTCGTCGTTCATGATGAGGTCAACGTAGCGCTGGCGGTAGCGCAGCTCCTTGTCGGAGAGGCCGTGGAACTTGTCGGGCAGCGGGCGCACGGCCTTGGAGAGGAGCTTGACCGAGGTGGGAGCCAACGACAGGGCGCCGCGCTTGGTGCGCATCATGGGGCCGGTGGCCTCGATGATGTCGCCCAGGTCGAACTTGCGCACGGCGGCCATGCCCTCCTCGCCCAGCGCATCGATGCGGCAGAAGAGCTGGATGCGGTCCGTGGCGTCCTGCAGCTCGAGGAAAGCCACCTTGCCCTGACCACGCTTGGCGCGGATGCGGCCGGCGATGCAGTGGGCTTCGCCGTCGACGTCGTCCTCGGTAAGGTTGGCGTAGCGCTCGACGAGGTCTGCCACGTGGTCGGTCACGTCGCAGTGCTCGGGATAGGGGTTTCCACCGGCGTCGATGACGGCCTGGCGGCGAGCGAGGCGGGTCGCGCGCTCGTCGTTGAGCGTGGACTCGGTGCTGGTCTGCTCGGACATGCGGTCTCCTTCTTGCGGCCGTGGGCGGGCGTCCCCGCGCGCGGCCAGTCATGTGGCCTGGCGCGGATGCACCCACGCGCGGCCAAAACTCTGTACAGACGTGAAAACGCCCCTCCCGCGACGGGCACGGAAGGGGCGTGATGCGGACATGATCGCGGGGCTATGCCCGCGAGCGAACCAATCTCGCCCTAGCGCGAGATTTTGGTGATGATGTAGTTGCGCGTGGCGCCAGAGGGACTCGTAACCTCGATGACGTCGCCCTTGGCGTGGCCCATGAGGGCGGAGCCAACGGGGCTCTCGTTCGAAATCTTGTGCTCGAGGGAGTTGGTCTCGGTCGTGCCCACGATGGTGAACGCAGTCTTCTTGTCCTTGCCCTGCTCCTGGATCTCGACGGTGCAGCCAATCGAGACGGCCATGACGTGGCCGGCGTTCTCGGACACCTTGGCGGTGGAGAGAATCTTGCGAATCTCGGCGATGCGGGAGGCGTTCTTGGACTGCTCCTCCTTGGCGTCGTCGTACTCGGAGTTCTCGGACAGGTCGCCGAAGTCACGGGCGACCTTGATGCGCTCGATAATCTCGGCGTCGTGCTCTCCCTCGCGCCAGGCGAGCTCGTCGACGAGCTTCTGGCGGCCTTCGGGGGTAAGGATGATCTCGTTGTCAGCCATGGTCCGCTTTCTTACGTGGGGTGGTACGTACAGACGAAAGCACACCCACGGAGGGGTGTGCCTAAGAAAGTGAGTTAGTCGAGCTTTGCTCCGCAGGACTTGCAGAACTTGTTGTCGGTCGGGTTCTCGGCACCGCAGTTGCCGCAGAACTTGACGTCGCCGGCGGGCGTGGCGTCAGCATCGGCGTCCTCGGAGTCGGCGTGCTCGACAACGACATCCTCGGCCGGCTTGGACTCGGTCTTGACGGCGTCGGCCGTCTCGTCCATGCCCTCGCGGATGCCCTTGACGGTCTTGCCAAGGGACTTGCCAAGCTTCGGGAGGTTCTTGGGGCCAAAGATGACCAGGACGACGATCAGAATGATGATGAGCTCAGGAGCACCCAGACCTAGAATCATGATTTTCCTCTCCGAACAGACACTCGGTCGTGTATTCGTTCGTTAGCTAAGGCCGGTTTGCATCGGCCACGGCAACTTAGAAAGTATACTAGCCCGAGTGCCGTTTACGTGCGCGAAGTTTTCTTATCACGCATGTTGCCGCAATCTCCACGTTGGTCAGGCGTGTACCCGCGCGGGAACGCCTCTAACCACGACACCCTGTAAGCATTTGGGCGGGCCCACGCGAGGCCGCCCGCCGCCGCTGGCTTTGAACCGGGAGCCCCATGACCACCGCAATCATCATATTTGTGCTGCTCACCGTGGCAGGGCTGCTCATCCACCTGCTGTGCATGCGCATCCTGGCGTGGAGGGGCGTCACCATGCGGCGCACCAAGTTTGGCCTGGCGCTGCTGTTCGACACTGCAGACGAGGACGGCACGCCCGTGCGCATGCTCAACGTCAACGGTGCGTTCCAGAGCGTGGCCTATGCCACAGACGAGCTGTGGAGCGAGCTTGCATGCGAGTACCAGCGCGAGCAGGCACGTATCATCAGCGAGCTGCCCCGCCTTCGACGCGTGGCCGTTATTGGCGGAGGTGGGTTCTCGCTGCCCAAGTGGCTCGTGACGCACCTGACGCCCGTGGCGGTGAGCGTGGTCGAGATTGACGAGAGGATCATCGAGATCGCGCGCGAGAGCTTTGGCCTGGAGAGGCTCGAGCGCGAGTACGCGGGAACGGGCAGGTTCGAGCTTGCGTGTGACGACGGCTGGGCGTGGCTGAGGCGCGCCAGCGAGCCCTTTGACCTGGTGGTGAACGAGGCCTTTAGCGGTAGCAAGCCGCTGGGGCCGCTTGCGTGCGACGAGGGCGCGAGGGTCATCCACGATCACCTGAGCGAGGGCGGGGTGTACCTGGCCACGCTGAGGTTTCCCCTGGAAGGTCGCAAGAGCGCGAGCATGTACGAGACGGTCGAGGCGTTTGGCCGCGAGTTTGGCCACGTGTGGCTTGTGCCCGAGTTCCCCGGCGAGCCCACGCAGGCGGGCAACAACACCCTGGTTGCGTGCGACATCGACCTGGTTGAGGCCGGCTGTACCCCCCTGGCGGGGTTCGAGCGTTAGAATGCGGCGGTGCCCGCACCGTGCGCCGCGCATGGCGGCGGCTCGCAGTCTGCACGCCGCCGCTACTGCGTAAAGGTTGCCTGGCCGCCGAGCTCAACGAACTCCTGGAAGAGCACGGTGTGCTTCTCGTCCACGTTCTTGTCAACGTGGAAGTGGCCGTAGTACCAGCGCTTGAACGCGAGCCTCCGGTCGAGCTCGTCGAGAAAGTCGGTAAGGCAGTCGCGGTCGGGATTCTCCCAGCCACCTTTGGGCCACAGCGTCGCAGACAGCATCGATGTTGAGCAGGTGTGGGTAATCACGTAGTCTACCTGCCAGTTATTGGCATCGAGCGTCTCGAGGGCATGGTCGAGCTCGGCGTGGCTGGGCAGCTCCTGTGGCCACCAGTCCGCGCCGGGAATGCGCCATTCCTTGTCGATGCTCGTGGCACCGCCCAGGGTAAAGATGGTCGTGCTATCAAAGTCGAAGACCTCGCCGCGGCAGAGGCGGCGAATGGGCGAGCCCGGCGAGAGGCGCTGGGTCATGCCACCGTGCCACTTCTCGCACGGACGGTCTTCCCAGTGGTCATAGCGCTCATGGTTGCCATCGACGAACAGCACCGTGTAGGGGCGGCTCGACAGCCAGTTGATGTCCTCAACCTCGTCCATTGAGAAGCTCCAGGGATAGCCAAAGTCGCCCGCAACGATGAGGTAGTCGCCAGGGCCGGCGGCGTACGTTGCGTCCCAATCCGAGAGCCTCGCCATCTCGGCCCCAGAGTGAATGTCTCCCGTTACAAAGATGGTCATGTTGCCTCCCCTGTTGCGATTGCGCGTCATGCAGCAAAACTGCGTGCCTTGCGCAGTTAATTATCACCACTTGGAGACAATAACTACCTGCGTTTGGCACGCACCCTTGGGCGGAGTAACAAATGTCGCAGAGCTGCCGCGCGCCCTCGCCTACAGGTATGCGAGAAACGCCCGGGCGGCCAAGCTTAGGTCTACCTCGCGGCGGCGCACAAGGTACAGCACGCGGTGCGCGGGGTTCCTCAGGTGGCGAACGTCGAGCTCAAAGCCCGTGCGCTCCAGCGCCAGGCTCGGCAGCAGCGACACGCCCAGCCTCGCCTCGACCATGGCGAGGATGGCGGTAATGTTGCTCGTCTCGCAGTGGATGCACGGACCCTTGAGCTCGCGCTGCAGCAGCGGCGCCGTCTCGGTGTCTGCGATGAAACGCTCGCCCAGCAGCTGCTCCACGGCAATGTCTGCCGGCTCGGGCGCAAAGTGGCCGCGCGGCGCCACCACCACGATCTCGTCCTTGTCGTACACGCTCGAGATGAAGCCCTGGTCCTCGAGCTTGTTGGGAATAAACGCCAGCTCAACGGCACCACTCAGCAGCAGGCGCTCGGCCTCGCCATAGGTGCACTCGTTGATACTCACCTCAACGCCGGGGTACTCCGCCGAGAAGCGTCCCAAGGGGCCAGGCAGCCTCATCGCCACCACGCTCGAGGGCGCCGCCATGCTCACGCAGCCATCGGCCAGCGAGCGCAGGCCCATCACGCGGCGGTCCAGCGCGTCGTAGGCGTCGCATGCGGCACGAGCCTCGCCCAGCAGCCGCGCGCCATCGACCGAGAGCGCAAGCGCGGGCCCGTGGCGGTCGAACAGGCGCACGCCCCACTCCTGCTCGAGGCTCGCGACCGAGCGGCTGAGCGTCGACTGCGCCACGCCCAGCTCCTCGGCGGCACGTGAGATGCTACCCAGCCGCGCCGCCTCGGCAAACGCCCGGATCTTGCTCACACTTGCACCCATGCTCCCCCTCCCCTGGCGCCGCACCCAGCGCGGCGCGTTTCCACAATCTACCCATAGAAAGACTCCCCACCGCAGACGCATCTGCAGACGGGGAGCCAGGCTATGCGGGCGGCACCAGACGAGCTGACCGCCCATGCGGTGGGGCCACGGCCCAGGGGGGGAGCCGCGGCCCCGAGGGGGCAAACGCTACAGGGCGCCCTTGATAACCTTCTCGCCCTCCTTCATGATCACGTCCATGTTGTCGGGCGTCAGGTCGTGGATGTTGCGGGCCACGTCGCCGGTAACAACCAGCAGGTCGGCGAGCTTGCCGGCCTCGAGCGAGCCAAACTCGTCCTCGTGGTGGACCATCTTGGCGCCGTTGAGCGTGGCGGCCTTGATCGTCTCGAGCACGGAGATGCCCGCCTTGTCGACGAAGTCGTACATCTCGTCGATTGTCACGTAGCCGTACGGCGTCACGAACGAGAAGGAGTCGGAGCCAATGGTGAGCGTGACGCCCAGCTCGTTGGCGCGACGCAGGTTGGCATAGGTGCGCTGCAGCTCGCGCTCGATCACCGTGTCGCCGGGGAACTTGGCGTTGGCCTCGGACTCCTCGGGCGGGTAGGTGGCGTACCAGGTGGGAAGGAAGCCAATGGTGGGCGTAAAGAAGGTACCCTGCTCGGCCATGAGGTTCATGGTCTTGTCGTCGAGCTCAAAGCCGTGGATGAGCTGCTCGGCGCCAAAGCGCACGGAGTCGTAGGCGGCGCTCACCGAGTTGTACGAGTGGCTCCACAGCGGAATGCCCGTGAGCTTGCACTCGTCGGCAACGGCCTGGATCTCCTCGGTGCTCATGAGCTGACGGCGGCCGGAGTCCCAGCGCCAGATGCCGCCGCCCGTGGCCCAGATCTTGATGGCGTCGGGGTTCTCGCGCAGGCGCAGGCGCACGGCATGGCGCAGCTCCCACGGGCCGTCTACCTGGTCGCCCCAGGGGTGGCTGTCCTTGGAGACCTGCAGCGGCAGCTTGTGCGAGTCACCGTGACCGGCGGTGCGGCAGAAGCCCAGGCCGGTGGCGTAGATTCGCGGGCCCTTCATGACGCCCATGTTCACCAGGTCGCGGATGGCGATGCCGTTGCGGCCAATCTCGCAGACGGTGGTGAGGCCGTGGGTCAGGGCGTCATAGGACTGCTTGACGGCGCAGGCCTGCTTCTGGGCGGGCGTCTCGATGACCCAGTCGTTGTCGTCGTCGGTGAGGTTGCCCGAGAAGTGCAGGTGGGTGTCGATGAGGCCGGGCATCACAGTCTTGCCCGCGCAGTCCATGACCTCGTAGCCCGCCGGGATCTCGGTGCGAGGACCGGCGTAGGTAATCTTCTTGTCGTCAACGAGAACGAGGGAGTCGTCAACCGGTGCGGCACCGGTGCCGTCGACGAGCCTGCCACCTGCGAATGCGTACTTGCCCATGATCTGATCCTTTCGATTCAAAACTAAGCTGCACACACTTCTCGCGCGATTCTTGGCCGCGCGATCTTGCCTATTTGAACGTGCTTCTAGCTGCGGGTTATTGGCCGCTTTCGGTCGCCCACGGGGCCGAGCGCGGCCGTTCGCTGGCACCCGCTGGAGCGGGCATTGGCCGCCTGCCACCCGCAGGGACGAGCATTGGACGTCTGCCACCCGCGGGGCCGGGCGCGTTACCCCTTGCTCGTCGCCTTGCGCCCACCCCCAAACAGCGCCAGGATGCCAAACCCCACGACAATCCAGACAATCGTGATGGCCCACTCGATGGGCGACAGGGCCGCCGGCGAGAAGGGCACCACCATGAGGACGATGATGGCGAGGCCTGCGACGATGGCGGCTGCGATGCCGGCCTTGCCGCCGTTCACCTTGTAGGGACGCGGCAGGTCGGGCTCGGTGCGGCGCAGCTTCCAGCAGGCAAAACCAGCCATGGTGCAGGCAAAGATGAAGCCGAGCGACGCCACGTTGGTGAGCGGCACGAGCATGTTGCGGCCCAGGAACGGGCCCACGAGGGTGAGCACGCTCATGACCACGACGGCCTTCTTGGGAACGCCGGACTTCTCGTCGATCCGAGCAAAGTCCTCAGGCAGCATGCCCTTGCGTCCCATGGCGAGCATGAGGCGACTCGACGCGCCAAAGAACGAGTTCATGGGGCCAAGCGGGCCCAGCGTGGCGATGACGAGCATCGCAACGTAGAAGAAGATGTTGATGCGCTCGAGCACCGCCAGCGCCGGCACGGAGCTGCGCACGAACTCGTGCCAGTCGACGATGGTGCCAAAGCTGTAGATGCACACGAGGTAGAACGCGCCCGAGGCCAGAAGGGCAATGGCCGGAATGAGACCAAACTTCTTCCAGTTGATGCCCTCGGAGGCCTCCTCGGCCTGCTGGGGAATGGTGTCGAAGCCCGCGTAGAAGAACGGCGTCATGACGAGCACCGCAACGATGCCGCCCAGAAGGCTCGTGGCCTCGGTGGCGCTGCCGCCCGCGGCATCCGTGACCTGCGAGAACAGGGGCATGGCGTTGTCGGGCGAGCCGGTCATGAAGCTGATGACCATGGCAAGCACCATGCCCGCGAGCAGGGCCTTGGTGAGGAAGCTCGAGAGCTTGGCGGCCGCACCGGCGCCGCGCAGGTTGAGGAAGATCACGAGGGCCGCGAAGCCCAGAGCAATGACCGTGGGCCAGAGGTAGACGTCTGCGCCCAGGATCGTGTAGAGCTTGACGCTGCGCAGCCACGCGAGCGCGGGGAACTCCGCAAAGCGGTCCGTGAGCAGCGTCGATATGGCAATGGCCTCCCACGGACACAGCGGGGCGTTGCCCAGAAGCAGCATCCAGCCGGTGAAGAAGCCCATCTTGCGACCAAAGGTGCGGTCGACGTACTCGATGATGCCGCCCGAGATGGGAATGGCAGCCGTGAGCTCGCCAAAGCACATGCCAATGGGCACGAGCAGCAGCGCTCCCAGGGCAAACGCAATCATGGCCGGCACGGGGCCGCCGCCCAGCACCATCCAGTCGCCCACGAGCAGCACCCATCCGGTGCCAATGATTGCGCCAAAGCCAATGGTGAAGAAGTTGAACAGCGTCAGCTCCTTCTTCATCCCACCGCTCGACGCCTCCTTCTGAGCCATGTGGTCCTCCTCCTTCGCTCGATCTTTCGTCCTTCTCGCCCCCAAGGGGTCAATCCGTTGTTCACCAAGGATTGTTGGCTTTGGACGGCGTCGGCGCGGCGCGAGTGGCGGCCGTGGCGGCGCGAGCGGTCTTGCGGCATCCGAGAGCGGGCGCAGTTTGCAGCGGCAAACATCGAGGCTGTCGATGGAGCAGCGCCCAACTTTGCATAATCCGAGAAGCGCGCGGGGACACGACAGGGGTCTGCAGGCGCAGTCACGCCGGCGGCCAAAGCGCGTGCTCAACGCAGTTAATTACGGGGCAGCTAGGGCCATAACTGCCTGCGTTTGGCACGCACTCTTGAACAGCGGGGGCAGCGCATGAACACGACGCGGCCCCATGCCGGACCACCGCACGCCGTGCCACGCTGTGACATTGACCTATGGGAGCTCGTCCCAACCGTTTACAAATAAGTGACACTTCGTCGCTTGTATTGCCATTCTTCTCGGCCGATAATTCATGACAGTTGATTGGCACGCGGGGAATCGCGCCGCACTTACGGAGAGGAAGCGCATGGAACCCTCAAAGGTCTACTTCTGCAACCTGCACACCCACATGGGCGACGGTCTGCCCAACAAGCTCAAGCGTCTCATCAAGAAGGCCGGCATTGGCCAAATCGACTTCGAGAACAAGTTTGTGGCCATCAAGATGCACCTGGGCGAGCCGGGCAACCTCAGCTACCTGCGCCCCAACTACGCCCGCGCCGTCGTCGACGTGGTGCGCGAGCTGGGCGGCAAGCCCTTCATCACCGACTGCAACACGCTCTACGTGGGCGGCCGCAAGAACGCGCTCGACCACCTCGACAGCGCCTATGCCAACGGCTTCAACCCGTTCCAGACCGGTTGCCACACCATCATCGCCGACGGCCTCAAGGGCCTCGACGAGGTCGAGGTGCCCGTCGAGGGCGGCGAGTACGTCAAGAGCGCCAAGATCGGCCGTGCCCTCATGGACGCCGACATCGTAATCAGCCTCACCCACTTCAAGGGCCACGAGCAAGCGGGCTTTGGCGGCGCCATGAAGAACATCGGCATGGGCGGCGGTTCGCGCGCGGGCAAGATGGAGCAGCACGCGGCCGGCAAGCCCAGCGTCAATGCCAGCAAGTGCATCGGCTGCCAGCAGTGCGGCAGGATCTGCGCGCACGACGGCTTCTCGTTTGACGATGTGCGCGAGCACGAGTTTGCCAGCGGCAAGACCCGCGAGGTCCACGTAGCCACGATCGACCACGACAAGTGCGTGGGCTGCGGCCGCTGCATCGCCGTGTGCAACCAGGACGCCATCACGCCGGACTACGACCAGGCCGTCGAGGTGCTCAACTACAAGATCGCCGAGTACACCAAGGCCGTGGTCGACGGTCGCCCGAGCTTCCACATCAGCCTCGCCATCGACGTGAGCCCCAACTGCGACTGCCACGACGAGAACGACAAGCCCATCGTGGGCGACATCGGCTTCTTCGCAAGCTTTGACCCGGTGGCGCTTGACCAGGCCTGCATCGACGCCGTCATGGCGCAGCCGGCGCTGCCCGACACCGAGTACACCCACATGCACGACAAGCTCGAGGCAGAAGACGAGCTCGACGAGGCCCACGCTCACGACAAGTTCTACGTGACGCACCCCGACACCGACTGGAAGAGCTGCATCGACCACGCCGAGAAGATTGGCCTAGGCACGCACGAATACGAGCTCATCGAGGTCAGGTAGGCTCACCGGCGAGGCCCGCGGCACACCGGCACCGACCACCGATAAAAATGGACACCCCACGTTCGCGCCACGCGCGGCGTGGGGTGCCATCATTTCGGCCAATTCACTCGACTCGGCCCAAAAGCTCGGTGCATGCCATGAGAAGGATCATCCCGTCACGCTCGTCAAGCTCTCCGAGAGCGACTAGGCCTCTGCGCTACCGCGAGCGGCGCCACAGCAGGTACGAGTAGCCACAGCACGCCACACCAGCGGCAACGGTAAGGGCCAGCGACGCAACCAGGCCAACGGCACCAAGGTCCATGACGCCTTCCGCAATGAACGCAAGCCCACAAACCATGAAGCACACCCCGCCAAAGCGCTGCGTGCGGCGCCAGTTCTCGGCGTCCTCCAGGGCCCAGGGCGTCTTGATGCCAAACGTGTAGTTCTGCCTCACGCGCGGCAGGTAGTTGCCAAGCGCCAGGAGCATGACGCCAACGAGGACAGGGACTGCCAAGCCCACGGCGCGCTCGGAGGGAAGCCAGCCCAGAGCCGCGGCCTCCGTCGTCCACGTCATCGCGATCATGAACAGCGTGAACAGGGTGACAAACCCCTGATAGACCCTTCCGGACTTCGCATACGCCTCACCCTTGGGATCGATCCGCGGCACAAGCCAGAACAGGCCGAGAAGCACCAGCGGCAGCGCGTCGAGCAAGAGGGCCATGCGCTTGTCGCTCCAACCGTCCACCTCACCCGATACCCCAAAGTGGGTCGGAACGACCTCGGGCAGCGCGGGGAAGAGCGCAAGATGCGCAATGAGGCTCACGAGGCACAGTGCGGCGAGCACAGCCAGGCAACGCTTGCCAACGGGATTGCTATTCGCGTTCATTGTTCGTCCTCCCTGGGTGCGGCAAACCCCATGAACCACCCGATGAGATCCTGCATGACCGTGGTGTTGAGGCTGTAGATGATGTTCTGCCCATGGCGCTCGTCCGTCACGAGCCCCGCGGAGCGCAGCGTCGCCAGGTGATGGCTGAGCGACGGCTTGCTGATGTCAAAGTGCTCGGCGAGCTCGCCGGCCGTCATGTCATGGTCACGAAGAAGCTCGAGAATACGCCTCCGCGTGGGGTCGCTCAGCGCCTTGAAGCCCTCGCCTGCCATTCCATGCCTTCCATCTCGTTATTTAGACGATTAACTAATTATCGAATCACTATAGCGAGACACACGAGAATTGCAATGATCTTGTTCGGCATCTTATGAGAAAGAAGCGCCATATGGGCCCGTCTGTACAAAACGGACGCAATCCGCACGCCGCGCCGCATGGGCACGCAAGGGGGCGCGGCATACAAAAAGGCCGCCGGCACAAAGCCGACGGCCTCACAATTCGATGGTCGGGTTGACTGGATTCGAACCAGCGACCCCCGCGTCCCGAACGCGGTGCTCTACCAAACTGAGCCACAACCCGATGCAAGAGAGAACTCTACCAGATTCTTACCCCAAAGCCAAGAAAAAGATACCAACTAGCCCAAAGCTCCACCACAAGTCGCCGCCCAGGCGCGCCAGCCGCGTGTCTCGCGGGCATCGCGGGCAATCCGCTCGGCCACGTCCATGCGCTCGCACAGGGCAAACGAGCAGGCGCCAGAACCCGTGACCATCGAGCCCAGCACACCCTGTTGGCGGGCAATCCACGAGCTCACGGCCGCAACGTCCTCGCACAGGCTGCACGCGGCGGGCGCGAGGTTGTTGTAGAGGCTCGCGGCCATGGCGGCAACGTCGCCGCTCGCAAGGGCGGCGCAGGCGGCCTCGTAGCCAGCCGGTGCCTCGCCCGCGCGGTCGAACTCGTCGTAGGCCTCCTTGGTGGAGACGCCGTCGACCGCGGGCATGACCAGGGCAACGGGCACCGCGAACTCGGGAAAGGTCTGCTCGAGCACGTCGCCCGCGCCCAGGTAGAGGCCAGGGTGGGGGTCGAGGAAGAAGGCTACGTCGGCACCCACGCGGCGGGCCACGCCCGCCA
>UQSV01000014.1 GCA_900543875.1 uncultured Coriobacteriaceae bacterium | reverse complement strand
GGGGTCGCGGCCGATGCGCACGCAGGCCAGCGGGCCCTCGAAGGGCACACCACCCACGGTGAAGGCGGCGCTGGCGGCCATCACGCAGATGGTGTCAACGGGATTCACCTGGTCGGCCACGAGAGAGGTTGCGACGACCTGGACCTCGTTGCGGAAGCCGGCCGGGAAGCTCGGGCGCAGCGGGCGGTCAATCATGCGGGCGGTGAGCGTGGCCTTCTCGGACGGACGGGCCTCACGCTTGAGGTAGCCGCCGGGGATGCGGCCCACGGCGTACATCTTCTCGATGAAGTCGACCGTCAGCGGGAAGAAGTCGTAGTCCTTGCGCTCCTTCGAGACAACCGCGGTAACGAGGACCGTGGAGTCACCCTGCTTGACGAGGACTGCACCGGTGGCCTGCTTGGCAAGCTCGCCGGTCTCGAGCACGTAGTGCTTGCCGTAGAGGTCGAACTCGTGTGTAACCTTTGCCATTTCTTTCCCTTATCTCCGCCTGCCACGTTGCAGACGGGCCGTCTGCGGGCTCCGACACCCGCGACGTGCGGATGCGCTTGGTCTGGCCCCTTGGGGCAAGCCCGCTGTGCCCAGACCCTTGGGCACGCGTTATGAAAAGGGGCGCCGAAGCGCCCCGTAGGTCCAGATTTACTGGATGTTGTCGCGGATGCCGAGCTTGGCGATGAGCTCACGGTACTCGTTGATGTCGTTGCTCTTGATGTAGGAGAGCAGACGACGACGCTTACCAACGAGCATGAGCAGGCCACGACGGGTGTGGAAGTCCTTCTTGTGGGACTTCATGTGCTCGGTGAGCTCCTTGATGCGGTCGGTGAGGATGGCGACCTGGACGGGAGCAGAGCCGGAGTCGTGCTCGTTCTTGCCGTAGGCCTTGATGAGCTCGGCCTTGCGCTCCTTGGAGATGGTCATGATGACACCTTTCTCTACGTTCGCCCCAGACTGGGAGCGCCGCCGGTGTGAGCGGCCGTCCAAGTGAGGGGTACCAACAAACCTTGTAGATAGTAGCACACGCCCCGGACGCGGCGGATAACAACACAAGACCGCCATGTAGGTACGCCGACGCGACGAGGGGTATCGTAGCAGATGAAAGTCACAGACTACGGAGGCCCCATGCGATCGCTCGCGCCACGCACCATAGCGCTCTACAACGCAGACAAGACGGGAAGCGCGCTGCCAGGACTTCTGCTCGAGGACTTTTCCGATGCACTCACCGCCTACTCGAAGCTGGGCGGCACGAAGGCGCCCCAGATCATCGACGACCCTTCCGCGGCAGACGCCACGGTCAGTGCCTGGTACTGGAACGGCCAGGCCACTCCCATGCCCAGCCTGAGCGACAGGCTCGACTACGCCATCGTGTGCTGCGACGGCACGGACGCAGACACAGCGCAGCTCGCTTACAGCTTCTCGGAAAACGACATAGCCCTAACAGGCAGTCTCTGGGCGGGAACCCTCGTCATCATGGGAGCCGAGAAGCTCGCGGAGCACATGGGCCGACCCCGCATGGGGCGTTCGCGCCGCTATGCCTCAGAGGCCATCGACGACCTCGTGCTGGCCCTGCGCTGCGGCAGCGAGTACCCCAGCGCGGTCGCAAGCCCGCGCCGCCCCATCAGGCTCGAGCGCTAGAACCCAATCGCCAGCATGACGAGGCCCGCGCCCACGCCCAGCGCATACATGAGCGCGGCGATGGCGACGTTCTCCCTGGCGCTCGCGTTGGTGCGGAAGAGCACCAGGTAGGCCGCCCCTCCCGCGACGAGTACGCCCGTCATCATCGGCGCAAAGCCCAGCGCCCCGTCGAGGTAGAGCTGCGTGATGACCACGCTCGCGGCGCAGTTGGGGATGAGGCCGAAAAGGCCCGAGGCAAACGTCGCCACGATGGCGTTGCTTGAGAAGAACGACGCGATGGCGTCAATGCCCACAAGCTCGATGGCGGCGCCCAGCACGAGCGTCACGGCAAAGATGAAGACCGTGACCTGCGCAGTCTTGTAGGCCGAATTCACGGCGATCCAACGCGCGACCTCGCCGCGGGTCATGGGCTCCTCGCAGCCGCAGTCGCAGGAGTACTCGCTCACGTCGTACTCGCCCTGCTCGCTCGTCTCATCGCCATCCTGCTGGCCCTTGCCCTGCTCGGGAAGCGCGAGGAGAGACGTGCGGTGGAGCGTGGCGCGCAGCACGAGGTCGACGGCGAAGCCCAGCACGACGCCGAGTACGGCCTTGGTGGCGAGGATCTTGAAGAGCAGCCCCGCGTCGAGGCGCTCGGCCACGAGCAGCGGCAGCATCTCGTCTGAAGTCGACAGCACAACGGCCACCAAGGTGCCAAGCGTCACGATGCGGTCCGCATAGAGCATGGCGCCCATGGCCGAGAAACCGCACTGCGGCACAAGGCCCAGCAGGCCGCCAAAGAGCGGGCCCGCGTGGCCCGCGCGCTGGATGACGTCGCCGGCGCGCCCGGAGGCAAAGAGCTCGAGCAGGCTCACGGCGACGTAGGTCACGAAGAGAAACGGCACGAGCTCGGCCGTGTCGATGAGGGCGTCCTTGAGGACGTCGATAACAAGATCCATGTGGTGGTACTCCCCCTGAGAATGTTTGTCGGCGATGCATCATAGCCAAGCCGAAGTCTGAATGACTGCTCACATTCTCAGGGTGGAGGGGGCTTCACAACTTGAGCCGCGACGGCGAGACGAACCGGCCGCCAGCCCGCCAACCTGCGAAACGGGAAGACGAGGGCCAGCCCTACACGCTCAGGGCAAACTCGAACGCGCGCAGCCGCGCGTCGAGCTGGGTTGCCGCCCAGACGTGCACGAGCGCGAGCAGCTCGGCCGCCATGTGCTCCTCGACCCGCGCCGCGAGCAACTCGTCGAAGGTGGAGCCAACGAGCGCCGCAAGCCACGCGAGGGTGGCGGCGTCGACGGGCTCGGCGCCCTCGACGCCTCTGGCGCAGTTCTCGCACAGGGCCCCGCCCGCCAGGGCCGAGAAGCGCGTGGGTGCGGGATCGGCGCAGGCGACGCACTCGGAGAGGACGGGGCGCCAGCCCTGGTGCGAGAGGACCTTGAGCACGTATGCCGCCACGACGACGTCAAGGTGGGGCTGGTCGGCCGCCTGCTCGCAGGCGAGCAGGGCCCGCGAGCAGATGGGGGCAAGGAACGGGTCGGGCGCCTCGGGAAAGCTCGTGAGGCGGGCCACCTCGCAGACGACGCTCGCCGCGCTCACGCGCGCGAGGTCGCCGCGCAGCGCCGCGTGGGGGCACTCGAGCTGGGCCTCGGCCACCACGTCGAGGCTCCTTCCCTGGGCCAGCAGCAGGTCGAGCTCGCAGAAGAGCTGGACGCGCGCCGCGAGCTTGCCGCCAGGCTTGCGCGCACCCTTGGCAACGGCCCGGGCCTGGCAGCCACACGCCTCGAGGATTGTGAGGATGAGGTCGCTCTCGCCCAGCTTGGTGCGGTCTAGCTATTACCGAATTTGCCGGCCTGCGTGCCGTTTCCAGCGCGCCCGCGCGCCAAGGCCTAACTCTCCGCCTCGTAGCCCAGGCGGCGGATCTCGTTCTGGTCGCGGCGCCACTGCGGGCGCACCTGAACGCGCAGCTCGAGGAACACCTTGGCGCCAAGCAGGCGCTCGATGTCGGGACGAGCGGCAGAGCCGATCTTCTTGATCATAGAGCCACCGCGGCCCACGATGATACCCTTCTGGCCATCGCGCTCGACAAGGATCGTGGCGCTCACGCTCGCGTGACCGTCCTTCTTCCAGACGATGTCGTTGCAGACGACGGCCACCGAGTGCGGCACCTCGTCACGGCAGTTGAGCAGGACCTTCTCGCGCACGAACTCGCTCACGAGGTCCTCCTCGGTGGCATCGGAGCCCATGTCGTCGGGGAACCACTTGGGGCCCCCGGGCAGCTTCTCGTTCACGAGCGAGAGGAACGCGTCGACGTTGAAGCCCTCGGTGGCGCTCGTGACGATGACGTCGTCGAAGTGGGCGAGCTCCTGGGCGGCCTCGAGCTGGGCGGCCATCTGGTCGGGCTTGGCGAGGTCGGCCTTGGTGAGCACGAGGATCTTGGGTGCGCGAGCGTGGTCGACGTGACCCGCGACCCACTCGTCGCCCGTGCCCACGGGCTTGGTGGCGTCGACGAGCATGGCCACGACGTCGACGTCGGCAAGCTCGCCCAGGGCGGCACGGTTGAGTTCCTTGCCAAGGGCGTCCTTAGGCTTGTGCAGGCCCGGCGTGTCGACGATGACGATCTGGCTCTCGGGCGTGTTCACCACGGCGCGCAGGCGCTTGCGCGTGGTCTGGGCCACGGGGCTCGTGATGGCGATGCGCTGCCCGCAGCAGGCGTTGAGCAGGGTTGACTTGCCGGCGTTGGGACGGCCGACGAGGGCGACGAAGCCACTCTTGAAGGGGGTGTCAGACATGGGGCCTCCTAGCCCTAGAGGAACTTCTCGATGGCGGCGGAGCCGATGACGATGATGCCGGCGAAGGCGACGAAGGCGCACAGCACCCAGGTGGCGGCCGCGGCGATGTCCTTGGCCCGCCCCGCGAGGGGGTGGTACTCGGGCGAGACGAGATCGACGATCGTCTCGATCGAGGTGTTGATGAGCTCGGCGGAGAGCACGACGCCACAGCACAGCAAGACGACGCCCCAGCGGGCCGCGTCGAGCCCGACGACGAGACCCGCGACGACGGCGAGTACGAAGCCGCCGAGCATCACCTTGATGTTGCGCTCGCTCGTGACGGCGAAGCGAAAGCCCTGGATGGCAAAGCCGAAGCTCTTGCGAAACGAGGGGTGGTTCTCCTTGGAGCCCGGTATCACGGCCGCTCACCCGCCTTTGGAAGAGGGGTGTCGTCCGCATGGCGCGTCGTGGCGACGTGGCCGAGGTCGCGCCCGCAGGCAAGGGCCAGAAGCTCGTCCTCGCGCGCCTCCATGAAGGCGGCATCGGCCTCCTCGATGTGGTCGTAGCCCAGCAGGTGCAGCAGCGAGTGGATTGCCATGAGGCGCGTCTCGTCCTCGGGCGTGGTGCCATAGCGGGCGGACTGCGCGGCGAGCACCGAGGGTGCCATCGCGATGTCCCCGAGCTCGCAGGGCTCGTCCGGGCCCAGGTCGGGGTCGTCGGGGCGCTCGCACTCGAGCGAGATGACGTCGGTGGGGGCCTCGACGCCACGCCACTCGGCGTTGAGCGCCTGCATGGAGGACTCGCCAAGCACGCTCACCGACACGCAGCAGGTGCGCTCGACGCCCTCCTCGGCAAGCACGAGGTCAAAGACGCGTGCGAGCTCGGCCTCGTCGATGGCGAGGCTCGCCCCCTCCTCGCAGAACAGCTCGATCTCAGCGCTCATGGGACGCTCCCTTCTCATGGTCATGCCGCTCGGTGCGCTCGTAGGCCTCGACGATGCGCGCCACGAGCGGGTGGCGCACGATGTCGGCGCGGCCCAGGTCGACGAACGCGATGTCGTCGGTGCCCTCGAGCGCGCGGCGGGCCGTCGTGAGGCCGCTCGTCCCCGCGAGGTCGCGCTGGGAGGCATCGCCCGTCACGACGAAGCGGCTGCGGAACCCCAGCCTCGTGAGAAACATCTTCATCTGCTCGGGCGTGGTGTTCTGCGCCTCGTCGAGGATGACGAAGGCGTCGTTGAGGGTGCGGCCGCGCATGTAGGCGAGCGGGGCGATCTCGATGATGCCCTGCTCGATCATGGCGTTGCCCTTCTCCATGTCGGTCATGTCGAAGAGGGCGTCGTAGAGCGGGCGCACGTAGGGGTCGAGCTTCTCCTGGAGGGTGCCGGGCAGGTATCCCAACGACTCCCCCGCCTCCACGACGGGGCGGCACAGGACGATGCGGCCCACCTCGTGGCGCTTGAGCGCCGCCACGGCCATCGCCATGGCGAGGTAGGTCTTGCCCGTGCCGGCGGGCCCCAGCGCAAAGGTGAGGGTGTGGGTGCGCACGGCCTCGACGTAGCGGCGCTGGCCGGCCGTCTTGGGCCGCAGGGCACGGCCGCGATAGGTGAGCAGGATGTCGTCGCCAAGCGAGGCGTGGGCGACGCCTGCCTCGCCAGAGCTCGCGAGCAGCAGGTCAACGTCTCCCGTGGTGGGCACGTCTCCCCTGCTCACGAGGTTGATGAGGCTCGAGAACACGCCCACGATGCGGTTGGCCTCGACCGGGTCCCCCGCGACGCTCACCTGGTTGCCCCGCACGGTGATCGAGGCGTCCGTCGCGGCCTCGATGCGGCGCAACAGCGAGTCTGCGGGGCCCATGAGGCGCGTAAGGTCGAGGGAATCGGGAATCGTGAGGCGAACCTGGGCGGGCTCCATGCTCCTCCAAAGTCTGGGTGCGAGAACATCTCGATGATACGACACGCGCCCCAGCCGCGCAGCCCGCGCAAGGGGCCACGCGCGTAGGGGCAGCGGCTACTTCTTGCGCTTGCCCTTGCCGCTCGGGCGGGCGGAGGCGGCGCGGCGCACGTGCCCGAAGAGGCCCTCGCCCTCGCGGGCGTCGGACCCGACGACGTCGCCGACGCGCTCGCCGCGCTTCTCGGCGATGGAGCGCAGCGTCTCGAGGTCGTCTGCCGACAGGTCACCCGGCACCACGACGTTCACCACGACGACGAGCTTGCCGCGGGCCGCAGATCCCTGTCGGGGCATGCCATAGCCCTCGACTTCGACGTGCTGGCCGGGCTGGCAGCCGGCCGGGACCCTCACGCTCACGCACTCGTCGGCGAGCACGCCCTCGACGTCAAGCGTGCAGCCGCACATGGCCTCGAGCGCCGTGACGTCCTCGACGCAGAACAGGTCGTCGCCCTGGCGCTGGAAGCGGTCGCCCTCGACGACCTCGATGCGCACGATGAGGTCGCCCGAGGCGTCGCCGCGCACGCCGGCCTCGCCGTAGCCCTCGACGCGCAGGCTCTGGCCTGAGTGGACGCCCGCGGGAACGTCGATCTTGACCGTCTCGTGGTTGGGTGTGCGGCCCTGGCCGCCGCAGGTCTCGCAGGGGTGGTCGATGGTGTGGCCGGTGCCATGGCAGGCGGGGCACTCGGACTGGGTCTGCATCTGCCCCAAGATCGTGCGCTGGACCGTCACCACGCGGCCCGTGCCGTGGCAGCGCGAGCACGTCGTGACGTGGCCGTCCTCGGCGCAGCCCGAGCCGTTGCAGTCGTCGCAGGGGGCGAGGCGGTCGTAGGCGACCGTCTTGGTGCACCCGCTCGCAGCCTCGGCGAGCGAGACGCGCAGCGTGATGCCCATGTCGCGGCCGGCCGTACGCGCGGCGCGGCCACCCGAGGCGCCGCCGCCAAAGAACGACGAGAAGATGTCGTCCATGCCAAAGCCGCCAAAGATGTCGGACACGTCGACGCCGCCGGCGCCAAAGCCCGCGGGGCCGTTGGGGTCGCCGTAGCGGTCGTAGTTGGCGCGCTTCTGCTCGTCGGAGAGGACGGAGTAGGCCTCGTTGACCTCCTTGAACTTCTCCTCGGCGTCGGGCGCCTTGTTGACGTCCGGGTGAAGGGTGCGGGCCTTTTTGAGGAAGGCGCGCTTGATGGTCCTTGCGTCGGCGTCGTGGTCGACGCCAAGCACCTCGTAATAGTCGACCTTGGATTCCACGCTCGTAGTTCTCGCTTCCCTAATTGCTGATGACGTTCGTGAGAGCGGGCGCGAGGGCCCGCGAAGAGGCTAGTAGAAGCCGCGCGCCCCGTAGCCGCGGGTGCCCAGGCCCGACATGCACGAGACCATGAGGGCCATGAAGACAGCGATCGTGGCGCCGTTCATGGCACCGTTGACGAAGTAGCGCCAGGCGTTGCTCCACCAGCTCTTAGGCTTGTAGAGCAGGCCCCCGTTGCCGAGGATGAACCACACGCCCATGAGCGCGGGCACGGCAACGACGAGGCCAAGCTGTGCCAGGCTCTGGAGCAGAAGGCCCAGGATGAGGAACGGCGCGGCGAAGCCCAGGAGCTGGAAGCCCTGGGCGGCCCTGGGCGAGAGGCGTTCGCTGGGGACGCCCACGCGACAGACGAAGTCGCCGGTGGTCGAGCCGTTGGTGCCGGCGTTGCCCATGCCGCTCACGCGCACGGTGTCGCCGTCGTGGCTGCCCGCCGGGATGTCGACGATGACCTCACTCGCCGAGAGCACGCGCCCGGTGCCGCCGCAGGTGTCGCACGGGTCGGCGACGACGCGGCCGCTGCCCTCGCACTCGGGGCAGACCATGTTCATGACGCCCAGGCCCAGAAGGCTCGCGAGGTCGACCGAGATATGGCCGGTGCCGCCGCAGGTGGGGCAGGTGCGCGCATGGTCGGCGTGGACCGAGCCCGCACCATGGCAGACGTCGCAGGCGACGTAGCGCTGGTAGGTGATGCCGCGGCGGCAGCCCTTCTTGGCCTGCTCGTCGTCGAGGTCGAGCTGATAGACGACGTCACCGCCCGCCTGCGGGTTGTAGGCGCGGCTGCGCGTGCGCGAGCGGGAGCGGCCTCCCATGTCGGAGAAGGGAAAGCCCCAGAAGCCGCCCATGCCCGCGAGCGGGTCTCCCTGGGAGGGGGCGCCGCCGCCCCCATAAGGAGAGCCGCCCGCGAAGGGGTTGCCCGACGACATGGTGTCGTAGCGGCGGCGCTTGTCGGGGTCCGAGAGCACGGCGTAGGCCTCGGAGATCTCCTTGAACTTCTCCTCAGCGCCAGGCTCCTTGTTGATGTCGGGGTGGTACTTGCGCGCCAGCTTCTGGAACGCCTTGCGAATCTGCGCGTCGTCCGCATCGTGCCCGACGCCGAGGATCGCGTAGTAGTCCTTGTCGTTCATGGATGCCATGCCTGCGTGGGCTCCCGTCTGTTGCGCGCCTTAGCGCCCCGGGGCCATGCCCGAGGCGCACGTATGCTCGACATTCTACCCAATAGTGGGCGCAACTCGACATCTAACATGCACCCATCTGATACGCTTGGGTGTCACGGCAGGCGAGGCGGGCCGCAGACGAGTCGCCGCGCACGTCGCAGGAAACGTGGGACGAGAGCGCCACGGGCGCCGCCGTCCCAGCGACCCCTACCAGGAGGTACGGATGGCAGAGTTCATCTACCAGATGTTCGAGGCGCGCAAGAGCCATGGCGACAAGGTCATCCTCGATGACGTGACCCTGAGCTTCTTCCCGGGCGCCAAGATTGGCGTCGTGGGCCCCAACGGCATGGGCAAGTCGACGCTGCTCAAGATCATGGCCGGCAAGGAGGAGGTCACCAACGGCGACGCCCGCCTCACCCCCGGCTACACCGTGGGCCTGCTCGAGCAGGAGCCGCCGCTCGACGACGACAAGACCGTCATCGAGAACGTGCGTATGGCCTTTGGCGACTTGCTCGCCAAGATCGACCGCTTCAACCAGATCGGCAACGAGATGGCCGACCCCGACGCTGACTTCGACGCCCTCATGGCCGAGATGGGCAAGCTCCAGGACGAGATTGACGCCGCAAACGGCTGGGACCTCGACTCGCAGCTCACCCAAGCCATGGACGCCCTGCAGTGCCCCGACCCCGACATGGCGGTGAACGTGCTGTCGGGCGGCGAGCGCAGGCGCGTGGCCCTGTGCCGCCTGCTGCTCGAGGCTCCCGACCTGCTGCTGCTTGACGAGCCCACCAACCACCTCGACGCCGAGAGCGTGCTGTGGCTCGAGCAGTTCCTTCACAACTACCCCGGCGCCGTGCTCGCCGTGACCCACGACCGCTACTTCCTCGACAACGTCGCCGAGTGGATCTGCGAGGTCGACCGCGGCCACCTCTACCCCTACAAGGGCAACTACTCCACCTACCTCGAGACCAAGGCCGCCCGCCTCGAGGCCCAGGGCCAGAAGGAGGCCAAGCTCGCCACGCGCCTCAAGAACGAACTCGAGTGGGTGCGCAGCTCCCCCAAGGCCCGCCAGGCCAAGAACAAGGCGCGCCTCGAGCGCTACGAGCAGATGGAGGCCGAGGCCGCCGCGGGCCGCACCGTGAGCGTCACCGACATCCGCATTCCCGTGGGCCCGCGCTTGGGCACGAAGGTGCTGGTGGCTGAGCACCTCTCCAAGAGCTTTGGCGACCGCGTCCTGATCGACGACCTGTCCTTCGAGCTGCCGCGCAACGGCATCGTGGGCGTGATCGGCCCCAACGGCGTGGGCAAGTCGACGCTGTTCAAGATGATCGTGGGCGCCGCCGTGGCCGCGGGCGACACGACGCTCGCCGAGTCCAAGACCGAGCAGCCCACGAGTGGCTCGATCGAGCTGGGCGAGACCGTCAAGCTCTCCTACGTCGACCAGATGCGTGCGGGCATCGATGCCGAGAAGAACGTCTGGGAGGTCGTCTCGGATGGCAACGACTTCATCGTCGTGGGCAAAGACGAGATCAACTCCCGCGCCTACGTGAGCGCCTTCGGCTTCAAGGGCACCGACCAGCAGAAGCCCGCTGGCGTGCTGTCGGGAGGCGAGCGCAACCGACTGAACCTCGCCCTCACGCTCAAGCAGGGCGGCAACCTGCTGCTGCTCGACGAGCCCACCAATGACCTCGACACCGAGACGCTCGAGAGCCTCGAGGAGGCCCTGCTGGCCTTCCCGGGCTGCTCGGTCATTACCTCGCACGACCGCTGGTTTCTCGACCGCGTGGCCACCCACATCCTTGCCTGGGAGGGCACCGACGAGGAGCCGGGCCGCTGGCACTGGTTCGAGGGCAACTTCGACGACTACCAGCGCGACCGCGTGAGGCGCCTGGGCGAGGAGGCCGCCAAGCCCCACCGCATCCACCGCAAGCTCAGGAGAAACTAGCCCGAGATGGCGCTCACCGAAAACAACGCGACGTCGCACGGGGAAATGAGGAGCCGGTCCTTTGGCTGGCTCCTCGCCCTTGGCTGTGCGCTCGTCGCCACAATCTGTGGCCTTCTTGCGGTTGCTTCCTTCTTCGTGACGGGCACAGGAGCCTTGGGGGCGGGCTTCAGCGAGTACGTCTCCTTCCACCTGCCCACCACCCCCAAGTGGGTCCTCGAGTTTGCCGCAGCGTTTGCCGTTATGGCTCTCTACCTCCTTGTTGTCGTGAGGCTGGTGCGACATGCGGACCGGGTCCGCGAGGGCAGATTCGTTGCCATCCTTGCCGCCCTCGCCCTGCTGTTCTGCACCTGGTGGATCCTCGACAACGCAACCGCCTACAACGGCTTTGCCGACTCGCGCCAGCTCACGCAGTATGCCCAGGAGCTCGCCCGGGACGACTACTCGTCATTCCTGCCCCGAGCGGATGCATTCGCGAGCCGCCTACCCGGCGACATGTACCTGTCGAACTATCCCTTCCAGGCGGGCATCCTCCTTGTCTTCGAGGGGTACTTCAGGCTCTTTGGCACCCATGCCGTCATGCTCTACCAGTTCACGAACGCGCTTGCCTCGGTTGGCTCCGGACTTGCGCTCGTTGGCATGGCACGCCTCACGGGGGCAACAAAGCGCGAGCGTCTCGTGGCGGAGCTGCTCGCGTTCACCTTTGTGCCACCGCTCGTGTTCTGCATATTCCCTTATGGCAATGCGTTGGGGCTCGCTCTTTGCCTCTTCGCGATGCTTGCCTGGATGAAATCGCAGGCGATTGAGGGCACAAGGGCTCTTCCTCTCATCCTGTTTGGAGCCATCCTGCTGTTCTTCGGCTTTGTCGCAAAGTCGACTTACGTGGTCATGGCCATTGGCTTTGTGCTGGTACTTGCCATCGACAGCGTCAGGAAGGCGTCTTGGTGGCGCGCGCCCCTCATGGTCGCCCTGCTCGTTATATCCTCAAAGGCTGCCGGGGCACTCCCCGCCTCTTACATGGAGGCACGCTTGGGAGTCGAGTTTCCCGATAACCAGCCAAAGTCCATGTGGATTGCCATGGGACTCAACACGGGAGACGTGTTTGGCGAGTCGATGCCCGGCTGGTGGAGTGGCTTTGCCCTCGAGAGCCAGATAAGGAACGAGGGCGACGTTGCAGCTCAGGCCGAGGAGGCAAAGGGTGCCATTGGGCAGGCAGCCACACGCTTTGCGAGCGAACCCGCATACGCCGCTTGGTTCTTCTCCAAGAAGCTCGGCACCGAGTGGCTCGACCCAACGTTTCAGTCACTCTACATCGCCTCGATTGGCATCATGACGCCCGAGGGGGCGGCGGGCACCAACGCGCCAGACGGTCGCTACGATGCATGGGACACGAGCTTTATTCATGGGTGGGTAAGCAGAGCCCTCTTTGCCGTGATGGATGGCATGCAGACAGTCATCTACGCAGGAGCAACAATTGGGGCGGTCGAGCTGTTCAGACAGGTTGGAGTCAAGTCGAAGACGCTCGCCTACTGCCTACCCTGCGCCTTCTTTATGGGCTTTGTCGTCTACATCCTCTGGGAGGCAAAGGGTATGTACGCCATGCCGTTCTTCTTCTGCCTCATTCCCGTTGCGGCCCAAGGCCTCACCAAATTGGCACAGCACAAGCGGGATCACCAGCCAACGTGATGCCCCGCGCTAAAGCATGGCAATGGCCGCGCCGAATCTGACTGTCCTCAGACTCGGCGCGGCCATTTTGCTCGTCAAAGCTGTCGTCGCGAGGCTCTGACCCTGTCCTACTCCCCCATCTTGAGCCGGGGCAGCATGACGTCGTCGGCGAGCAGCACGACGCGCCCGGAGCGGGCGGCCTCGACGCCGGCCTCGTCGCCCTCGCGGGCGGCCTGTGCCTCGAGCACGAGACTCAGCACGTAGCGGCCGGCCCTCTCGGCGCCCTGGCCCGGGAAGTACTGGATCTCGTCGCGCACGGCCTCGAGCCTCTCGCGCCACTCCCCGGGGTTGGCGACCATCTCGGCCACCACGCCCGTGAGCTCGGAGAGCTCCGACACCGCCAGCGAGCGCCCCACGCGGTTGCGCAGCGCGATGTCGGTGGGCTCGATGCCCAGCTCGCGCCAGTTGGGGTTCGTCTCCTTCATGGGGGTGTCGACGAACACGCAGGGCTTGAAGGCCACGAGGGCCAGCTCGCAGAACACGCTCGACCAGTCGGTCACGAGCACGTCGGCGTCGAGAATCGAGTCGGAGCTCGAGAAGTCCTGCTCGAACCACAGGTCCTCGGCCGGCACGTCGGCGTAGCGGGCCTGCAGCGACTCCCAGCGGGCGCGGTAGCGCTTGGTGTACTCGGGGTGCGGGCGCACCACGACCCTCCAGCCCCGGCCCAGCAGCGGGCGGATGACCTCGTCGGCGCACAGGTCGAGGATGTTGTCGGGCTGCCAGGACGGGGCGACGAGCACGCAGGGGCGGCCTGCGGAGGCGTGGGCGCGGGCGAGGTAGTCGGCCCTCTCCCGGTCGAGCAGGTCGTAGCCGCAGGCACAGAGCTCCCTGGGGGCGAGCCCGGCCTGAGCCTCGCGGGCGCGGGCCTCGCGCACCTGGTGGGGCCCCACGCACAGCATCGCGTCGTAGTGGTCGAAGGCCTCCTCGTGGCTCACGAGGTGCAGGCTCGTGGGGTGGTGGAAGGCGTAGACGTAGCGCGTCGAGGGGCTCACGTAGGAGCGCTTGACGTAGAAGTTGTCGAGGTCGTCGAGGGTCATGACCACGACGTCGGCGTCCATCTTCATCATGAGGGTGATGAGGCGCTTGTCGCCCACGTAGTAGGGCATGACGCGCGGGTGGTCCTGGGCGAAGGCGAAGACCTGGTCGTCGGGGTCGCCGGTGACGTAGTGGACCACGGCATCGGAGTTCTCGAGCAGCCACCCCACCATGCCGCGGAAGTACTTCCAGAAGCCGGAGCGCTCGGAGTAGACCACGAGGTGCTTGCCCACGACCGAGAAGAAGCGGCGGACGTCGGCGCGCTCGCGGCGGGCGAGCGGATCGGGGCGCCACCACGGCCCCTTCTTCGCGCTGAGGCTGTTGAGCTCGTCAAGCTCGGCCTTGGAGGCCGCGAGGTCCTCGTAGTCGACGTACTTGGCCGGGCTGATAATCAGGTTACACAGGGCCTGGACCGCGACGGACAGCAGGTTGGAGCACACCCAGTAGAACGCCATGCCGCACGAGACGTAGACGCCCAGAAACAGCGACAGCGCGATGGACAGGCCGTTCGTAGAGTTCTTCTCGGCACGGGACTGCTCGCGCTGCAGCGGGTTGATGACGTTGGAGGCGCAGCCCATGACCACGGCGGAGAGGGCCGCGGCGACGGGCATCGCCCAGGAGGCGCCGCCGTCCTCGGCCGGCACCAGGCCTAGGAACTCGGTGCCCGCGGCGCCCGAGTCGGCGATGGCGTGGATGACGTCGACCAGGCCGAACAGGATCACGACCTGCACCGCCAGCGGGACGAGCGACAGCAGCGGGTGGTAGTGGTACTCGCGGTTGAGCTCGCTCTGGCGCTCGCCGATGCGCTCCTGGTCGCCGAAGTACTTGACCTTGACGCGGTTGAGGGCGGGCATCATGCGAACCATGACGATGGAGTTCCACTGGCACCACAGCGACAGCGGCATGAGCACGAGCTTGGCGATGACGGTGAACAGCAGGATGGTGAGCCACCAGTTGCCCGTGAGCGCATAGCAGGGACGCATGATGGCCATGAAGACGTCGGTGATCCAGGAAAACACGGTGCGGCTCCAGGCGGTTGGGGTTGGTTCAGCATTTGTTAAGAGTACCACCGCGGCCTGAACGTCCCCGCGGCGGTACTCATGGCGGCGGCAATCGGCCGGCCTAGCCCTGCGAGGGGTCGCTCGCGAGGTCCCAGAGGGCCCCGTAGAGTTCGTTTCCCAAAAGCCAGCCGTCGTGCGTGGGCACAAGCGAACCCACGCTCCCCCGCTCGAGCAGGCCGCACCGCACGAGGTTGGCAAGGGCGTCGTCGACACGCGCGGAGCCCAGGGTTGTGCGGGCATGCTCGATGAGGGGCGTGGGCAGCCCGTCGGTCATGCGCGCGGCGAGCATGAGGTCCTCGGCCACGGCCTCGCGCTCACTCAACTGCTCGACCTCAAACGAGAGGGACGCGAGCGAGGTGGCGCAGACAAGCTCGTCTGTCGTGGAGCAGATCGTGAGCCTAAAGCGCACGGCATCGTCGATTGGCGCAGCGAGCGCGGGCACCGCCTCGCGAAGGCGCAGGTAGGAAACGCGGCCGAGCATACTCGCGGCTGCCGTGCCAAGGCCTAGGTACTCGACGCCCGTCCAGTAGCGAACGTTGTGGGCGCACCGCTTGCCAGGCCTGGCATAGCTTGCGACCTCGTAGCGCGAGAAGCCCGCCTGTCCTAGCACCTCGAGCGCGGCCTCCATGTCGTCCGCCTCGGTGTCGTCCGAGGGCCAGGGCAGCTGGCCGGACTCGCACATGCGCTCAAGCGGGGTGCCCGGCTCGATCATGAGGGGATAGCAGCTCACGTGGCCCACCCCCAGCTCAACGGCCTGAACAAGCGAGGAGCGCCAGCTTTCGAGCGTCTGGAAGGGAATGCCGCACATGAGGTCAAGCGACACGTCGAGCCCCGAGTCCACGGCAGCGGCAACGCGATCTCGCGCGAGGAGGGCGTCATGCACGCGGCCCAGGCCACGCAGCTCGCGATCATCGAAGCTCTGTACGCCAACGGAGACGCGCGTGGCGCCCGCCTCGCGCGCGCGGGCGAGCATCTCGTCGGAGAGCGACTCGGGGTTTGCCTCGAAGGAGAGCTCGTCCACGGGACCCGCGGCGCAGATGGCCGAGACGAGCGAGGGCAGCCCCTCGGCGCCCAGCATCGTGGGCGTGCCGCCGCCAACGTAGGCGCTCCCAGGACGGCCAAGAAGCCCGATTTCACGCGCCTGCCCCACGAGCCGCTCGAGCGAGCGCTCGTAGGCAAGCATGCGGGCGTCGTCGTGGTGCGTGGCCGCCGTGGCGAAGTCGCAGTAGCGGCAGCGCCTCACGCAAAAGGGAACGTGCAGGTAGAGAGCCTCGACGCCTTCGCTCACAGTGTTGCCTCGAGCTCGTCTGCGAGCGCCAGGTAGTCTTCGAGCCCCACGCAGTGCATGGCCCGCTCGCGCCAGGCGGCGGCCTCGGGAACCCCGCGCAGGTACCAGCCCGCGAGGCTGCGCGCGCGGGCGATGTGGGCACCCGTGGCACCGAGCAGCCTCACGTGCAGGCGAAACGCGGCAAGGCGCATGGCGGGCGTCACCTCGACGGGAAACTTGCCCTCGCGAAGGCGGCGGGCGTTCTCGAACACCCACGGGTCGCCGTAGGAGCCGCGGGCGATGAAGCAGGCAGCGGCGCCCGTGCGGTCCAGCAGCGCGGCCGCGCGCTCGGCGTCGAGGGCGTCTCCCGAGGCGATGACCGGCACGCTCAGCGCGCGAACCACCTCGGCCACGCCCTCCGCGCTCGACTGGCCGCGATACATCTGGGAGGCCACGCGTCCGTGTACCGCGATGGCGGCGGCGCCCGCGGCCTCCATGGCGCGGGCGAAGTCGGCTCCCACGAGCGCGTCGGGCCTGCGGCCCAAGCGAATCTTGACCGTGACGGGAACGTCGAGCTCCTCGCGCAGGGCCTCGACGATGCGCGCCGCGAGCGCGGGGTCATCGAGCAGGGCAGACCCCGCCCCGCCCTTGGTGACCTTGGGCACGGGGCAGGCCATGTTGACGTCGACGAGGGCGAGCTTGCTCCCCACGTGCTCGCCCAGCTGGGCGGCCGCCTCGCGGAAGTGCCCGGGATCGGCGCCAAAGAGCTGCACGGCAAGGTCGGGCTCGCCAGCATTGGGCTCGACGAGCGACCAGGTCTTGTCGCTTGCGTAGTGGATGCCCGTGACGCTCACCATCTCGGTGTAGGCGAGCGCGGCGCCACCCGCGCGCATCACCATGCGGTAGGCCGCGTCGGTGACGCTTGCCATGGGCGCCATGAGGAAGGGTGAGGCGGCGAGGCGCTCGCGCAGCGTGCCAACCTCGGAAAAAGACGCGGGCGGCCAGGCGAGGCCGGCCGCTGCGGCGCCCTCCTCCATCACGGAGCGGGCGGCATCGGTTTGGGAGAGCTCGTGCTGCGCGGCCACGCACGTGGCGGAGCGCCTCACTAGTCGTCCACCTTGAGAATCGCCATGAAGGCCTCCTGCGGCACGTCGACCGAGCCGATGGCCTTCATGCGCTTCTTGCCCTCCTTCTGCTTCTCGAGCAGCTTGCGCTTGCGCGAGATGTCACCGCCGTAGCACTTGGCGAGCACGTCCTTGCGCATGGCCTTGACCGTGGAGCGGGCGATGATCTTGTTGCCGATGGCACCCTGGATGGGCACCTCGAACTGCTGGCGCGGGATGATCTCCTTGAGCTTGTCGCACAGGCCGCGGGCAAGCGTGTAGGCCTTGTCCTTGTGGACGATGAACGACAGGGCGTCGACCTCGTCGCCGGACAGCAGGATGTCGAGCTTCACGAGCTCGCTCGTGCGGTATTCAGAGAACTCGTAGTCGAGCGAGGCGTAGCCCTTGGTGCGACTCTTGAGCTGGTCGAAGAAGTCGAGAATGAGCTCGGCGAGCGGCATGTCGAAGCGCAGCTCAACCGACTTCTGGGTGAGGTGGATCATGTCGGTGGTGACGCCACGGTGCTCGATGGCAAGCTGCATGACCGCGCCGGTGAACTCGGGCGGGCAGATGATCTTGGCCTTGAGGTAGGGCTCCTCGATGTGGTCGATGCACGTGACGTCGGGCAGGTCCTGCGGGCTGCGCACGCCAACCATCTCGCCGTCGGTCTTGTAGACGTGGTAGTCGACCGAGGGAGACGTGGCGATGAGATCGAGGTTGAACTCGCGTTCGAGACGCTCCTTGACGACCTCCATGTGGAGAAGGCCGAGGAAGCCCACGCGGAAGCCAAAGCCCAGCGCCACCGAGGTCTCGGGGGACCACGTGAGCGAGGGGTCGTTCACGTGGAGCTTCTCGAGGGCGTCGCGCAGGTTCTCGTACTCCTTGTTGTCGACCGGGAAGAGGCCCGTGTAGACCATGGGCTTGGCCTCGCGATAGCCCGGCAGCGGCTCGGAGGTGGGGTTCTCTGCATAGGTGAGCGTGTCTCCCACGCGCACGGACTCGGGGTCCTTGAGGCCCGTGACGACAAAGCCCACCTCACCCACGCCGAGCTCGTCCATGAGCACCTCGGCCGGACGCTTGACGCCCACGCCGTCGACGAGGAAGCGCTCGCCGCCCTGCATCATGAGCAGGTCATCGCCCTTGGAGATGTGTCCGTCGAACACGCGGACCGTGGCCACGACGCCGCGGTACTCGTCGAAGTAGGAGTCGAGGATGAGGGCCTTGAGCGGGGCGTCGTAGTCGCCGGTGGGCGGCGAGATGAGGAAGACGATGGACTCGAGCAGGTCGTGGATGCCCTCGCCCGTCTTGCCCGAGACGCACACGGCGTCGTCGGCGGGAATCGCGAGGTCCTCCTCGATTTCTTCCTTCACCTCGTCGGGATGGGCGCTCGGCAGGTCGATCTTGTTGATGGCCGGCACGATGTCGAGGTTGGCGTTCATCGCAAGGCTCGCGTTTGAAACCGTCTGCGCCTCGACGCCCTGGGTGGAGTCAACGACGAGCACGGCACCCTCGCACGCGGCAAGAGAGCGCGAGACCTCGTAGGTGAAGTCGACGTGGCCCGGCGTGTCGATGAGGTTGAACTGGTAGGTCTGGCCGTCATCGGCGTCGTACATCACGCGCACGGCGTTGCTCTTGATCGTGATGCCGCGCTCGCGCTCGATGTCCATCGTGTCGAGGAGCTGCGACTCCATGTCGCGCTCATCGACCGTTCGGGTGAGCTCGAGGATGCGGTCAGAGATGGTGGACTTGCCATGGTCGATGTGAGCGACGATGGAGAAGTTCCTGATGTGTGAGGTATCGTGAGTATTCATGTGGTCGATTCTAGCGTATTTCTTCGATGCACCTGCGAGTTCTTTGCATTTGTGGTGCAGACGCCATGACCATCTGCTATACTCGCGAGGTTGACTGCCGTGTCGGGCAACGGGAACCCCACTCCCCAACCCAACAGAGGCCTCAAAGAGAAGTAATTGAAAGGATCTGTACGTGGCTAACATCAAGTCGCAGAAGAAGCGCATCCTCACCGCCGAGAAGGCTCGCATGCGCAACAAGGCCGTCCGTTCCGAGCTGAAGACCGCCGTCAAGCGCGTCCGCGCCGCCGTCGAGGCCAAGGACGTCGAGCTCGCTCAGACCGAGGCCAACAAGGCCGGGCGTCTGCTCGACAAGGCTGCCTCCAAGGGCATCATTCACAAGAACCAGGCTGCCCAGCGCAAGTCTGGCGTCCAGAAGCTCGTGAACACCATCAAGTAGCTTCTCGCATACAGCGAATCTTTGAACCCCCGCTGGCGTGCTGGCCAGCGGGGGTTCTTTTGTGACCAGACTGCACCTGTGGCACACGGCACGAGGGCCGCAGACACACAAGCTCGTGTGCATGCCTAATGCGCGCGAGGGGTGCAGATGGCGAGGACAAAGCGGACGAAGGCGGTCTCGGAGTCGGGACTGCCCTTGAGGGCGCGCTCGCACACGGCCGCCTCGCGCAGAAGGACCACGAGCTCGCCCCTGCCAAAGCGGCGGGCCCAGCGGGCGTGGTTCTTGACCTGCCACTGCTGGCGCCCCAGCTCGTGGGCAACCTGGGAGGAGGCGCCACGGGCATCGAGCGACTGGGCGCAGATGAGCTCGCGAAGCCTGCCCAGGAGCACCGAGTGGAGAAAGACGTACGCGGGGCTGCGCATCGCGCCAAGCATGACGAGCGCACGGGCCGCGTCGCGCTCGCAGACGGCGTCGGCAAATGCCCAGGGGCTCACCTCGGCGACCTGGGCCACGTTTGCCTCGACGTCGGCGCGGGTGATGCGTCGCGCGTCGAGCTGCTCGGCCAGGCTCTTGAGCTGGTTGTCGAGCGCCACGGTCGACTCGCCCACGCGGTTCACGAGCTCGTCGGCCGCGTCGATGTCCATGGTGAGCCCGTGGCCCGCGGCAAGCTTCACCACGTAGGGCGGCAGGTTCCAGCGCTTGAGCGGCGCGCAGTCGATGATGGCCTTGGTCCCCACCTTGGCGACCGCCTTGTAGAGGCGCGTGTTCTTGGCGAGCTTCTCGGCCACGAGGCACAGGACGCACTGGGGGTTGGGGTCTGCAAGGTAGGAGACGAGTGCCTCGGAGACGGGCTTGGGTAGGGTGTCGGCCGCCTCGACGATCACGAGGCGGAAGTCGGTGCAGAACGGCAGCATCTGGGCCGATGAGACGATCTGGTCAGGATCCTCGACCGCATGCCCGTCAATCTGGTCGAGGTTGAAGTCCGCGAGGTCTGCGGGGACCTTGGCACGCAGGCGCTTCACGGCCGACGAGCGCTTGAGCTCGTCGGTACCAACGACCAGATATGCGGGCAAGAGCTCTGCCATGGGACCTCCCTTGGAGTTGCATTGCATTCGATTGTATCGCCCCGCGTGCCCGTACGCCCCACGGGCCCGCGGCTTCGAGGCGATTCGCGGCCTCGGGCGCAGGGAAGACGAGTCAACCAAGGCGATACCCGAATACATGCGCACCGCACGCAAACCCTAGCGCTGAGAAGTCACGCGCACGCCCATCGGGTCCGGCTCGAGCGTAACGTCCCCGCGCTCGATGGTGCACAGAAACGTCGAGCCCGCACCCTCCAGCACCTCCCGGCACTCTGGCGTGGGATGCCCATAGGAGTTGCCCTCCCCCGCACTCGCCACGGCGACCTCGGGCGCAAGCTCGGCGGCCTCCTCCGTGGTGATGGACACGCGCGAGCCGTGATGGCCCACCTTGAGGGCATCGACGTCGCCGGCCCGAGGGACCACCGCCTGCAGGACGTTGGACTCGGCGTCTCCCGTGAGAAGCACGGACATCTCGCCCCGAAGGCCCTCGTACTCCACCAGGAGGCAGACGGAGTCCTCGTTCTCGGAGCCGTCGGTGGGCTCATCAGGCCACAGGCACGTTATCTTGAAGCCGCCAACGCGCAGGGAGTCTCCCACACCGAGTTCCTCGACGCCATTGCGCGCAAGGCGCCCGACGTCATCCTCGAGGGAGCCCAGATTGGCCCCGACTCCCCTACCAACGAGCACATCGCCGCAGCTCACTAGCCCCGCGAGCTCATTGATACCACCGGCATGGTCATCATGCAGGTGGGTGACGACCACGGCGTCGAGCCACGCCACGTGATGGCGCGCCAGCGCGGGCGTGATGGTGCCGGCGGGACCCGTGTCGACGAGCATCACGTGGGGGCCATCTCGGATGAGGATGGCATCACCCTGGCCAACGTCGAGCACCGTGACGCTTGGGGGGACGAGCACATAGAGGCGCAGGGCGAGCGCGACAAGGGGCACGAACAGTGCCGCGCACCCCATGCGTAGCGCACGCGGCGAAGGCCTGGGCCAGGTGGAGAGCAGCACGGACCCCACAACAAGGGGCACGAGCGCAGCCCAGCCAGGGGCCGTTGCCGCGACGCTCGCAAGCGGAAGCGAGGCAAGCCAGCTAACGACCTCCACCACAGCACCGGCAAAAAGCCGCGCCGCGCAAAGCGCCACCGGCCCAACGACCGGCATCCAGCAAACGATAAGAGCAGCGAGCGCCGCGCAGAGCAAGGGCGCAAAAGCAGGTCCCACGACGAGGTTCGAGAGCACCGACACGAGGCTCACCCTCCCAAACGAAGCAACGACCAGCGGAAGCGTCGCGGCCTGGCACACGAGCGAGGAGCAGACCGACGAGCGGACGTACCTACCGAGCTTTGATAAGGGACCGCGCAGCATCCGAGGCAGGCGTGAGCGCCATGTGGACCTGTGGCCTCCCAGCACGTTCGCCGCTGCGGCCTCGAACCAGCCCGAGAAGAGCACGAGGGACGCCACCGAGAGAACCGAGAGCTGAAACCCAAGGTCACAGGCACAATGCGGATTTGCGAGACACATGGCGAGGCCCGCCAGGGCAAGCCCCGAGGGAGCATGGCCCCTTCTGCCCACGAGACGCGCCGAGTGCGACGCCGCGAGCATGACCCAGGCCCGCAGCGCCGACGCAGGTGCCCCGCACAGCGCCACGAACGCGGCACAGAGGCCAAGGCCCGCCACGGCCCTCGACCCGCTCGAGACGCCAAGGGCGACGAGGGCAGCCTCAACGACCGAGGAGAACACCGCAAGGTGAGAGCCAGACACCGCCACGAGGTGCGCAAGGCCGGCAGCCGCGAACTCGTCCGAGATGCCCCGTGCCTTGAGCTCGGTGCGCTCCCCAGCGACAAGTCCGGCGAGTAGCGCGGCACCAGGCCCGCTCGAAGGGTCGATCGCGCCAAGCACGCACCCGCGAAGGCCACCCAAAGCCGCATGCACCCCCTCGGGCGGTGCCTCCTCCAACACGCGCACGACCTTGACGCGGCCGGCGAGCCCAGCCGCCCTGCTCGAGAGGCCCCACTCGTCGTCCCCATTGGCCGAGAACCGCCCAACGGCGCGGAGCCGCTCGCCCACGGGGAGGTGCTCGCTGCACGCAAGCCAAACGTGGCCGACGGCGCCGCTTGGCAGCGAGCAGTCGGCACGGCACAGCCATCCCGACTGCGTCTGCGAGGGCTCGCTCGCAACGACCATCTCGAGCCTCGACACCGGCGTGGAGCTAAGCTCGAGAGCAGCGGCATCGAGCCGCGAAAGCGCCGGCACGCACCAGGCGCACGAGAGCACGATGGCCATGCCGCAGGCAAGCACGTGCCAAGAGGCAGTCCCACGCCCCCTCAGCCTAAGTACTGCTCCGCAAATTGGCGCGAGGACTGCGCCCGCCAGCAGAGGCATAGCGTCCACGACGCCCCTGAGAAGCAGGTTGTCGCCCAAAACAAGCACGGTCAGAGAGCTAAGCAGGGGCGGCACGTACGGCTTGCCCGGATACGTGGCGGCGTCACCCGCAGAAGTCTCGGGGGCAACGCGCCCTTCGCTACACACAGACGTGGTCCTTGAGCTTGGCAAACTTCTTCTCGCCGATGCCGCTCACGCGCATGAGGTCATCGGCGGACGAGAAGGGGCCGTTCGCCTCGCGCTCCTCGACGATCGCCGCAGCCGTCGAAGGCCCTACTCCCGGGAGGGCGTCCAGCTCCCCGGCGCTCGCCGTGTTGATGTTCACGAGCCCGGACGGCGTAGCCGAAGCTCCTGAACTTGAGGCATCACCTGAACCCTGCGAGGAAGACGCATTGGCTGCTACCTGCTCCCCCTCGCGCGGAATGTAGACCTTCTGCCCGTCTGTGACCCGACCCGCCAGGTTCACGCTGGCCGTGTCGGCGCCATCGACGAGTCCTCCCGCCGCGGCGACCGCATCGGTCACGCGCGCATGGCCCTCCCCAAGCTCGTACACGCCCGGCGCCGCGACCGCGCCATCCACGTGCACGACGATAACCTGCGGAGGCGTTACCGCACCCGCAGTGGCCGCTGGCACGTCGCCCGCCGTTGCCTCCGTCGTCGCGGCCGCATCACGTTCGATCACCACACCGCCACGCGCCGGCAGCACGAGCGCGGCAACCACCGCAAGCGCGACGGCCACGACGAGGCCAGCGACAACGATCATAGCCTTGCCGTTCACACGCCCATTCCTTCTCATCTGCGCCATAGCACCACCTCCTGGCGCCATGGTGCCAAAGCAGGAGGCCACACATGCGCCTGGGCGCAAGAAAGTCCCGGGCGGACAGACACGAACCTGTCCAAAAGCTGACAGAATCGGGCCGAATCGGTACAAAAAAGCGCCCGACCCCGTGTTGAAAACGGAGCCGGGCGCGTAAGAAGCAGCAGCTAGAGGGCAGCAGGACGAGTTATCAACTAGCCCTGCAAAACCTCAGCGTTGACATCGTCGTCGGCAACGGGCCACTCGGCAGGAGCAAGCTCGCGGTGACGGGCCTTGAGCTCGCGCGGCGGCCGGTACGACGGGCAGGAATTGAAGTCGATATACTCGACTGTCTCCATGAGGTGCTTGACCATGGCGTCGTGGTCGAACGTCTCCCAGGCACGGCGCACGGCGTCGAGGTGGGCGTGCGTCTCGGGGCGCCTCGGCATGAACAGCGTGCAACAATCCGGAGCCGTCTGCGCGCTGATGTCGTAGGTGCCAATCTGCTGCGCACGCTCGATGATCTCGATCTTGTCGGTGCCGATAAGCGGGCGGAAGACCGGGATGCGGGCGACGTCGTTGGTGGCCGTAATGTTGTCGAGCGTCTGCGAGGCAACCTGACCCAGCGACTCGCCGGTGACGAGTGCCTTGGCGCCCTCGAGCTCGGCGATGGCCTGGGCAACCTCGAACATGAGTCGACGGTACATGATCACGCGCAGCGACTGGGGCGCCTTGAGCGAGATCTCGCGCTGGCACTCGCCAAACGGCACGACGTAGAGGCGGCCGATGATGCCGGCGGGCTCGAGCGCGCGCACGATGTCCTGTGTGAGCCACTCGGAGGCGTCGCTCGTCATGGGCCTGCCCGAAAAGTGCACGGGCACGCAGGTGGCGCCGCGGCGCCCAACCATCCAGGTGGCGACCGGGGAGTCGAAGCCGCTCGAAAGCAGCGTCACGACCTTGCCGGCGGTGCCCACGGGAAGGCCGCCGGCACCACGCATCGAGGCGGCATCGGCATAGACGTAGACGTCTGCCTGCACGACATGCACGTTGACCGTGACGTCGGGATGGTGCATCTGGACCTTCTTCTCAGGGAAGGCCTCGCACAGCACCGCGCCCACCTGGCGGTTGAGCTCGATACTGTGGATGGGATAGTCGGTGTTGGAGCGACGACCATGAACCTTGAACGAAGTGAAGTCGCCACAGGCCCTGAGGCTCTCGATTGCGGCCTCGTTGTACTGCTCGGGGACACGCTCGCAGCGCCAGGCAACCGAGACGCGGGCCACGCCAGGGACACGGGCGATGATGCCGGGCACGTCCTCGGGGACCTGGCCATCGTCAAAGTGGACGCGCACGTAGCCGCTCAGGCGCTCGACGTGGGCCGAGCGTCCCTTAAGGGCTCGCTTGAGGTTGGTTATGAGCTGACGCTCGAAGGTCGAGCGGTTCTTGCCCTTCAGGCCAATCTCGTGATAGTGGACGAGGCAGACGTGAGACGACACGGGCTACTCGCCAATCCTGGTGTTGGTGTCCTTTATGGCCTCGTCGAAGTCCTCCTTGACGTAGCCAAGCGTGCCGTTGGCGATCTCCTCCATTGCGATGGTGGTG
Source organism: uncultured Coriobacteriaceae bacterium (assembly GCA_900543875.1). Classification (GTDB taxonomy): domain Bacteria; phylum Actinomycetota; class Coriobacteriia; order Coriobacteriales; family Atopobiaceae; genus Parolsenella. The sequence goes on along the minus strand of UQSV01000014.1, from coordinate 6,888 downwards.
GTGTCCTGGCCGGAGACGACGGTGGTGATGTCGTCGACGTCCTGGATGGCCGTCACGCGGAGGTGCTGGCCGCGCAGCATGTTGTTGATGTCGCACGCGCGCTTGGAGGCGACGGAGCACAGCAGGAACGGGTTGTGCTCGGTCTTCTCCAGCAGGTCGTCAATCTCAGGCTTGATAACAGACATTACTTGGTACCTCAATTCATCTCATGAGAGTCCAGGACGCGCATAAGCTGCGCGGCAGCCTGGTGAAGGTCATCGTTGACAACGCGCTCGTCGTACTCGCAGGCCTTCTCCATCTCTCCGGCGGCGTCGGCCATGCGGAGGCGAACGGTCTGCTCGTCCTCGGTGCCGCGACCGCGCAGGCGCTCCTCGAGCACCTCCATGGAGGGCGGCTCGATGAAGACCAGGACCGCGTCGGGATAGGACATGCGCACGTTGAGGGCACCCTGTACGTCGATCTCGAGGATGACGGAGTGGCCGTCCGCAAGGTTGCGGTCGACCTCGCTCTTGAGGGTGCCGTAGCAGTTGCCGTGGACGTGGGCCCACTCGAGGAACTCGCCGCGCTCGACGCGGGCGGAGAACTCCTCATTGGTTAGGAAGTGGTACGAGACGCCGTCCACCTCTCCGGGGCGTGGCTGCCTCGTTGTGGCCGAAACCGTCAGGCCGAGGTCGGGGCGCTGCTCCCTCACCAGGGAGACCAGCGTGCCCTTCCCCGCGCCCGACGGCCCGGAAACAACGAACAGTCTTGGTGTGCGCGGCACTATTTCGAGAGAATCTCGAGGAGGGCCTCACGCTGGCGCAGGCCGAGACCCTGGACGCGGCGCTTCGGGGAAATCTCGAGCTCGTCCATGATCTTGGCGGCCTTGGCCTTGCCGTAGCCCGGCAGGGACTCGATGAGGGCGCGGACCGGCATGCGGGTGGCGGCGGGGTCATCGGAGTCGAGGACGTACTTGAGGTCGACCTGGCCGGTCTTGATCTTCTCGCGAAGCTCGGCACGGGCGTGACGGGCCTCGGCGGCCTTCTTCAGGTTGGCAGCACGCTGCTCCTCGGAAAGCTGAGGGAGAGCCATTGTTTCCTCCAAACATTGCTGAACAAACAAAAACCGTAGAGGGGAAGCGCCCCTCTCGAATCGGCTGTAAGCAACTATGGCAATTTAGCAGCCGTTTTGCAAGAACTTCAAAAGAATTGCTCCCGCGTCTGTCCTTTTTGTGCCCTTTCGGTTGCGCAAAGGTGCACAGACGACGACGCGGGAGCAAACGGCGTGCTCAGATGTGGTGCCAGGCGACTACTTGGCGGCCTCGAGCTCGGAGACGATCGCCTCGAAGGCGGCGACCGGGTCCTCGGCCTGGGTGATGGGGCGGCCCACCACGATGTGGCTGGCGCCCGCCTCGATCGCGGCCGCGGGCGTGGCCACGCGGCTCTGGTCGCCAAGGGCGGCGCCGGCCGGGCGCACGCCGGGCGTCACGATGAGGGCATCGGGGCCCAGAAGCTCGCGCATCTCGCGGGCCTCCCTGGGCGAGCAGACGATGCCGTCGAGGCCGGAGTCGACCGCGAGCTTGGCGAGCGAGGCGGCCTGCTCGGGAATGGGGCGCGTGACGCCCACCTTGGCGAGCTCGTCGGCGTCCATGCTCGTGAGCACCGTGATCGCGATGACGTAGGGCTTGTGGCCAAACTCGGCCTGGGCCTGCTCGGCACCCTCGTGACAGGCGCGAAGCATGGCCTCGGAGCCCGAGCCGTGAACGGTCACGAGGTCGGCGCCGCTGTGGGCGGCGCTGCGCACGGCACCGCGCACCTGGTGCGGAATGTCGTGGAACTTGGAGTCGACGAAGATCTTGAAGCCGCGCTGCTTGAGCTCGGAGACGAGCTGCAGGCCCCCGTCGTAGATGAGCGTGATGCCCACCTTGAGCCACGTGGCATGGCCCTCGAGCTTGGCCGCCAGCTCGCGCGCCTCGTCGGGACCGCAGTCGAGCGCGACCATAATGCGCTCGCGGGCGCTCAGGTTGTCAAACCTTCCCATGGCTCTCCCCTATCCCTCGAACGCGCCGATGAGCTCGGTCACGCTGGAGACGCCCTGGGAGGCGACCCACTCGGTGAGCTCGTCGAGGATGCGTGGGGCGGCCATCGGGTCGACGAGGTTGGCCATGCCAACCGAGACGCTCGTGGCGCCCGCGAGGATGAACTCGGCCGCGTCACGTCCGCTCATGACGCCGCCCACGCCAACGATCGGCAGGTCAACGGCGTTGTGGACCTCCCAGACCATGCGCACGGCAATGGGGTGGAGGGCAGGGCCGCTCATGCCACCGGTGGGGCGCGACAGGCGGCTCTTGCGGGTGTTGACGTTGATCGACATGCCCGAGATGGAGTTGATGACCGTGAGGACGTCGGCGCCCTCGGCCTCGAGCGCCTTGGCGACGTCGACGACGCGGGCGGGGGCCATCTTCACGAGCAGCGGGCGCTTCGTGCGCGGGCGGATGGCGCGGATGACCTCAGCGGCGCCCTCGGGAGTGGAGCCCATGGCGCAGCCGCCGGCCGCGATGTTGGGACAGCTGATGTTGATCTCGAGGCCAGCCGCGAAGGGGGCGAGCTCCTCGAAGAGCTCGACGGCCTCGACGTACTCGTCGACGGAGTGGCCGGCGACCTGGCAGATGACCTTGGTGCCCTTGTCAGACAGGCCCTGCAGGTAGTCGCCGTAGCCATCGACCAAGCCGCGGACGCCCGGGTTCTGCAGACCCACGGAGTTCATCATGCCGCTCGTGACCTCGGCCATGCGCGGCGCGGGGTTGCCCGGCCAGGGCTTTGCGGCGCAGCCCTTGGTGGTGATGGCGCCAAGGCAGCTCACGTCGTAGAAGCCCTCGAACTGGGCGCCGAAGCCGTAGGTGCCGCTCGCGGTGTTGATGGGGTTCTTCATCTCGATGCCGCCGAGGTTGACGGCCATGTTGGGGGTACTCACCAGACGACCCTCCTCGCGTCGAAGACCGGACCGTGCATGCAGGCGCCCACCATGCCGTCGACCGTCTCGACGTTGCAGGTGTTGCAGGCGCCAAAGCCGCAGGTCATCATGCGCTCGAGCGAGACCTGGCAGCGCGTCTCGGCGCCGCGGGCCTGGGCGGCCACGGCGCGCATCATGGGCTCGGGGCCGCAGGTGAGCACGGCGTCGTAGCCGCGGTCGAGCAGGGGCCCAACCTCGGCGGTGACGAAACCCTTGGTGCCGGCCGTGCCGTCGTCGGTGGTGACGCGCACGTCGGCGCAGCCCAGGGCCTTGAGCTCGTCGATGCCGCAGAGCTTCGCGGCAGTGAGGGCTCCCACCACGGCGTCGACCTCGGCGCCCGCCTCGCGGGCCAGGCTGGCGGCAGCGATGATGGGCGTGATGCCGATGCCACCGGCTACGACCAGCTCGCGCTTGGCGCCGGCCGGGATGGTCCAGCCGTGGCCGCCGGGGCCGAGGACGGTGGAGGTGTCGCCGGGCTGCATGGCGGCGAGGCGGCGCGTGCCGTCGCCCACAACGGCGTAGAAGGTGGTGACGGTTCCGGCCTCGGCATCGGCGCTGGCAAACGACAGCGGGATGCGGATGAGCTGGGTGGTGTCGCCGGGGACGGCGAAGCTCATGAACTGGCCGGGGCGGATGGCGGCCGCCAGGCGCGGGGCCTCGATGGTGAGGCGCATGACGCCCTCGGCCACGGGCACGTTCTCGCGAATGGCGAAGTCATGGATGCGCGCGGGCGATGGGGTGGGTGTTGCCATGTCTCTCCTTTCGTTTCCTGTGTGGGAAGGCCACCGCGGGCCCTGGCGGTCTGGCGGTGGCCAAAGGCGCCCGCGGGCCGCGAGGGCCAGCGGGCGCCGGACAAGACGAAGAACTTAGGCGAGCTTGCCGTCGCGAAGGACGTGCTTGCCGGCAACGACCGTGTCGGCCGCGCGGCCCTTGAGCTTGGCGCCCATGAAGGCCGAGTTGTGCTGCTTGCCAGCGAACGTCTCGGGCGTGACCTCGAAGCTAGCATCGGGGTCGATGAGCGTGAGGTCGGCCACGGAGCCGGCCTCGACGCGCACGGGGGCGAGGCGCGCGACCTTGCGCGGGTTCACGCACATGACCTCGACGAGGCGCTGCCAGCTCATCTTGCCGGTGGCCACGAGGTTCGTGAGCATCAGCGGCAGGCTCGTCTCGAGGCCCACGACGCCGAACGGGGCGATCTCGAACTCGCACTCCTTCTCGTGGAGGGCGTGCGGGGCGTGGTCGGTGACGACGCAGTCGATCGTGCCGTCGACGATGCCCTCGCGAAGGGCCGCGGCGTCGGTGGCGCGGCGCAAGGGCGGGTTCATCTTGAGGTTGGTGTCGTAGGTGTCATCGAGCGCGGACTCGTCGAGGAAGAGGTGGTGCGGGCAGACCTCGGCGGTGACGGGAAGGCCCTCGGCCTTGGCGGCGCGAACGAGCTCCATGCCGTGGGCGGTCGAGATGTGGCAGATGTGCAGCGCGCAGCCCGTGAGGCGGCACAGCTCGATGTCGCGGGCGATCTCGATCTCCTCGCCGGCGGCGGGCCAGCCGGCCAGGCCCAGGCGCGTGCTGGCGCGACCCTCGTTGACCATGCCGTGCTCGGTGAGCGATCGGACCTCGCAGTGGCAAGCGACGGCGCGGTCGAACTGGCGCACGTAGTCCATCACGGTGCGCAGCATGCCGGCGCTCTGGACGCCGTGGCCGTCGTCGGAGAACATGCAGGCGCCCTCGGCGACCATGTCACCGATTTCGGCAAGCGCCTCGCCCTTCTCGCCGCGCGTGCAGGCGCCGATGGGACGGACGTGGACGAGGCCGGCGGCGTCGCCCTTGGCGATCTGGTAGCGGATGCCCTCGCCTGAGTCGACGACGGGGTCGGTGTTGGGCATCGTGGCGACATCGGTGAAGCCACCGGTGGCAGCGGCGGCGGAGCCGGTCTCGATGGTCTCCTTGTACTCGTAGCCCGGGTCACGGAAGTGGACGTGGATGTCGGTCAGGCCGGGAACGAGGTACTTGCCGGCGGCGTCGATGACCTCGGCGCCCTCGGGGGTGCGGATCTGCTCGCCAACCCTGGCGATGCGCTCGCCCTCGACCAGCACGTCATAGACACCGTCGAGACCAACCTGGGGGTCAACGACGTGGGCGCCCTTAATCAGCAGCATTCTCTTCTCCTCCAAGCAGCAGGTACATTTCGGCCATGCGGGTGTAGAGACCCGCGGCGACCTGGCGGGTCACGAACGAGTTCTCGGCGTCGGCGGGGATCGAGTCGATCTCCATGCCGCGGTTCATCGGGCCCGGGTGCATGACGAGCGCGCCCTCCTTCATGCGGGCGTGGCGCTCGGCGTTGAGGCCCCAGAGGCGGTTGTACTCGCGCTTGGAGGGAATCGTGGCGCCCTCCATGCGCTCGAGCTGGACGCGCAGCATGTAGACGACGTCGGCATCCTCGATGACGGAGTCGAAGTCATAGGTCTCCTCGGCGCCGAAGACCTCGGGCTCGGGGAGCTGGAACGTGGGCGGGCCCACCAGGGTGACCTTGGCGCCCATGGTGCGCAGCGCGGGCGCAAGCGAGCCCACGACGCGGCTGTGCAGCAGGTCGCCCACGATGGCGACCTTGAGGCCGTCGAGCTTGCCGAAGTGCTCGCGCATCGTGTAGAGGTCGAGCAGGGCCTGCGTAGGGTGGGCGTGCTTGCCGTCGCCGGCGTTGATGACGCGGGCGTCGGTGTACTGGGTGATGCGCTCGGCGGTACCGGCGTTGCGGGCGCGGCAGACGAACATGTCGATGCCGTAGGAGTCGAGCGTCTTGATGGTGTCCTCGAGGCACTCGCCCTTGGAGACCGAGGAGCTCGAGCCGGCGACGTTGAGCGAGTCGGCCGACAGGCGCTTCTCGGCGATCTCGAACGAGGAGCGGGTGCGGGTCGAGGGCTCGAGGAAGAGGTTCACGATCGTGCGACCGCGCAGGGCCGGCACCTTCTTGATCGTGCGGTGGTTGATCTCCTCCATGGAGCGGGCGGTGTCGAGGATCTGCGTGATGTCGTCGGCCGTAAGGTCCGTCGTGTTGATGAGGTTGCGTACGGAGAGCATCTAGTCTCTGACCTCCTTGTTAGCGATGGCCTGCTTCTCGGCCTCGATGTCCCAGATCTCGACCGCGTCGCGACCGTCGAGGGACTCGACGAAGACGCGGACGTCCTCCTCGTGGGAGCTGGGGACGTTCTTGCCCACGTAGTCGGCGCTGATGGGCAGCTCGCGGTGGCCGCGGTCGACCATGACGGCGAGCTGGATGGTCGCGGGGCGGCCAAAGTCCATGAGCGCGTCAAGGGCCGAGCGGACCGTGCGGCCGCTGAACAGCACGTCGTCGACCAGGATGATGTCCTTGCCGTCGACGTCGAAGTTGATCTCGGTCTTGTGGATGACGGGGGCGACGCGACGCGTCACGTCGTCACGGTAGAAGCTGATGTCGAGCTTGCCCACGGGCGGGCGGATGCCCTCGATCTTCTCGATCTCGTCGGCAATCTCGTTGGCGATGTTTGCGCCACGGCGCACGATGCCGACGATCGCGAGGTTCTCCGCCCCCTTGTTGCGCTCGATGACCTCGTGAGCGATGCGGGTGAGGGCTCGCGCCATCGCCGCGCCGTCCATGATGGTCGCCTTGGGTGCGATCTGTTCCATGTGGCTCCCTTCACACAAAAAAAGACGCCTGTGCCTAATACGGCCCGGGACGTCTGCATAGGTGGTTCATGTGGGGAGCGCTCACGCTCCAAATCCTTGCCGGTGTCCCGCACCGTCTTAAAGGTCTTGACTACTATACTACTCAGGAACGCATGCAACGCCACGAATTGTGGCTCCATTCGGCCTACGCACGACGCACAGGAGTTACGGACATGATCGAGCACAAGCTAGCGAAAA
>UQSV01000013.1 GCA_900543875.1 uncultured Coriobacteriaceae bacterium | reverse complement strand
GCGCTCATCGTGCACGTCAACGTCCCAGCGCTGGGCCAGCGCGCGCAGCACGGCGCCGGCGTCTGCGGACGAGCCGCCCAAGCCCGCCTTCTCGGGGATGCGCGCCGTGACGCTCACGCGCACGTTGGGGCTCTCGCCCAGCTCGGCGGCGAGCATCGTCGCCGCGCGCCAGACCGTCGTGCGCTCGGGCTCGACCTCGAGCGCGGGCTCGTGGCAGACCTCGAGCGCGGGCGCGTCCTCCACCACGATGGTGTCGCACGGGCTCACCGGGACCATCACCGAGTCGACCCGGTGGTAGCCACGCCCGTCCCTACCCCGGTGAACGCCCAGGTGCAGGTTAACCTTGCAGGGAGTCTCAACGACCTGGCGGCAAGCCATGCGACAGTCCTACTCGAGGGGCTCGGCGGCCACGAAGTCAAACAGGCGCTCGCCAGTCTCGATGTCGAACAGTTCGACGGTGCCGGTGAGCACGTCGACGTACTGGTAGGACTGGCGGGCCTTGCGGCCACGGTGCTCGTCGACCTCGAGGACAAAGAGCGAGGGGTGTGCCATGACGAGGGTACCGGTGCGCTCGACGATGCGGGAGCGGCCCATGTTGGCCCTCACCTTGAGGCGTTCGCCCTGGAGGCCCTGGAGCTTCTCGCGAATCTCGTCGACCCTGTTGACGGAAGGAACTTCGTTCTCCATGCGTAACTCTCTATTCTGCGGCACGCCTTGGCACCACGCCCGCGGGGCATGACCAAAAATCGGCAGACTGCCGCACTCTGCATTCATACGAACTACTATCGTATTCGGCAGCATCGCGAGGCTCAACAGCCCCGCAGGAAGGAACGCAGAATGAACACGCCTGATAAGGATTGCTTCTCGCCCAGCGGCACGCTTGACCTCGCGCGCGCCAGACGCGTCATGGACAATCTCGAGCGCAGGGGCATACGCCAGATGCTCGTGGCAGACCCCATGTCAATCTGGTACCTCACTGGCTACTGGAACGTGCCCTACGAGCGCTTCTACGCCCTCTACCTCGCACGTAACGAGGCGGGCCGGCTCGGTGCCACGATGTTTTGCAACCGCCTGTTCCCCGACGCCACCCACGTTGGCGCCCGCGTCGTGACCTTCGACGACACCGAGGACCCCATTCCCCTCGTTGCCGAGGCAACCAACCACGACGAGCCCCTGGGCGTCGACAAGGTCCTCGCCGCGCGGTGGCTGCTGCCCATGATGGCGGCGGGCTGCGCAAGCGGCTACCACCTGGGCTCTGCAGCCGTCGACGACGCGCGCGCCATCAAGGACGCCCGCGAGCTCGACCTCATGCGCGCCGCCTCGGCCACCAACGACCGCGCCATGGAGTGGCTCGTGGCCCAGCTCCACGAGGGCGTCACCGAGCACCAGATCGCCAGTGGCCTTCTGGCGGAGTACCGCCGCCTGGGTGCGCAGGATGTGAGCTTTACCCCCATTGTGAGCTTTGGCGCCAACGCCGCCGACCCGCACCACGAGCCCGACGGCACCGTCCTGCACAAGGGCGACCTCGTGCTCTTTGACGTGGGCTGCAAGCAGGACGGCTACTGCTCGGACATGACCCGCACCTTCTTCTTTGGTGCCGAGCCCAGCGCCCATGAGCGCCAGGTCTACGAGACGGTCCGCGCTGCCAACGAGACCGCCGAGGCCATCGTTGCCCCCGGCGTCACCTTTGCCCAGATTGACCGCGCCGCCCGCAAGGTCATCGAGGACGCGGGCTGGGGTCCCTACTTCACGCACCGCCTGGGCCACCAGATTGGCCTCGAGGACCACGAGCCCGGCGACGTCTCGTCCACCCACGACGAGCCGGTGCGCCCCGGCATGTGCTTCTCGATCGAGCCGGGCATCTACCTGCCGGGCGACACGGGCGTGCGCATCGAGGACCTCGTCATCGTCACCGAGGACGGCTGCGAGGTCATGAACTCCTACCCCAAGCAGCTTACGGTCGTGGGGTAGCCGCGACTAATCATTTGGAGAAGTGCCACAAATACGGGGCGCGCGAGGGCGGGGCCATCCCCCACCGTCGCGCGCCCTCTTTTACACGCGTAAGCTGCACGTCATCGATTGCTCAAGCAGGCCGCGGCCCTACTGGCCCAGCACGTACTTCTCGATGGCCCAGGCGCAGCCGTCCTCGTCGCACGGCGGCGCCACGACGTCCGCCACGGCCTTGACGCTGTCGGCCGCCTGGCCCATGGCAACGCCCAAGCCCGCGTGCACGAGCATGTGCACGTCGTTGCCGCCGTCGCCCACGGCCATGCACTCGGCCGGCGTGATGCCCAGACGCTCGCAGAAGGCGTCGATGGCGTCGCCCTTGCCGCGGCCGCGCTCCACCACGTCCATGAAGGCCGGGCTCCAGCGGGCGCTCTCGAGGCCGGGGACGTTTGCGAGCAGCTCGTCGTCGAGCGCGGGGTCGCAGTCGACCACCATCTGCAGCACGGGGTTCTCGCCCACCGCAGACCAGGGGCGCACGCGGCCGCCCGGCTCGTCCTGGCGCGACTGCCAGCGGACGGACTTCTCGAGCTCCTCGCGCGAGCCGCAGAAGTAGATGTCATCGGGCTCGGTAATCGTCGTGGAGAGGCCGCTCTCCTCGCACGCCTTGGCGAAGGCCGTGACGTCTGCCGGGTCCATGGGCTGCATGTGGATGAGCTCGCCGTCCGCCATGAAGCAGTACTCGCCGTTGGCCGTCGAGTAGCCGTCAAAGGCAAAGTCGGCGTTCACGCCAATGCCGTCCTTGTAGCGGCCGGTCACGATCATGAGCGCCACACCCTGGGCGCGGGCCGCCTCGAGCGCCTGGCGTGTGCGGTCGTTGAGGTGCCTCTCGTTGAAGCGCACGAGCGTGCCGTCGATGTCGAGAAAGACTGCCTTGATTGCCACCTGTGTCCCCCAATCAAAGGGGGCCCGAGACGCGCAGCATCTCGGGCCCCTTGCATGCAGATGCTGCCTAGATATTAGTAGAGACCCTTGCACAGGGAGAGCGCGGCATCATCGCAGACAACGAACACGTTGGGGTGCAGCTGCAGAATCGAGGCAGGGCAGCTCGGCACGATGGGGCCAAAGCACATGTCGTAGACGGCCTGGGCCTTGTTCTCGCCGTTGGCGACCATGAGGATGGCGCGGGCGTTCATGATCGTCTGCGTGCCCATGGTGTAGGCCTGGCGCGGCACGTCCTCCTCCTTCTCGAAGAGGCGGGAGTTGGCCTCGATCGTGCTCTCGGTGAGGTCAACGCAGTGCGCGCCCTTGGAGAACTCGGCGGCCGGCTCGTTGAAGCCGATGTGACCGTTGCGACCAATGCCCAGAAGCTGCAGGTCGCAGTAGCCGGCCTCGGCGACCATGCGGTCATACTCAGCGCAGGCGGCGTCGGCGTCGGGATTGGCGCCGTCGGGCACGTGGACGTTGGCCGGATCGATGTTGACGTGGTTGAAGAGCTGGTCGTTCATGAAGTAGTGGTAGCTCTGCGGATCCTCGTGGGTGAGGCCGCGGTACTCGTCGAGGTTGTAGGTGCGAACCTCGGAGAAATCGAGCGAGCCAGACTGGTGCTTCTTGATGAGGCCCTGGTAGGCACCGATGGGCGTGGTGCCGGTGGCAAGGCCCAGCACGCAGTTGGGCTTGAGCTGAATCTGGGCGGCGAGGATGTCGGCGGCCTTGCGGCTCATAGCCTCGTAGGTTCCACAGTTGATGATTCTCATGGCGCGTCCCTTCTCTTGAGGCGGTGGGACGCGAATTTGCTCGTCGCGCCTCACCGTGCGGCCCGCGTCGGCCGCAACCAACGTGAGACGCGGCCACCAGGGCGAGGTCGCGCAGCTATGAGGATGTCCCGGCGCGTCGAGGCCCCTGCCCGTCCACGTCGGCCCAGGGCGTTGCCCTAGACATTTACATGATGCCCCGCTCGCCCCCTCGATTTCAAGCACCAAGCGGACGAGCGGCACCGGGGACAGGGGGACGTGCCTATTGTCATATGACAGAAGGCACGTCCCCCTGTCATATGCCCCACGAGGGTTAGGCCAGCTGGCGAGCGAGGTCTGCCAGGGCGTGGGCACGGTGCGAGATGGCGTTCTTCTCGGCAGGCTCGAGCTCGGCCATCGTACGGCCCGGGGTGTCGGCGGGCCAGAACAGCGGGTCATAGCCAAAGCCGTGCTCGCCGCGCGGCTCGTGGCCAATGGTGCCCTCGCAGTCGCCCTCGCCCGTGACGCACGAGCCATCGGGGTAGAGCAGCACCACGCTCGAGTGGAAGCGCGCCGTGCGCTCGTCGTCGGCGACGCCCTCCATCTCGCGCATGAGCTTGGCGTTGTTGCGCACGTCGTCGCCGTGGACGCCCGCCCAGCGCGCGCTCATGATGCCCGGCTCGCCGGAGAGGGCGTCGACCACGAGGCCCGAGTCGTCGGCAACGGCGGGCAGGCCCGTCTGCTCGCTCGCGGCCTGGGCCTTGATGACAGCGTTCTCGGCAAAGGTGTCGCCGTTCTCCACCGGGTCGGGGAAGTCTCCCAGCTCGCCCAGGGCGTAGAAGGTCACGCCCGGCATGACGGGGGCGAGGATGGCCTCGATCTCGGTGACCTTGTGGGCATTGCCAGTGGCAACGACGACCGTCTTCTCGGGGTCGAGCGCGGCGATGTCGATCTTGGGCATGGGGACTCCAATCTTGTGGGAGAAGCGGGGCTCGCGGCGACGCGGGCCCGCGAGCAACGGCGAGCGGCTAGGACCTAAAGCCCGTGACCTCGTTCTGCAGGCTGCAGAGGCGGGCGATGGCGGGCTCGGCCATGTCGAGAAGGTCGTTCAGCTGGGCGCGCGAGAGCGTGGAGTGCTCGCCGGTGCCCTGAATCTCGACGATGCCGCCCGCGTCGGTGCCAATCAGGTTGAGGTCGACGTCCGCGTGACTGTCCTCGGGATAGTCGAGGTCGAGCATGGGCACGCCGCCTACGATGCCCGCCGAAATGGCGGCGACCTGGCCGGTGAGCGGCAGGCGCTTGATCTTGCCCTGCTCCACGAAGCTCATGAGGGCGTCGTGCAGGGCCACCCAGGCGCCGGTGACGCTCGCCGTGCGCGTGCCGCCATCGGCCTGGATGACGTCGCAGTCAACGGTAATCGTGAACTCGCCCAGGCGGTCGAGGTCGCACACGGCGCGCAGGCTGCGGCCAATGAGGCGCTCGATCTCCATCGAGCGGCCCTTGCGGCCCTTGTACTCGCGGGCGGTGCGGTTGGACGTGGAGGCGGGCAGCATCGCGTACTCGGCCGTGACCCAACCCTTGCGGCTGGCGCGGCGCCACGCAGGCAGCTTCTCCTCGATCGTGGCGGTGCACATGACGCGCGTGTCGCCAAACTCGGACAGGCACGAGCCGTGGGCGTTCTTCATGACCTCGCGGGTAAGCTTGACGGGGCGCATCTGGTCATAGGCGCGACCCTCGGGGCGACGCTGGGTAAGGTCGGTCATTCTGTCTCCTCGCAAAAGTGGCGGATGGTGAACAAGGACGAGCTAGAGATGCCCGTTACGGGCATGGCCGAGAAGCTCGGCAACAGCGGGGCACGCGCAAGGCGCGCCGGCGGCAGGCTCGCGGCGCCCTACCGCTCGACGAGCGCCTCGAGCGTCTCGAGCTCGATGTGCTCGATCGAGTCGAGCGGGTGGCCAAAGATGAACTTGCCCGCGACGGCAAACGACGTAATGTCGTCGGAGGTCGTGGCGAAGCGGTACTTGGGCTCGCCGCCCGCGCCAAGGTCTGCAGTGTCCTCGTCGGCAAGCTCGCCGCGGCGCTCGAGAATCTCGGCCACCTCGCGGGCGGTCTCCTCGGCCGAGCTCACGGTGCGCACGCCCGGGCCCAGCGCCTCGCCAATCTCGTGCGAGAGCAGCGGAAAGTGCGTGCAGCCCAAAACCACCGTGTCGATGCCGCGGCCAAGCAGCGGCGCCACGTTCTCGCGGGCGAGCGCGCGCACCTCCTCGGTGTCGAACACCTCGGGGTTCTCCATCCAGTCGTCGTGCAGGTAGGTTCCCGAGGCGAGCTCGCGCTCCACCAGGTTCACGAAGCTGCCGGCGGGGGCCTGCGTCACGTGGACGCCGGCGTCGAGGTTGTGGATAGCGCGCTCGTAGGCGCCCGAGGTCACGGTGCCCTGTGTGGCGAGCACGCCCACGCGGCGGGTGCGCGTGGCCTGGATGGCGGCGCGGGCACCCGGCTCGATGACGCCGATGACGGGCACGGCGAGCGCGCGCTGGATCACGTCGAGGCCGGCGGCCGTGGCGGTGTTGCAGGCGATGACCACGAGCTTGACGTCGTGGCTCTCGAGCCAGTGCCCCACCTGGCGCACGAACAGGCGCACCTCGGCCTGGGGGCGCGTGCCGTAGGGGCAGCGCTTCGTGTCTCCCACGTAGTAGATGGACTCGGCCGGAAGCCGCGAGGCGATGGCACGGGCAACGGTGAGGCCGCCGAGGCCGGAGTCAAAGATGCCGATGGGCTTGCTGTGTGACATGCAACCTCCCCCGCGTCTGCGTGCGCGCGTATCTCGGCCTATGAAAGGGGCCGAAGACGCTGGTCTTCGGCCCGTGCTCTCGGTTGGTGGGCGATGAGGGATTCGAACCCCCGGCCTTGTGCGTGTAAAGCACCTGCGCTAGCCACTGCGCCAATCGCCCACAGGCACAGGAAGTGTAGCACACGCCGTGCCCCTCCCCGCGCGCCCGGCACCGACCGCGCACAAACCGCGCGGGTATACTGGTTGGGGTTCATCTAGCAAAAACAGTGGGACAGGGGGCGGCCCCTTTGTCCCAGCAAGTATGAGACGAAGGGGCTGTCCCCTCGTCTCATCGAGATGAGGAGTCCATCCATGTCCTGCGCTCCCACCACTCTGGCCGACCTGTGCGCGCTGCTCGAGGAGCACGGCGTGCTCGTCTCGGGCATCGACGGCACGACAGACGCCCCCGTCACCGGCGCGGCCTGCGACTCGCGCTGCGTCGCGGCCGGCAACGTCTTCTTCTGCAAGGGCCGCGCGTTCAAGCCCGCCTATCTCGCCTCGGCACTCGAGGCCGGCGCCATCGCCTACGTCTGCGAGCCGGCCCACGCCGCCGAGCTCGCCGCCGCGGCCCCGGACGCCCCGGCGATCGTCACGAGCGACATGCGCCCCGCCATGGCGCTCGTCTCGGCCGCGGCGTTTGGCAGGCCCGACCTCGACATCCCCCAGGTGGGCCTCACGGGCACCAAGGGCAAGTCCACCACCGCCTACATGCTGCGCTCGATCGTCGACGCCGCCTCGGGCAAGGGCTCCTGCGGCATCATCGGCTCCATCGACACCTACGACGGCGTCGAGGACATCGAGTCGACCAACACCACGCCCGAGGCGCCCGACCTGTGGCGCCACCTCGCCAACGCCCGCGACTCCCAGCTTGCCGCCATGGTCATGGAGGTATCGAGCCAGGCCCTCAAGTACGACCGCTCCCTGGGCGTCGAGCTCGACGTCGCGGCCTTCCTCAACATTGGCAAGGACCACATCTCGCCCGTCGAGCACCCCACCTTCGAGGACTACTTCGCCTCGAAGCTCAAGATCTTCTCGCAGTGCCGCCACGCCGTGGTGAACCTGGGCACGCAGAACCTCGAGCGCGTGCTCGATGCCGCGCACCGCGGGGGCGAGCAGGGCGAGGCGCCCGAGCTCGTCTGCGTCTCCTCGGCTGGCCCCGAGCCCGTCGAGTGCGGCAGCTGCGACATGGTCTTCCCCGACATCTGGGCAACCGACGTGACTCCCCAGGGTGCCTCCCTCTCGTTTGTGGCGCACGGCACCACGAGGGACGGCCACCCCGCGAACGGCGAGGTCAGGGATGCCTGGGAGCTCTCCGTCACCATTGGCTTCCCGGGCCTGTTCAACGTCGACAACGCCCTCGTGGCCATCACCTGCGCCGAGCTGCTCGGCATCGATCACGCCTCGATCGCCGCGGGCCTCGCCGCCTGCCGCGTGCCCGGGCGCATGGAGCTCATCGGCAACCCTGGCTCGCAGGTGCTCTGCGTGGTCGACTACGCCCACAACGCCCTCTCCTACCAGAGCTTCTTTTCCTCGATGGCCAAGGAGTTCCCAGGCAGGCGCATCGTGGCGCTCATCGGCGCGCCCGGCGGCAAGGCCTACGAGCGCCGCGTCGAGCTGCCCCAGCAGGCGGCCAAGTGGGCAAGTCACATCGTCGTGACCGAGGAGGACCCCGCGCACGACTCCAACGAGGACATCTGCCGCGAGATGGACGCCAACGTGCCCGCGGGCGCCACGCTCGCCGACGGCACGCCCGTGACGCACGAGTACGTGCTCGACCGCCAGCAGGCCGTTGCCCGCTGCCTCGACGTGGCCCTCTCGTACAACCAGCCGGCCCTCGTGTGCCTGCTGGGCAAGGGCGACGAGACGCTCATCCACCGCGGCGACGAGTTCCAGCCCATGGTGCCCGACGCCAATGCGTTCAGAGACGCCGCAGCCAAGCGAAACATCAAGATCTAGGAGGCCTATGTCCAGCTACGCAACGTTTCCCTCCAAGCCCACCGGAGAGCTCGCCGAGAGGCTCCGCAAGGTTCGCTACGTCATCACCGACGCCGACGGCACGATGTTCACCGGCGCCAAGGCCACCGTCAACACCGCGGGCGAACCCTCGGCCGAGCTCGTGCAGACGCTCGTCGAGCTCACCCGCGCGGGCGTGAGCGTCATCCCCTGCACCGGCCGCAACCGCGCCATGATCATGGAGGACGCCCGCGTCCTGGGATTTCCCGGCTGGATTGCCGAGATGGGCGGCGTGCTGTGCACCCGCCAGAGCAGCCAGCCCGAGTGGCACTACTTCACCGGTCGCATGCCCTATGACGAGGGCTGCGGCAAGACCCCGCACGACGTGATCTGGGAGACGGGCGTCATCGACGCGATGCTCGAGCGCTGGCCCGGCCACCTCGAGACCTACCACGACAACGGCGTTGGCTTTGAGTACCGCGAGGTCACGGTCGCCATGCGCGGCGACGCCCCCGAGGACGAGATGCAGGACATGCTCGACCACTGCGGCCTTCCGCTCTACCTGTCGGACAACGGCATGGTCGACCACATCTCCGGCGCGAGCAACCTCGCGTGCGACCACGCCCGCCCACAAGGCATCCACACCTACCACATCACCCCGGCAGGCGTGAGCAAGGGCACGGGCATCGTGCGCTTCGTCGAGCTCGCGGGACTTGCCCCCGAGGAGGTCCTGGGCGCGGGCGACTCGCCGGCAGACTGCGTCATCGCCGACGCCGTGGGCACCTTCCTGTTCATGTGCAACGGCCTGGGGCACGACCGCGCCGCCGAGGAGCTCGCCGCGCGCGACAACATCCTTGTCTCGACCAAGCGCGCCACCGATGGCTGGGTCAACGCGATGCGCGGCCTGCTTGCCGCCAAGGAGTAGGCTCAGATAGAAAATGCCGAGAACTGCAAATCGGACACTTAAGGGGCTGCGACCCTGCCCCAACTGTCCGATTTGCAGCTCTCGCACTCTTTCTTTCCGGCAGAAGCACCCAGCCGCGAGGCACAAGGAGAGCCCCAGGCTCCGAAGCGGACATTCCGCAGGCCGTAAGGCCGAGGACGTCCGCGAGGAACCTGGGGCTCTCCGCTGGGATGAATCGAGGCGAGCTTAGAAGTCGATGTCCGTGTCGTAGTAGCAGGCCTTGAGGATCTTCTCGAAGTCCGCGGCCTTGGTCTCGCGCGGGTTCTCCGGGGTGCAGGCGTCCTGCTCGGCGTTGGCAGCGATCTCGGGGAGCTTCGCGAGGAACTCCTCCTCGGAGACCATCTGCGGGTGCTCGGCGTCGACCTTCACGCCGCCGTTGGCGTAATCCTTGATGGACTGCGGGATGTTGAGCTCGTCGTTGAGGTCGCGGATCTTCTGGACCAGGGCAGCGATGAGCTCCTCGTTGGTCTCGCCGGGAAGGTGCAGGACCTCCTTGGCGACGTAGGCGTAGCGCTCGGCGGCACGCGGGTCCTTGGAGTTCCACTGGATGACCTTGCCGAGGTACATGGCGTTGGCGGCACCGTGGATGATGTGGCCGTTCTCGAAGGCGGCACCGGTCTTGTGGGCCATAGAGTGCACGATGCCCAGCAGGCCAGAGGAGAAGGCGATGCCGGCGATGCACTGGGCCTCGTGCATGTGCTGACGGGCCTCCTTGTCACCGGTGTAGGACTTTGGGAGCCACTCGACGATCTCGCGGATGCCGTGCAGGGCGTTGGCGTCGGTGAACATCGAGGCGAAGGTGGAGACGTAGGCCTCCATGCAGTGCGTCAGCGCATCCATGCCGGTGTGAGCGCAGAGCTTGGCGGGCATGGAGTAGGTGAGCTCGGGGTCGACGATGGCGACGTCAGGCGTGATGTTGAAGTCGGCCAGCGGGTACTTGATGCCCTTGGCGTAGTCCGTGATGACGGAGAACGCGGTGACCTCGGTAGCGGTGCCGGAGGTCGAGGAGATGGCGCAGAAGTGGGCCTTCTGGCGCAGCTCCGGGAAGGAGAACGGCTGGATGATGTTGTCGAAGGACTCCTCGGGGTACTCGTAGAAGACCCACATGGCCTTGGCGGCGTCGATCGGGGAGCCACCGCCGAGGGCGATGATCCAGTCGGGCTCGAACTCGCGCATGGCCTCGGCGCCCTTCATGACCGTCTCGATGGACGGGTCGGACTCGACGCCCTCGAACAGCTTGACCTCGAAACCGCCTTCCTTAAGGTCGTTCTCGACGTCCTGCAGGAACCCGCCGCGGCGCATAGAGCTGCCGCCAGAAACGATGATGGCCTTCTTGCCCTTGAGGTTCTTCACCTCGTGGCGAGCGCCCTCACCAAAGTACAGGTCACGCGGGTTGGTAAAACGTCCCATGGTGCATTCCTCCAATTCGAATTCCCAGCCAGTCTGTGGCCAGGCCCGGCCGCCCGTGCGGGCCGCCGGCTCTCCCCGAATAGTGGCGCCCGGACATGCCGGATGCGCCGTGCACAGCTGGATGCCAAAGCCCCTGAGGCAGCCAGCCAAGATGCTGCCACAAGCCATAAAACCCCAGCTTCAGGCCACATCTACATAGGATATTATCCATGTGGGCTTCTCAGTAGTCCGACCTTTCCGCGACCGTTGCAAAACCAGCCGCCCGCAGAAAAATACCCTTCGCCGATTTACAACCTCGATTGACCTCGTTCCGATGGACAAGTCGACACGGCATGATAAGGGCGCCGACACCTCAAACGGTTGCCGGCGCCCCTCGCGTTTAGTCAGGCTTTTATGAGTCGCAGGTCGTCTACAGACCCGATGCCTCGATGGCCGCAACGGCGCGGCGCAGGCCCTCAGGCGGCAGCACGAGCGCCATGCGGACGAAGCCCTCGCCACCCGGGCCAAAGCTCGCGCCCGGCGTCACGATGACGCCCGCCTTCTCCATGAGCTCGAGGCAGAAGGCCATGGAGTCCGTGCGGCCGTGCGGCAGGCGCGCCCACACGAACATCGAGCCGTGGGCGTTGGGGCGCTCCCAGCCAATCGACTCGAGGCCGTCGCACAGGGCGTCGCGGCGCTCCTGATACCTGCGCTCCTGCTCGCGCACCTGCTCGCGCGGACCGGTGAGGGCGGCGATGGCGGCGCGCTGGATGGGAAGGAACATGCCGTAGTCGCTCTGGGCACGCAACTTGCGTACCGCGGCGATGACGTCGGGGCGGCCCACGAGGAAGCTCACGCGGGCGCCGGTCATGTTAAACGACTTGGAGAGGCTAAAGAACTCGACGCCCACCTCGGAGGCGCCCTCGTTCTCGAAGAAGCTGTGGCCCTCGACGCCGTCGAAGATAATGTCGCTGTAGGCGTTGTCGTGGACGATCAGCAGGTCGTGGGCGCGGGCGAACTCGATGATCTGGGCGTAGACCTCGGGCGTGCCCACCGAGCCCACGGGGTTGGCCGGCAGCGACACCACCATGTACTTGGCGCGGTCGGCCACGGCCGAGTCGATGCGCGAGACATCGGGCAAGAAGTTCGTCTCGGCACTGAGGGGATAGAAGGCGAGGTCGGCGCCGGCGATGAGGGCCGAGGCGCGGAACAGCGGGTAGCAGGGATCGGGCACGAGCACGAGGTCGCCCTCGTCGAGAAGGGCCGAGGCCATGCGGCCCATGCCCTCCTGCGTGCCGTTGACGCTCATGATCATGTTGGGCTCGAGGCCCTCGACGCCAAAGCGGCTGGCATAGTAGTCGATGACGGCCTGGGTGAGCTCGGGCAGGTCTGCCAGAGCGTACTTCCACATGTTGGAGTCCTTGGCGGCCTCGACCAGCGCCTCCTTGACGTGCGCGGGCGGCTCGAAATCGGGCGTGCCCACCGACAGGTCGATGACCTCGCGGCCCTGCGCCTCGAGCTCGCGACGGCGCGCGTTGAGCGAGGCAAACACCTCGTCGCCAAATCGGTCGAGTCGCTTCGAGAACCGCATGGGAACCTCCGTTGTGGGCTTGGGCGCATCGTGCGCGTGCATACAAGGGTTCATTCTACGCCGCGAGCGGGTGGTGCGGCGCGGTAGGACGAGACGGACGCGCAGCAGGCATGCGGGCCGCGGCCGGCACATCAGCCACTAGAGGGTGGCGAGCAGGGCCTCGCAGCCGGCGCGGACGTCGCGGTAGGTGTCGTCGAAGTTGCCGGTCCACCAGGGGTCGGCCACGTCGCGGACGGTGCCGTCGTGCAGGCGGGCGCGCGGACGAAAGCTCGAGTCCTCGGGGATGAACGAGAGGAGCTTGGCGCACTTGTGCTCGGGATCGTTGTTGAACAGGCGCATGAGCGCCCACTCGTTGTCCTCGTCCATGTAGACGATGAGGCCCCACTTGTCGTACTCCGCGGCGCGGGCGCGGCGGGCATGGTGGGCAACGAGCGGGATGCGCTCGCGGCGAAGCTTCTCGACAGTGCCGCGGTGGGGCGGGTTGCCGCTCTCCTCGGAGCTCGTACCTGCGGAGTCGATGACAAACTCGTCGGCGCGACCCGCCTCGTCAACCAGATATTGCATGACGGACTGGGCCATCGTCGAGCGGCAGATGTTGCCAAGGCAAACAAACAGGATGCGGTGCATGGGCCTCCCCTTCTGGAGACATTCGTTTACGCGTCTTTCGATGTTAGCCCACCGCCGCGCGCTCGCCCCGCGTGTCCGTCGCGACAATCCGGGCGACGAGCTCATGGACGTTGCGCCACTTGCAACGGTCCTCGTCCTTCTCTCGGCCGGCCTCTTCCTTGTTAGCCGAAGCATCCGGAACTAAGACACCCCAGCCTTTGCAGTGGACAACAAACGGGCCCGAGCTTGTGTACAGCTCGGGCCCGCGCTGGTTACGCCATGCGCTCGCTGCTATTTGGCCCTACCGCGAAGGCCGCGGACGGGACCAGACGGCAGGGGGATGTTGAGACCCAGCAAGAAGTTGATGAGCCACACAAAGAAGAGCAGCACAAGGATGGGGATGACGCAGTCGGTCACGATCATCACGGCAAACGACTCGACGAGTGTGGCGATGGCTCCCTTGGCCCAGTCGAGCACCGAATTGGCCCCGTTCATGAGCGCGCTGGCGGCGCCCGTCGCGGCGTCAGCCACGCCCTGGCCAATGCCGCCCAGCCAGTTGGCAAAGTCGCTGAGCGGGTTTGACTCACCCGAGTCGTGGTTCGAACTCGAGCTGGAGCCGCTCGTCTCGGCTTGCTCGGACTGCTCGCCCACGGCCTCCGCACCCTGGTTCACCTGCTCCGCTACGGCCGAGGCGTCGTAGTTGAACGTGCTCTCGATAAGTCCGGACACCCCGACGCTTGCCGGCACGAGCGCCACCATCGCCACCGCGAGCAGCACAAGGCGCAGCACCAGCCCGCGAATCCTCGCGCGCGTGGACTCGCCAAGGCGCGCAAGGAGCAACACGGCTCCCAAGCCGCACGCCAGTGGCACCACAATTCTGCAGGCCGCAAGCCCCAGAATCGTAAGCAGGTACTTCTCGAGATAGATTGCCGCAAGCACTATGCCCAGGTTGGCCGCGATGTCGAGCAGCTTGCCCGAGATTCCCGAGCCTCCCGGGAAGAACGACGTAGCAACCGAGGCCGCCGTCGAGGCACCCACGAGGGCCGTGACGTCCGCTGCCTTCTTGTCGAGCGCCTCGATGGTACCGGCATGCGTGTTGGGAGAGGAGGCAAGCGTCGCCAGTGGGAAGAAGCTCAGCAGCGCGATGAGCGCCATGGCCACGCAGCCAATGATCTTGGCGCGCCGGCTCAGGGGCTCGCTGCCTTCGGGCGAAGGGATGGGCACGGGCTGCCCAGCCGGTTGCCGCGTCTCGGTCTTCTCGAGCTCGTTCATGGCGTGCTCCTTCTCGTCGAATACCAGCATGGGCAGTTCACTGCTTATCTACCCCTCCTCGACGCGCAACGTAGAGCCGGTGCGCCCGCGCTCGACCACGATCTTGTGCCCAATGCTCTGGCGCAGCAGCTCGACGTGGCTGATGATGCCCACGAGCTTGTTGCCGTTCTCGGGGCCCGTGAGCGTGCGCATCGTGAGGGCGAGCGACTCCTCGTCGAGCGTGCCAAAGCCCTCGTCGACGAACATCGTGTCGAGCTCGATGCCACCGGCATGCGCTTGAACCACGTCGGACAGCCCCAGCGCCAGGGCAAGGGATGCCTTGAACGACTCGCCGCCCGAGAGCGATGACGCGTCGCGTTCCTTGCCCGTGAAAGCGTCAAGAACATCGAGGTCAAGGCCCGTTTGCGCACTGCCCGAGGTCTCGGCGGAGAACCCGCGGCGAACGAGCTCGTAGCGACCGTCGGTCATGACGGAGAGGCGCTGGTTTGCCGCCGCAAGCACGCGGTCGAGCCAACGCATCTGCAGGTACGTCTCGAAGCTCACGCGCCTCTTGCCCGAGAGCTGGCCGTTTGCCGTCCTCGACAGCGTGTCCATCTCGGCCAGGCGAGTTGCGAGGTCGCGCGCCTCTCCACCCAGTGCCTCGATCTGGCCGGCCAAGCTCGCGTTGGCCTTCCTGCGCGCACGGACCATCTCACGCTCCTCGTCCACACGCGCTTTCTCGGTACGGGCAGCGGCAAGCTGTGCGGCGGCATCCTCGGCGGACCCGCCATCATGCTCAAGCCGCGCGACCTGCCCCTCGAGGCCGCGCTTGCGCTCCTCGAGCACGTTGAGCTGGCGCTCCAGTTCCGCAGCCTTCGCCTGGGCGGCTTCGAGCTGGCAGTCGAAGTCCTCGACGAGGGCGCTCTTGCGCGTCCGCTCAGACTCGACCTCCTCGCGAGAGCCCGAGCTCAGCTGCGCGCCAATCGCCTCGGCGGCAGCGTGGGCGCTCGCCAGCTCGCGCTGCGCGACAGCGGCCTCCTCCCGAGCCGCCCCCATCGCCTCCTCGAGCGCGGCAACCTCCTTTTCGCTGGAAGCCACGCGCTCCTTGTCCTCTTTCAGCTCACCGACGGCACGGGTGGCCACCTGCACGCGCTCCTCCGCGCCAGCGAGCGCATCCCCCGCGACGGCGAGGGCGACGTTGGCCGCTTGGGCGTCCCGCTCCAAGAGCGTCCCCGCGAACTCGTTGAGGGCGGCCTCGCGCTCCCTGAACCTGGCCTGTGCCTCGTTTGCCGCATCCTGGCAGGCAGCCGCTCGCTCCTGAAGGGTGACCTGGCACTTCTCGGCCCGAGCGACCAGGATTTCGTTTTTCTCGAGCTCATCGACGCGTGCGAGAAGAACGGCAAGCTCTCGGTCTGCCCCCTTCTTCTCGCCCGTCAGCTTGGCGCACCGCGCCTCGATCTGCTCGCAGGTGCCAAGGCGTTCCACGGCGGCATCGAGCTCTGCCTGCGCGGTCTCGGCCTGCTTGCGGGCCGCGGCCACGGCGGCGGACTTCTCGTTGGCGCAACCCGCTGCCTTGTCCGCCCTCTCCTTGGCACGGTCGAGCTCGTCGCGCGTGGGAACCGCGCCCTCGTACACCGCGGGATGGGGGTGCGCGGTCGAGCCGCACACGGGACAGGGCTCGCCCTCCCTGAGCTCGGCGGCCAGCACGCCCGCCTGACCATCGAGGAAGGCCTGGCGAAGCGCCGTGTAGGCCCCGTCCTTCGCATTCATCTCGGTACGAGCCGCAGCGTAGACGCTCGTTGCCCTCTCCAGCTCGTCAGAGCGCTCGGCAACGGCAACCTCGCGTGCATGAACCTCCTGGTAGTTCGCGCGCGCCTCGGCAAGCTTGCGTCCAAGTTCAACGACGGCTGCCCTGGCGCGCTCGCACTCGGCTGGCACGCCGGCCAGCGAGGTCGCGCGGTCGTTCAAGCCCTCAAGCTCGGCACGCGCCGCCTCAAGGTTGGACTCCGCCTGCTCCAGCTCGGCCTCCTTGGCCTTCGCGACATCCCCCAGCTTCTCGAGCTCGGCCTGGCGGTGCGCAAGCTCGGCGAGGCGCTCGCAGGCCTCCTTGGCCTCCTCGAATGCCTTCCGTGCCGCGTCTTGATCGCCCTTGGCGCGCTCGAGTTCAACGGGGACATCCGCGTGCGCAGCCATGCGGGCACGCCCCAGCTCGAGCCGTTCGCACGCACCGTCATGGTCGATGGCGAGCTTCTCGGCAGCGCTCTGCTTCGCCTTGGCCTCCTGGGCGGCCTTGACCTCCTCGGCCCTTGCCTCGTCGAGCCTCCTGAACGCCTCGAGCTCCTGGTCAAGGCGTGCCACCTGGGCGGCAAGTCCCTCGCGGGCGGGCTTACGCGCCTCGAGCTCCGCAAGCTTGTCGCGCGCGGGCGCCACCTTCTGCCCCGCCGCCACAAACTCGCTGGCGGCCTGCGCAAGCTGCCTCTTGCAATCGGCAAGGCGGGTCGCGCGGTCTGCCAGGGTCACGAGCCGCTCGACCTCGCTGGCCGCGCTGGCGCACGTCTTGTCAAGGGCAACGAGCGCCCGCCCATCGGCCTCGTCTTGCTCCGCGATAAGGGCCAGGGCCTCGTCGGCGTTGGGCAGCGAGGCCTCACACAGGGCCTCCGCCCTCTCTGCACGCTCCTCGCCCTCCACCTGGATGTTGGGCACGAGGGCAAGGAGCTTCTCCCTGCCTGCGCGGCCCTGCTCCTCGAGCTCGCCCGCACGGGCCTTCAGGGCCCTCTGGAAGCTCTCGTAGGGAGCCGTGCCAAAGAGCCTACGCATGATCTTGCCGCGCTCGCTGGTGTCTGCCTTGAGGAGGCGGCGGAAGTCTCCCTGCGCGATCATCACCACCTGCGAGAACTGGTTGCGGTCGATGCCCAGCAGCTCCTGGATTGACTCGTTGGCCTCCTTCATGCGCGTGATGGGCGCCTCGCCCCCAGCCATGAAGCTTACGCTGGCGAGCTGCGTCGCCATGCCCTCGCCGCGCTTCTTGGGGCGCTCGTACTCGGGGTTGCGGCGCACGGTGTAGGCCTTGCCATGGTGAACGAACTCGAGCTCAACGTAGGTGGGCGTCTCCTTCTTGGCAAAGTCGCTGCGCAGGCTGCGCGTGGTGCGGTCCGAGCCGCTCGCCTGCCCAAACAGGGCAAACGAGATTGCGTCGAAGATGGTGGTCTTGCCGGCACCCGTGTCACCGCAGATGAGGTAGAGGCCGTGCGCGCCCAGGCGGTCGAAGTCGATAGTGACCTCGCCCGCATAGGGACCAAACGCGCTGATGGTGAGTTTGGTGGGTCTCATCTACTTCTCCTCGATCTTCTTGAGCTCGTCGACGACCACGCCGCGCTGGGCATCCGTGAGCTCGCTTCCGTTCTGCAGCTCGTAGAACTCGCAGAACAGGTCAAGCGGGCTCGTGCCGTCCTCGCCCGCAGCCGGGGCGTCCGAGGACACGCCGGCGGCGCGCGTTCGGGCGTTGTCATACTCGAGGCTCATGACGTTGGGATAGACCTCGCGCAGCTGCGCCAGGGCGTCAAGCACGGGGTTCTCGTCGGTCAGCACGGCGTAGATGTAGTCCTCGCGGCTGGTTCCGGGCTCGCCAGCGACCTCGCTCGACACGAGGCGCTCGAGCGGCCCTCGCAGGCGGCGCAGGTCATGGAGGGGCTCAAGCGCCGCGAGCTCGATGGCGGGCTCGTCGCCGGGCTTGCCCAGCTCGACCAGGGTGGCTGACTTCTGGCCGCGCCACTCGGAGAGGGAGTACTTGAGGATGGAGCCAGAGTAGCGCACGGCATCGCGGCCCACGCGCTGGGCACCGTGGACGTGCCCCAGTGCCACGTAGTCAAACGGGTCGAACACGCTCGCGTCGACGTTGTCCATGCCGCCCAGCGACAGCTCCGAGGCGCAGCGCTCGGGCGAGATGCCGCCACTCGTCACGAACTGGTGGGCCACGCAGACGTTGTGCACGCGCCGGCCCTCTTCGTCAACATCACGCAGCTCGCAGGCGTCGACCACCACGCGCAGGGCGTCGGTGTAGTCCAAGACCTGCGCGTCCGGAAAGAAGTGGCGCACCGTTGCGGGCTGCAGGAAGGGAATGGGCCAGACGTCGACCGGGCCAAGCTCGTCTGTCAGGCGCACGGGCTCGATACGGCCGTCGAAGACCGGCGACACGTGGATGCCCTGGTTGGCGAGCAGGCTCGAGGCATAGGCCACGCGCTCGGCCGAGTCATGGTTGCCCGCGGTCACGATGGCCGGGACGCCCGTGGCGGCGAGCTGGGCGAGGAACCAATCGACGAGGGCCACGGCGTCCGCGCTGGGCATCGAGCGGTCATAGAGGTCGCCCGCGACGAGCACCGCATCGACGCCGCGCCCGCCAATCATTCCTATGACCTGCTCGAGCACATGGCGCTGGTCCTCGAGCAGGGAAAACTCGCACACCGACTTTCCGATGTGCAAATCCGAGATGTGCAGCAGCCTCATGGCCCCTCCCTAGGGTCGAACCGGGATCGAATTCCAATTGTCTCCATTGTATTGCTCGCCCCTGACACTATTTCTCAGTCACGTGACAGGGGGCTGGTCTTCCGTCTCCGCAGATTGGGGACAAAAGACCCGCCCCCGTCCCCGCGCCCCGCGCCGCCGGGCGCACAGGGCGTGGGCCAAACGGCCCACCCGCATGTCTCCCCACCGCTTATAGGCGGTAAAACCACTTATAAGTGGTGGTGGAATGCGGCCACAAACCACATATTTGAGCCATGCCGACTCAAGACACATACTCCCTCACCTGCGCCTTTGCGAAGAAGTTCGCTCTGCGTCTGCGCAGCCTGCGCGAAAGCAGGGGCCTCACCCAGGAGAAGGTCGCCGAGCTTGCCGGCATGAACACGAACACCTACCAAAAGTACGAGCGCGGCATCCTTGACGAGGACAAGCCCGCCAACCCTCGCCTGTCGTCGCTCCTCTCGATTGCCAGCGCATTTGAAATGGACGTGAGCGAGCTGCTCGTGGTCGAGTACGATAGCTCCGTCACCGGACGCGCGACCCTAGCCGGCCAAAACCTCGACCCAGCCTGGACAGGGCAGCACCGCGACGGCGTAACGACCATATAACTCCAGCTCGGAGGTCACATGTACGGACTGCAGGCCGAGGCCCACTTCGACGGTGCCCACTTCCTCACCAACTACTACGGCAAGTGCGAGAACCTCCACGGCCACCGCTGGCGCGTCGTCGCCACGATCGAGGTCGAGCAGCTGCAGGACGGCACCGGCGCCGGAGGCGGCCTTCGCGAGGACGGTACGCAGACCGGCGACGGCACGATGCGCGACATGGTCGTCGACTTTGGCGTCTTCAAGCGCGTCGTCGCCGAGGTAGCAGGCGAGCTCGACCACACCTTCCTCGTCGAGGAGGGGTCGCTTGCGCCCGCGACCATCGCGGCACTCGAGAGCGAGGGCTTCACCCTGACCATCCTGCCCTTCCGCACCACGGCCGAGAACCTCGCCCGCTGGTTCTACGAGCGTCTCGAGCAGCGCGGCCTGCCCGTCTCGCAGGTCGAGGTCGACGAGACGCCCAACAACCGCGCCTTCTACGCTGCAAGCGGTCACGTAGGCCGCTAGCTGCAGCTTTGTCGCTCCATTTGCACTGGGGTGCCCCGCTGTCAACACCCGAACATAGCGTGACGGCCTTGTGGTCGTTTCAGAATCGCCATCCTTAGTGTCCGATTCGCGTTGCATCATGGGTTCACAGGAAAACGAACACGTGTTTGCGAGCGGAGGCGAGGCACATGACAGGCACCACACCCCGGCGCGCGGCCATGCCCGGCGACCCCACGGACACAGGGCACGTCTACCTCTGCATCGACCTCAAGAGCTTCTACGCCTCCGTCGAGTGCGCGGACCTTGGGCTCGACCCGTTTAAGACCAACCTCGTCGTGGCAGACACGAGCCGCGGCCCCGGCACCATCTGCCTAGCACTCTCCCCCGCCATCAAGGCCTGCGGCCTGTCGGGCCGCCCACGGCTGTTCCAGATTCCCAAGAACATCCGCTACCGCGCCATCAGGCCCCACATGCGCCGCTACATGGAGGTATCGGCGCAAATCTATAGCATCTATCTGCGCTTCATTGCCAAGGAAGACATCCACGTCTACTCGATCGACGAGTGCTTCATCGACGCCACGCCCTACCTTGCGCTCTACCAGACAGACGGGGCAGGCCTCGCGCGCATGCTCATGAACACCGTCTATGCCGAGACGCGCATCTGCGCCACGGCCGGCGTGGGCACCAACCTCTTCCTCGCCAAGGTGGCGCTCGACATCCTCGCCAAGCACGAGCCCAGCCACATCGGCGTGCTCGACGGCCCCACGTTTCGCCAGAAGATCTGGCACCATCGTCCCATCACGGACATCTGGCAGGTGGGCCCGGGCATCGCGCGCAGGCTCGCCCGCCTGGGCGCCTACGACCTCGCGGGGGTCGTCGCCATCGACGAGGCAACCCTGCGCCGCGAGTTCGGCGTCAACGCGGTCCACCTCGCCGAGCACGCCCGCGGCATCGAGAACTGCACCATTGGCCAGATCCAAGCCTACGAGCCGCAGCAGCACTCCATCAGCGTGGGCCAGGTGCTCACGCACCCCTACACGGCAGACGAGGCGCTCACCGTCGTGCGCGAGATGGTCGACGAGAGCGTTCTCGACCTCATCGGCAAGGGCCTGGCCTGCGGCCACGTCTCGCTATGGGTTGGCTACCACATGGATGTGACGGACTGGGAGCTCGCCTGCGTCCGGCGCGGCCCGCACGCCGCGGCCTCGCACAAGCTCGCGGCCCACACCTCGTCGCGCGAGGCGCTCATGCGCGAGGTCGAGCGCCTGTTTGCCGAGGTCGTGGACACGCGACGCAAGGTCAAGCGCCTGAGCATAGGCCTTGGCGCCCTCATCTCCCAGAGCCTTGCCGAGCCCACGCTGTTCGTAGACGTGCAGGCCGAGGAGACTGAGCGCAGGCTCGTCGCCACAACGCTCGCCGTAAAGCAGCGGTTTGGAAAGAACGCGATCATCCGCGGCCGAAGCTTCCGCAAGGAGGCCACGGGGCGCGACCGCAACGCACAGGTGGGAGGACACCATGCATAACAGCCTTCTTGGTTCGGAGAGTTCGCCCGTGGCACGCGCCGCCACCCCAACCGACGCCGCGCAGTTCATGCCGTTCGCGGCCCTCACCGGCTACTACGACGTCGTGCGCGAGCAGGAGCGCGTCCGCGAGCCGCGCCACACCATGACCGAGGAGCGCACCGAGCAGATCTCGCGAATGCTCTCGCGCCTGGGCAAGGGCAGCGAGGTGCGCGTCACCTACTACGCGCGGGACTCCTACGAGACCTGCGTGGGTACGGTGCGCCAGATCGACGCCGCCTTCAGGACGCTCGAGCTCACGCAGGGCGGCTCCCGCTCGAGCAGGCGCATCCTGTTCGAGGACATCTGGGAGATCGACTGGCTCGGCTAGGCACGGTCCGACGCCTCGCCGAGGCACGGAGGGCGGGGCCAGTGGTTCCGTCACCACGGGCGTAGTCCCGCACGGCCAGCACGGGGCGGCAACCACCCGGGGCGTCCGCGCGTACAATGGCACGGACACGAGAGGAGCCCGCATGGCAGAACAGACAGCGAGGTACGAGGAGAGGCGGCGCCTCGAGGCAGACCGCTTCGAGGTCTCCGTTGGCAGGCTGCACGTCAACGACGCTGACTTTCCCTACTCGTTCATACGCATTCGCCCGGGCGTGTGCGTCCTGCCCCTCATCGAGGGCGAGGGTGAGCCCCAGACCGTGCTCATCCGCCAGTTCCGCCCCGCCACGGGCAGCATGCAGGTCGAGCTTCCGGCCGGCGCCATCGACGAAGGCGAGCAGCCCCGCAACACGGCGGCGCGCGAGCTGGCCGAGGAGACGGGCTACGTGGCCTCCGAGCTCGTTGACCTGGGAGCCTTCCACCCCTCGCCCGGCGCCACCGCTGAGACGATCCACCTGTTCCTTGCCCGCTGCGGCGGGCAGACGAGTGACGCGCGCCCAGACGCCAGCGAGGACATACGCCAGCGGGTGGTGCCCCTCTCCCATCTCGAGGGCCTCATCGCAAGCGGCGAGTTCCGCCACGGCGCGGGGCTCGCGGCCTGGGCGCGTGCGCAGGCGCGCGGCCTGCTGAGCGACCAGGCACAACCGGCAACGCCACGGCCCGCGCCGCAGGCAGGGGATGTCGCGCGTGCCGCCGGCCAGGCGGAGATGCGCTCATGACAAGCGAGTCTCCCCTCGACATCCTGCGGCGCGTCTTTGGCTACCCAAGCTTTCGCGCGCACCAGGAGCAGATCATCGACGCCGCCCTTGCCGGGCAAGACGTCATGGCCGTCATGCCCACCTCGGCAGGCAAGTCGATCTGCTACCAGGTGCCCGCCCTGGCCCTCGGCGGCCTCACCGTCGTGGTGTCGCCCCTCATCTCGCTCATGAGCGACCAGGTCTGCGCCCTGCGCGAGTTGGGCGTCGCCGCGGCCTGCCTCAACAGCTCGCTCACCGCGCCCGACCGCCTCCAGATTCTCGACCAAGCGCGGGCGGGCGAGCTCACGCTGCTCTACGTGGCGCCCGAGCGCCTCGACGACCCCGCCTTTCTCGACCTGACGCACGAGCAGCCGCCCCGCCTGCTCGCCATCGACGAGGCCCACTGCATCTCGCAGTGGGGCAACGACTTTCGTCCCAGCTACCAGCGCATTCGCGAGTTCGTCGACCAACTCGAGACCCGCTGCCCCGTCATGGCGCTCACCGCAACCGCCACCCGCCAGGTGCGCGAGGACATCGAGGGCTCCCTTGGCCTCGAGAACCCCCTGCGCGTCGTGGCGAGCTTCGACAGGCCCAACCTCTCGTTTGCGGTCGAGCGGCCCACGAGCAGGCGCGCCAAGGACGAGGCGCTCGCACGCTTCGTCGCCGACCGACCGGAGCGCAGCGGCATCATCTACTGCATGAGCCGCCGCTCCGTCGAGCAGGTCTGCGACGACCTCTGCGAGCGCGGCATCGCCGCCACCCGCTACCACGCGGGACTCTCCCCCGACGAGCGCGAGCGCAACCAGGCAGACTTCATCTATGACCGCAAGGCCGTCATGGTGGCCACGAACGCCTTTGGCATGGGCATCGACAAGAGCAACGTGAGCTACGTCGTGCACTACAACCTGCCACTCTCGCTCGAGAACTACTACCAGGAGGCGGGCCGTGCCGGCCGCGACGGCACGGCGGCCGAGTGCCTGCTGCTCTACAGCCCCGCAGACGTCCACACGGCGGAGTTTCTCCTCTCGCGCACCGAGCGCTCGGACCTCACGCCCGAGCAGCTCGAGCAGCTGCGCCAGGCAGACGACGCCCGCCTGCGCCAGATGGTCTTCTACGCCACTACCACCAACTGCCTGCGCTCGTTCATCCTGCGCTACTTTGGCGAGGAGGCCCCGGCCTGCTGCGGCAGCTGCTCGAACTGCCTCGCAGACTTCGAGGAGACGGACGAGCGCACCAACGCTCTCAAGATCGTGAGCTGCGTGGCCCGCGTGCGCCAGCAGGCCCGCGCGCAGGGAATGTATGCCGAGAGCGTTGGCGTGGGCCTCATCGTCGACATCCTGCGTGGCTCGCGCGCCGCCCGCGTGCTCGAGCGCGGCTACGACGCCCTGTCGACCTACGGCATCATGGCAGACGTCCCCGTGCCGCAGATTCGTTCGCTCATCGACGAGCTCGTCTACCGCGGCGTGCTCGGCCGCTCGGCGGGCAACTTCCCCACCATTACCCTCACCGCCCGCAGCGGCGCCTTCCTGCGCTCGACCGAGCCCTTCCTCGTCAAGGTTGCCAAGGGCAGGCCGCGACCGGCAAGGCACGCCCGTACCGCCCAGGACGCATCGGTGGAGCGCGCAGACCTCACGCCCGAGCAGGCCCAGCTCTTCTCGGCCCTGCGCACTCTGCGCACCGAGCTCGCCCACGAGCAGCAGATTCCGCCCTACCTCATCTTCAACAACGCCACGCTCGAGGACATGTGCCGCAAGCGCCCCCGCAGCACGGAGGAGCTGCTCGAGGTAAGCGGCGTGGGCGCCAAGAAGGCCGAGCGCTACGGGGAGGCCTTCCTCGAGGCCATCGCCAACGCGCCCGCCTAGCCGTCCGAGCGTTTCTGATCGGTGAACTTCGCCAGGCGGCCCGGCGTGGCGCGGCACGCGCCTCGCATCGCATTCCTACAATTGCGCTAGGAGATGATTTGCATGGACAACGCCACCAAGAGCTCGGTCCAGGAGGCGCTCGCGGCGCTGGGCCTCTCGCCCAGTCGCCTCATCAAGGACACCACGCGCGAGCAGCGTATCGAGATCATCGAGCGCTCGCTGTCGTGGTGTGGCGAGGGCAGCTGCGACAACTGCGGCTCGTGCCGCCTGGGGTCGGGCGACCCCTGGAAGACCTACGCGCCCTACATCGACGGCCTCAAGGAAATCGACGAGATTAACGCCGAGATAGCGGCGGCTCGCGAGAGCCGCCTCGAGCGAGGCTAGCGGCCCGTCCGCTACAATCGCACAGAGCACAAACACACCGCCGCGCCCATCCGCGCGGTACAGCTACGCAAAGGAGAGCACATGCGCACCGTGAACGTTGGCATCATCGGCCTGGGCACCGTGGGCGGCGGCGTCGCCCGCCTCATCCTGAGCCACCACAACGAGTATCTTGCCAGCTATGGCATCGACCTGGGCATCGCCCGCGCCTGCGCGCTCGACCCCGAGGCGGCCCGCGTCTGCGGCATCGCCGACGACACCTTCACCACCGATTGGCACGACGTCGTGAGCGACCCGGCCGTCGACGTCGTAGTCGAGCTCATCGGCGGCGAGCACCCCGCCACCGAGATCTACGAGGCGGCCTTCGCCAACGGCAAGCACGTCGTCACCGCCAACAAGGCCCTGCTCGGCCGTCACGTCGAGGCGCTTGCCGCCAAGGCACGCGCCAACGGCGTGCAGCTCAAGTGCGAGGCGAGCTGCGGCGGCGGCATCCCCATCGTGAGCACCCTCGAGCACGACCTCGTGGGCAACAAGATCATCACCATCGCCGGCATCCTCAACGGCACCACCAACTACATCCTGTCGCGCATGGAGTCCGAGGGCGCCGACTACGCCGACGTCCTGGCAGACGCCCAGGCCAAGGGTTACGCCGAGGCCGATCCCTCGGCCGACGTCGACGGCTTTGACGCCGCAAGCAAGACGGCCATCCTCGCTTCGATTGGCTTCCGCACCCGCGTCACCACCGACGACGTCTTCCAGCAGGGCATCCGCACCATCGCCGCTGAGGATATCGCCGCCGCGCACGAGCTTGGCTACACCATCAAGCTACTTGGCATCGCCCGCAACACCAGCGACGGCGTCGACGTGCGCGTGCACCCCACGATGATCCCGCTCGACCACCAGCTCGCCAAGGTCTCCGGCGCCATGAACGCCGTGTACGTCGTGGGCGACGCCGTAGGCGAGACGATGTTCTACGGCGCCGGCGCCGGCTCCTTCCCCACCGCGAGTGCCGTCGTGGGCGACATCCTCACCCTCGCCGATCCCATCAGCCACGGCTCCGCGCCCCTGCCCGAGGCCGAGCCCTTCCAGCACACGCTGCCGCTGCGCCCCATGGACGAGCTCGAAACCAAGTACTACGTGCGCCTTGCCGTCGCCGACCGCGTGGGCGCGCTCGCCGAGGTCGTCAACGTCTTCGCCAAGCACGACATCTCGATCTCGCTCATCAACCAGCTCGAGGACGGCACGGCAGACGGCGACGCCTGCTCCGTCATCTTCCTGACGCACGAGGCCCTCGAGAAGAACATGCAGGCCGCCGCGGCCGAGCTCACGCAGGCGAGCTGCGTGCGCGCCGTCGCCAACGTGCTGCGCATCGAGGACGCCAACGCCTGGACCGATGGCGTCATGGCCAACTAGCCGCAGCTCACCGTACTCATCGCCACAAAGAGGGACCCTCCGAAGCCAGCTTCGGCGGGTCCCTCTCGCTATCTGCGTATGCGTGGCGCCTAGGCGAGCGCGGCGGCGACGGCGGCGCAGAAGGCCGGGATGTCGTCGGGGCAGCGGCTCGTGATGAGCGTCTGGCCATCGGAGTCGTCGACGTGGGCCTCCTCGTCGACCCACACGAAGCCGCCGTTCTCCATGTCGATACGGTTGAACTCGCAGCTCGTCACCGTCTTGCCCTTGGCGACGCCGGCGTTCACGAGCAGCCACGGGCCGTGGCAGATGCAGGCCACGACCTTCTTGGCGTCCATGAATTCACGCATGATGCGGTGCGCTTCGGGGTTGATACGCAGACGGTCCATGTTGACGGTGCCACCCGGGACGATGAGGACGTCGTAGCCCTCGGCGCCGGCCTCGGCGAGGCTCTTGTCTGGCACGATCTGCTGAGAGTCGTAGCGGTCGCCCGTGACGCAGTCGATAGGGTTGCTCGCCGCGGCAATCGTGACCTCGGCGCCAGCCTCACGCAGGAACTTCGCAGGCTCGAGAAGCTCGGGCTCCTCGGTGCCGTAGCCCTCGACGATGATCAGGGCGCTCTTTCCGGTAAGGTCTGCCATGTTCCCTCCTTTGGTGCGGCGCGAGGCCGCGAGGATTCTGCCAACAGTGGCATCGTACGCATCAAAGGTAGGCCGCAAACCCTCTAATTCGCGAGCGGGGGCATGCGGTCGGCAGACAAGCGCCCTACTCGACGCCGCGCTCAGAGAGGCCCACGCAGCCCTCACGCTCCACGGCCTCTCCCGCCAGGGCGCGCACGCAGCGCCCAACGCCGCGAGCCGCCTGCTCGAGGGGCACGTTCCTGGCGTCAACCAGCAGGCGGCCCACCCCCGCCCGCGCCAGCTCGAGCGCCTCGGGCACAAGGTCGACCGGCTCGTCGAGGTAGACGCGCGACCTACCGCGTCCATCGGTCCTCACGGGCAGGGCGCGCTCGTCGATGTTCACGAGCCAGTGGCTCTTGTAACGGTACGGACAGTTCGCATGGTCGCGGTCGCACGCGTAGGCAACCTGCAACGCGCAGTGCTCGCAGGTCATGAGGCGCGGCCGACCAAAGACGCACGCGCCAACGGGCAGGGCGCCCGCGCGGGCAAGGCGGCACATCTGGCCCAGCGACAGCTCAGGCGAGAGCCAGGCGAGGCAAGCCCCCATGGCGTCGAGCGCGCGCAGGGCAGCGGCGTTATGCGCGGGAATGCAGCCGCGCGCCTCGGCCAGGGCACCCCGCTCGCGGGCAAGCGCCAGCTCGGAGACGTTTCCCACCGCAACGGGCCGCCCCTCCATGACCCAGGGATCAAGGCGGGCGTGGTCGCCCTCGCGACACACCTCGTCGAGCACGGGCACAACCAGGCCGCGACGCACCTCATCCGCCAGCCCCTCTGTAGGCTCACGGTCAATGACGTCGAGGTAGATGCGGGTGGCACCGGCCTCACGCAGCTCGCGCGCGTCGTCGGGGGCGCTCACCAGCGCACAGATCTCACAGCTCTCGCTCAAGCCTGCTCACCGCCTCGGCCGCCTCGCACACCAGCTCCACACTCCGCGTCACGCGCACGTCGGCGCCAGACGGCACGGCGCGCGGCACCCTCACCACAACGCGCTCGCCCGCGGCCACCGCACGCGGCGCCACAACCACCAGGAAGCGCGTGGGCTCGCTCGCGTGGCGCAGCTCGAGCGAGTCGCCGGCGTCCACTGGGGCGTCGAGCTCAAGCTCGATGGTGCCCCTTAGCTGCTGGCCGTCGCGCGGGACAAAGCCCGGCTCGGGCTCAAAGCCCAGCACGTGGCCCACGAGCTCGCCTCGGTTGCCGCTGCGCTCGTAGCTCATGAGACCGTTGCCAGACTCGCCGCGAAGGTAGCAGTCGATGAGCCCTCGATTGAAGCTGCGTTTGAGGCGGCGGCGCAGCGCCTCCCCGTTAGGCTGCCCGCCCGCGGCGAGGGCGTCGAGCGCCACGCGGTAGGCGCTCGTCACGGCATAGACGTAAGGGCTCGGCTTCATGCGGCCCTCGAGCTTGAGGGAGGCCACGCCCGCACGGGCGAGCGCACGCACGTCTCCCACCACGCAGTTGTCGCGCGTGCACAGGGCGCGCTCGCGCTCGGCCGGCTGCAGGCGCACGCCCTCCTCTCCCACCAGGTCAAACGGCAGACGGCAGGGCTGGGCGCACATGCCACGGTTGGGAGAGCGGCCCTCGCGCAAAAAGCTCGAGAGCATGCATACCCCCGAGTAGCTGGGGCATATTGCCCCGTGCGAGAAGACCTCGAGCTCAAGGCTGGTGCGCCCGGCAATCGCCGCGATCTCTTCCAGCGGCAGCTCGCGCGAGAGCGTCACGCGGCTCGCGCCCAGCTCCTCGCACAGGCTCACACCACGCGCGTCGTGCACGTTGGCCTGGGTCGACACGTGAATCTCGGCCCCGGGCAGCCGGCGACGCACCTCGACCAGAAGGCCCCAGTCCTGGATGATCAGGGCGTCGGCCCCGGCGTCGAGCACGCGCACGGCGTCGTCGACGGCACCGGCGAGCTCGTCTTGTGCCACGACCACGTTCATCGTCACGTAGACGCGGGCGTCATGGGCATGAGCCAAGCTGCACAGGCTCGCAAGCTCGTCGAACGATATGCCGCCCGCGCGACGGCGCGCGTTGAGGGTGCCCGTCACGCCGCAGTAGATGGCATCGGCTCCCCCGGCGATGGCGGCAAGGAACGCCGCGCGGTCGCCCGCGGGGGCCAGAAGCTCGGGTATGTCATGCTCGCGTGTCATGAGCTACGAGTCTAGCAAAGCTCGCGCGGGCCCTACTCGGCAGGCTCCATCGAGACGAGCTCAACCTTCCACGCAAAGTCGTGCGAGGTCAGGCCGTGGCCGCCCACGACCATCTCACCCACCTGGTTGTCGAACGGATCGTTGCGCAGCACGTCGCAGGCAGGCGCAAGATTACCCTCGAACTGCGCGTTTGCCACCATGCGCCACGGCCCCAGGTTGCCAAAGTAGAAGCGGCGCCGTGCCTCATCGCCATCGCGGCGGGCGGCGGAGCCAAACGAGCAGTCGGCCCAGAGCCAGCCCAGCCCCCCGACGTAAAACATCGCCCAGTCGTGCGGGCCCACATGGTCGAGTGCGGCATACAGGCCGCTTTGCCAGCGGGCGGGCACGCCACCCAAGCGGCACAGCGTGATGAACGTGAGCGCAAAGACGCCGCAGTCTCCCCGCAGCGACTTAGCGCAGTTGTCGGCAATGCCGTCGAGCAACACATAGGCGGGCTGGAAGCGATAGTCCACGTTCTTGGTCACGTAGTCATAGGCAGCCCGCGCGCGCCCCAGCGCGTCGCCCTCGGCAAGGCCCGCAAAGATACGGTCCGCGAGCGCGCGCAGGTAGGGAGTAAAGGCAACGTGCGGCCGATCCTCCCGCAAGTCGGCGAGGCAGGGCGCGGGAGCCGTGCCGACGCGCGGTGCGGGCGCGGCCGGGGCGTCCGCCCACAGGTCTGCGTAGGGGGCGCAGATCGTGTACTCGTACTCGACATAGAAGCCGCGCGCACCCTCCCGCTCCCAGTACATTGTGCGCTGCGGCGCGTCCTCGGCGGCAGCGATACCGCCCGGCGTGGCGTCGACCACGCGCATGTCCGCCTGCTGCGGGCACGCGGCCGGCAGCGGCAGCCAGCACCTCACCGGCGTGTCGGCGCCAATCTCAACACCCTCGCCCGCCTCGATGCTCGCGCGGATGCGAACGCGGCGCGCGGCGTGACCCCGCTCGCGCATCTCGTCAATCGTGGCGAGCTGCTCCGTGCGGTCGGGCGCAGGGCACGAGAGCCCCGGCACCTCCTCGGGATACTTGCGCAGCGCGTCGAGAAAGCTCGCGAGGAAACGTTGCTCGCCCTCGACGAGACGCCAGTCGATGCGCCCGCGGTCAATGAGGGCGTCGAGGTCCCCCTCGCCAAAGTCGGGCCACTCGGCACGAATCTGGGCCAGGGCCTGCTCGCGCGTCACGCAGAAGTCGCGCGGCGTGCGCAGCATGCGGGCGCGCTCGGCACGCAGGCAGGCGGCGAGCTCGGGGCGCGTTCCGGCGGCGAGTTCGTCCTCGATGAGGCGAACGGCGTGCGCGAGCTCGCCCGCGTCCTTGAGGCGCGCGATCTCGACGGGAAGCCCGTCGTCAAGGTGTCTGATGTCCTCGTTCGTCGCGTCGAATTCGCCCATCTCGTCTTTGCTCCCCGTCTTCTCGTCATGGCGCGGGCGCTGCGGGCACAATGTCTGCAGCGCCACATACGCCCCATGGTAGCCCTAACGAGCTCATCAAGGCTCGCACCAACCGCTCGCCGGACCCGCGGGGCACCGTTCGCCGCAAATATGGGCTAAGCCGCACGCCCGCGGCCATACTCCCCCTTGGCCGTCGATTCGGTCACCGGCAGCAAATGTCCAGCGTACGGTGGTCAACGTCGCGGCCGCGCATATCCAGGCGGCAGGCAGGGGCGCCCGCCGCACCCAAGCAGAACAGGGGCATCACATGAATCTCAGGGAGAAGTACGGCGAGTGGGGCATCGTCCTTGGAGCCACCGAAGGCGTGGGCGAGGCCTTCTGCAAGAAGCTCGCCGAGGGCGGCATGAACCTCGTCATGGTGGGCCGCCGCGAGGAGCTCATGCGCGAGAAGGCCGAGAAGTTCAAGGAGGAGTACGGCGTCGACTACAAGGTCGTACGCGCCGACCTCTCCCAGCCCGATGACGCCTGCGAGAAGATCTTCGCCGCCACCGAGGGCCTCGACATGGGCTTCATGAGCTACGTGGCGTGTCTGCACCACTTTGGCCGCCTCCAGGACGTCGACCTCGCCGTCCACGAGCAGTGCCTCAACGTCAACGTCATCAGCTTCCTGCGCATCTTCTACCACTACATGAAGCAGTTCGCCGCCCAGGACCGTGGCGCCGTCATCAACGTCTCGTCCATGACGGGCATCTCGGGCTCGCCGTTCAACGGCCAGTACGGCGCCGGCAAGGCCTACATCCTCAAGCTCACCGAGGCAGTCGCCTACGAGACCAAGAAGACCGGCGTCGACGTCGAGGCCATCACGCTGGGCACCACCCTCACCCCCACGGCCATGAAGAACTTCCCCAAGGGCCCGGCCGGCGACGCGGTCGTCAAGATCGCCCTCACCCCCGACCAGGTCGCCGACGAGGCGTTCGAGAAGCTCGGCCACGAGATGTCGGTTATCGCCGGCGAGCGTAACAAGAACAGCGTGCACGACTGGAAGGCCAACCACACGGAGGACGAGTACATCGCCTATATGGGCGCCTTCTACGAGAACTAGCGCCACGCACGGCACACCGGCCACGCACGCGGCTCAACGTCTCCGCATCCCCACCCGCCCGAGCCACCCGGCCCGGGCGGGTTTCTTGTTCTGCTCCGCCTGCCGCCCCGCCCTCTTGGTCGCCACCTCCCGCGACCCGGGCAGTCTCCTCGCTCCGGTCTTCTCGCCTCGCACGTCGCCCAGCCCCAGGCGCGCCCCGCATCAATCTTTTTGTCTCAGGCGTGTATCAAGCCAGCTCCCGCTCGCCGCAGGCCGCGCGGACGCGGCATAATAGAGACTTGGGTGCGGCCGCCCAGCTGTGCCGCCCCCGTTCGACCGCGCCGCGCACGCGGCGTGCCACACATACGGAAACGGGCGTTACCCGCAGCAGGGTAGGCGCGTCCACTACCGAGAAGGGCAGGACGAATGGTCTCTCGCATCTACGTTGAGAAGAAGCCGGGCTTCGACGTGGAGGCGCAGCAGCTCGCGCAAGAGCTGCGCACCATCCTTGGCATCGGCAGCCTCGAGGGGCTGCGCATCATCAACCGCTACGACGTCGAGGGCATCGGGGAGGACCTCTTCCAGCGCTGCGTTCCCATCGTGTTCAGCGAGCCCCAGGTAGACGCCGCCACCGCGGAGCTTCCTGTCGAGGGCGTCACGCTCGACGAGGCCGGCTTCGTCACCGGTGCCCCCGCGGGCACCGCCGTCTTTGCCGTGGAGTACCTGCCCGGCCAGTTCGACCAGCGCGCGGACTCCGCCAGCGAGTGCGTCCAGCTCATCAGCGCGGGCGAGCGCCCGCTCGTCCGCTCGGCCAAGGTCTACGTGCTGGAGGGCGCACTCACGGCCGATG
Organism: uncultured Coriobacteriaceae bacterium; assembly: GCA_900543875.1. Lineage (GTDB taxonomy): Bacteria > Actinomycetota > Coriobacteriia > Coriobacteriales > Atopobiaceae > Parolsenella. The sequence goes on along the minus strand of UQSV01000013.1, from coordinate 452 downwards.
ACGTCGAAGCCATCAAGCACTACGTCATCAACCCCGTCGAGGCTCGCGAGGCGTCGCTCGCCCACAAGCACACCCTCAAGATGAGCGTGGCCACCCCGGCGGACGTCGAGCGCCTCGAGGGCTTCCTCGACCTCGACCAGGAGGGCCTCGCCGCCTTCATCGCAAACCGCGGCCTGGCGATGGACCTCGCCGACATCACCTTCTGCCAGCAGTACTTCGCCGGCGAGCACCGCAACCCCACCATCACCGAGATTCGCGTCATCGACACCTACTGGTCCGACCACTGCCGCCACACCACCTTTGGCACGCAGCTCGAGGACGTCCAGATCGACGACGAGGTCGTCAGGGCCGCGTTCGACAAGTACCTCGCGATGCGCCACGAGCTCGGCCGCGACGCCAAGCCCGTCTGCCTCATGGACATGGGCACCATCGGCGCCAAGTGGCTCAAGCAC